>JAJZOE010000021.1 GCA_021829145.1 bacterium | reverse complement strand
AACAATTGCCAAACGCGTCGTAAAAAAGCAGGCCGACAAAAGTGCGCAAAATCGGCTAAAAGCAAGACGTAAGCAGCTAGAACAGCAAGTATACAAGATGGAGGATAGCCTTAGTATCCAGGAGCAAACACTGCAACGTCTGACCAAAGAAAACAGAGTGCGTTTGCGCCAAATTGAGCCAGTAGAAAAGACGGTGTCGTCGAAGGTAGAGAGTCGATTAAATTTGACTAAGCCAGACCGATTGGAACAAATCGGCAAAGTCATTATTTCGTCTGAGACGCCAGTAGCTTCTATGTCTCTAACAAGAGAGAGATCCATAGTTAACGAAAAGCAGGCAATTAGAGAGAAAGCAATCAGGCCTAATAATTTAAGACAATACTTCCGACCGGAAGAAGTTAAAACCATGAGACGCGAGGATTTGCTAATTGTTAGTGAAAAGATTGTCGTAGAGGGCGCCAACCTTAAAGACATGTACGATAATAATCTTTTCAGCGAACGCGCTCTTAGGCGCTTAGTAGCTGAATACTTAAAAGGGAAAGATATCCGTCCGCTCCTGCGTAAAGAAATCGTTGAAAAAGAAATGGACTACGAGCGGGATCCTGTATTAAGAGATCGGGATCATGGTGAGCTTTATGAACAAAAAAAACAACCTTCGCTGTTCGATAAAATGCTGGCTAGCGCAGAGTCTCCATCTATTGGTGGGAATTCGACAGTAGCAAAAATACATAAAAAGGCCAAAGAGTTTAAACCAAGTGCCATTCCTGCCAGCAAACAGCCAGCCAAAACTATCAGTAGATCGTTTCTATTAAACGGTATCTTACTGATTTCCATTATTGCCTTGCTCATACTTAGCATCTATCTTTTGTTACATAAGTTCTAAAGGTATACTGTTACCGATGCAAAGAATCATTTTATTCTATTTGTTTACTCCTATTAGCGACCCAATGGCTATTAAACTGTGGCAACAAACTTTAGCTGTCAGTCTTAATCTGAGAGGAAGACTGATTATAGCCGAACACGGGATTAACGGTACGCTAGGCGGTGAGATGAGTGATCTGAAAAAATATATCAAGGATACCAAAACCTATCCTGGTTTTAAAAAGATTGTTTTTAAATGGAGTAACGGTAGCCGCGAAGACTTTCCTAGATTAAGTGTCAAAGTCAGGCCCGAGTTAGTTACCTTTGGTGTAGCGGAAAAGTTACGAGTAGATGACAACGGCATAGTCGGCGGCGGCAAAAAGTTAACTCCGGTCCAGCTGCATAAACTGGTTAAAGAAAAAGGTAACGAAGTAGTTTTCGTTGATGGACGCAATAGCAGGGAAGCTGCAATTGGTCGCTTCAAAAATGCCATAGTAATGGATGTTAATCATACAAGAGATTTTCCTAGAGAAATCACTAAGGCTAAGTATTCTAAGCTTAAGCAAAAATCAGTCATTACTTATTGTACCGGTGGTATACGCTGTGAAGTATTAAGCAAGCTACTTAAAGATGAAGGCTACGAAGACGTATACCAATTAGATGGCGGTATAGTAAAATATATTGAAAAATATGGAGACAGCGGACTCTGGGAGGGATCGTTATTTGTTTTCGATAACCGGATGAATATTAATGCTTCAGATGAGACTAAATTAATTGGTGAATGTGTGCACTGCAAAAACAAAACCTCTAATTACGCTAACTGTTCTAACAAGTCATGTAATGAACTAATCTTGTCCTGCAACCAATGTGTCAATAAAATTTCTGCCTGTGTTAATTGCGCGACGACAGAGGTTGCTGGAACTAAATAAAGTATGAGTAATGAGTCCAAGCAGCTTATGGTCCGGACGCTAGGCATACTGAGCATGGCCGTCGCTGTCTACGGTTATATGACTAATGACATTGTCTTACTATTTACTTTCGTGGTGGTAGGTTTGGTTCTCGCCATAATCAATATCTTCTTACACAATAAACAGCACAAAGACGATGACAGCATCGCAATCGAGACATTATCCCGGATCAAAAAAAGATAAGTTCGTAATTGATAAAATAATAACATGGAGACGATAGCTATTAACGATAGTTTGCAACAAAAACTTAAGCAGCTGCCTATTAATCCCGGTGTCTACTTCTATAAGGATAAAACAGGAGAGATTATTTATATCGGTAAAGCTGCCCGGCTTCGTAACCGTGTGAGGCAATACTTTCAAAAAACCAGATATCGGGATCCTAAGACGGAAGCATTGGTAAGAGAAATTGCCGATATTGAATGGATGGAAGTAGATAGTGAGGTGGACGCTCTTTTTTTAGAGGCTGAATTAATACGGCGCTATCTGCCCAGATACAATATTCTGCTTAGGGACGACAAGGCTCTGGTATACATCAGAATCGATTATGACAGTGACTATCCTACTGTCAGTTTTACTAGGCGACCTCTAGATGATGGCGCCCGCTATTACGGACCATACACATCAAAGTTTGCAGTTAGCCAAGCATTGAAACTTCTCCGTCGAGTTTTTCCATATGCTACTAAGAGACAGCCAAACCAGAAACGGGCTAGTTTACATTATTATCTTGGTTTAGATCCCGGATTGGAAGATGGACGGACTTCACTTGAAGATTACAGGGCCAATTTACGTCGGTTGATGGCATATATTGGCGGTAATCGCGTGGCTATTATTCGTGAGCTCGAGCGAGATATGAAAAAAGCTGCCAATCATCAAGATTATGAAAAAGCCGCAAAAATACGTGACCAGCTTGAGAGTCTGAGACGGCTGTCTCAACAAATAGTTTTTAGTGATAAGGAATTTTTGGACTTATCTAAGGATCATGGCCTTAATGAATTAGTTGAGCTGCTAATGCTGAATAATTACCCCAAGAGAATAGAAGGCTATGACATTTCCCATATGCAAGGAACAGATGTAGTCGCCAGTATGGTGGTCTTTACTAATGGCGTAAGCAATAAAACACAATACCGTAAGTTTAAGACAAAGCAGAATATCAATAACGACTTTTTTAATATGAACGAAACTATTGGCAGAAGATTTTCACCTAATCGTCTAAAGGGATGGGGAATACCCGACCTGGTATTAATTGATGGTGGTAAAGGGCAGCTTGACGCGGCGATAAATGCTCGTGATGATAGTAGTATGAGTAAAGTGCCCTTTATTGGTTTAGCTAAACGAGAAGAACAGATAGTGATTGATATAAATAGAAGTAACGTTATTCTAAACCATGGTTGTCTGCAGCGATTGGGGGGCCACGCAGTGCAAAGCAACGATTTCATTTTGGTAACTCTACCTAAGAGTACTAACATAGTAAAACTATTGCAGAGAGTGCGCGATGAAAGCCACCGCTTTGCTGTTAGTTACCACTCAACTCTCAAAAACAAAAGAGTTAAAAGTTCACTATTGGATGAGGTGCCTGGTATTGGACCGTCTACCCGCAAAAAGCTGCTTAAACAGTTCGGTTCGATTAAAGGCATTACCATGGCAAGCAATAGCGAATTAGAGTCGGCGGTAGGTAAATCTAAAGCAGAAGCTCTGCGCCGAGCCCTCTAATCTGATAAGCTATGTAGATGACCAGCAAATTTACAAATGATTTCTTCAAGTCGAACCGAAAAAGCCTCAAGCAGAATCTGCAAGCATCAGTACCGATAGTCGTAACTGCAAACGGCATGATTCAACGCGGCGCTGACAGCAGCTATTCTTTTTACCAGGATGCGAACTTTTGGTATCTGACAGGCATCAATGATCCGGACATAACCTTAGTTATGGAAGATGATAGAGAATTCCTGATTGTTCCGATTAGAGAAGGGTCCAGGGTTACGTTTGACGGCCAAATAAACCAGGAAGCATTATCTGAAGTATCAGGAGTAAACGACGTAGTTAATGAAATTACTGGATGGAAAAGACTTGATTCAATTGTTCAGAAATTCGGTCAGCTAGCAACACTTGCACCTGCACCGGTTTACATTGAACAGTATGGTATGTATGCTAATCCCGCTAGAGAAAGATTAATGGAGCGAATAAAGCAGCACGTTAAAGACGTGGAGCTAATAGATCTGCGTCCACTGCTGGCGAACATGAGGATGATCAAACAGGAAGTCGAGCTTGAGGCAATCCAAAGAGCGATAGATATAACTACTCAGACTCTTAGTGATGTTTTAGCTAGCCCTAAGGGAACATATAAGTATGAATATCAAGTGGAGGCGGATATTACTCGTGGTTTTCGTTACCGGGGCGCAGACGGCCACTCTTTTGACCCTATCGTTGCTGCCGGCAAACGAGCCTGTACTCTGCATAATACTGCTAACTCACAACCGATTAAAAACAATGAACTTGTTGTTTTGGATGTTGGAGCTGCAGTATGCGGTTATGCGGCAGATATCACTAGAGTTTATGCTACATCTGCTCCAACGACTCGGCAGAAAGAAGTTTTTGCAGCGGTTACAGAAGCACAAGCTTATGCCATTAGTCTACTTGGCCCAGGGGTCAAACTAAAAGCTTATGAAAGCAAGGTGACAAAGTTTATTGGTGAGCAGCTTAAACAACTGGGCCTGGCCAAGAACCTCAAGAAAACTACCATACGTCAATTCTTTCCTCATGCTACCTCGCACTTTATGGGTTTAAACGTGCATGATGTCGGGAATTATCAGCAGCCACTCAAATCGGGTACAGTACTAACAGTTGAACCTGGTATATATATAGGAGACGAAGGTATTGGCGTGCGAATTGAAGATGACGTTTTAATTACTAATGATGGCGTTGTAGTGCTTAGTTCCCGCTTGCCAATAAAGCTTTAGAAAAATAAAATTTATGAATATGCCAAGCCCTATAGCTAGACTACTTTTACGCTGGATGGTATGTAGCGTCGGTCTATGGATTGCCGCCGGTATGCTGTCTACTAATATTACTTACGGTAGTGATTACGTAATTGTTGTGGGCGGACTTATCTTGGCTATCATTAATACATTGATTAAACCTATTCTGATAGTTTTATCATTGCCAGCTATCTTATTCAGTCTGGGCTTATTCATGGTGATTATTAACGGGTTTACTGTCTATTTGGCTAGTAAGCTGTATGCACCTCTACATATAACAAACTTCTGGGCTGCTATATTTGCCGGGATAGTCATTGGCCTGGTAAACTATTTGGTAAGTGCAATTATAGAGAGGTAATAAAGAGATTATGAATAATTATGACTATATATCATTAGGGGCAATGATACTAATGTCGATCCTGATACTTGTACAAACCAGAGGGGCTTCTCTAGGTGCAGGTTTAGGCGGAGCCGGGGAAGTAAATACCACCAGGCGCGGTACGGAAAAGACAATTTTCCAGCTTACGATAATATGCGCTCTTATCTTTTCACTGTCACTTATCTTTAGTGCATTAGGCTAAAGTAATAAACCGGAAATATATGCAGCGCAAAAATGTGCGGAAGGTGTTCTACCGCCGGCAAAAGCAGGCACAAAATATTTCTCGTCAGGCTGAAGAGAATATAGATAAGTTGCTTTTAGGACGTTTCTCTCATCTAGTTGCCGTACGCCGGTTTGTTTCAGGCTGGGTAGTATTATGGCTACTTTTGGCATTAATCACAGTTTACCAAGTCGAGAATCTGAGCAGTTACTACCAGACTGTTAAGGCTGTACCTGGAGGTATCTATAACGAAGGTGTTCTGGGAACGATGACCAACGTTAATCCTATATATGCTACTAATTTGGTCGATACCAGCATATCCCGACTTATCTTTGCCGGCCTGTTTACCTATAACAGTCAGAACCAATTGGTGGGTTGTCTTGCCAGCAGTTACAGGGTAGATAACACTGGTACGCTCTATACTGTTAAATTGAAGCCACATCTGACATGGCAAGACGGCAAACCGTTAACTGCCTCTGATGTGGTCTTTACCTTTGACACTATCCAAAACGCCAATGCCCAGTCACCATACTATTCTAGCTGGCAGGGGATTACTGTCTCTTCGCCTAACCCGACTACTATACAATTTAAGTTGCCTAACCCATTAGCGTCATTTCCTTATAACTTGACCATGGGGATTATCCCAAAACATATCTTAGCAACTTATGCTGTGTCGGACTTAAGAAGCGCCAATTTTAACACGACTAAACCAATCGGAGCTGGTCCGTTTTCCTGGGAAGCTCTGCAGGTTAATGGCAATACTCCCCAGAATGCCAATGAACGTGTTGCCTTGGTTCCCTTCAATCATTACGTTCTGGGCAAGCCTAAGTTAAATGAATTCATTATTAATGCTTATGCCAATAAGGGCCAATTGATTAATGCCTTCTCGTCTGGGCAGCTTGTTGCTGTGGCCGGGCTCAACAGGGTGCCTTCTCAGCTAAAGAATGATCACTCATTGCACGTCCAAAGTCGAATTCTGACAGCCGGCGATTATGTATTTTTCCGAACCAATGATGGCGCATTAAGTGATACAACTGTCAGAAAAGCGTTAGTTTTAGCATCAAACCCAAACGCTATTATCTCGAAGTTAGGTTACCAGACTTTTCCCGTCAACGAACCACTTCTCGTAGGGCAACTGGGGTACAATCCTAAATATGCTCAAGTAACCGGTCAATTGGCTCAGGCTCAGAAATTATTGGCCCAAGACGGCTGGACTAAAGGCAAGAATGGCATGATGGTAAAGGGTAATCAGCAACTGAGCTTTAATCTTGTGACCACTAACACTTCGGAGAACAGGTTAGTAGCCAGAACTCTTGTTAGTCAGTGGAAATTATTAGGCGTAGATGTTACGCCGGTTTTTGAATCGGCAAACACTTATACAACTACTTTACAGAATCATAATTATGATATGACCTTAAACGGGATATCTATTGGCATCGATCCTGACGTTTTTGTTTACTGGGATAAATCGCAATATGACCCAAGGTCCTCCAATTTAAATTTCTCAGATTGGAATAATAATAAAGCTAGCTTGGCGTTGGAAGCCGGTCGCACCCGGCTTAACCCGGCTTTGAGAATTATAAAATATCAGCCATTTCTGGCAGCCTGGCAAAGTGATGCCCCGGCATTGGGACTCTTTCAACCCAGGTTTTTATACATAACTAGCCAGACAATTTATGGTATGGGAGATCATGAAATAAATTCCCCTGCAGGCAGGTTCAACGATGTACAAAATTGGGAGATATCTACTGCGGCGGTAACCGATAAGAAAGTTAAATCCTAGGATCCGCTAGGCACTGAGCATGAAGCTCTCACAAGCAGGCTACCGGTATAGCTGTCAGCAAAGTTTATTTTATCTTTACCGGCTGTAAAATGTAGTGTTTTTTCTTGAGTATTTGAAGGGGTTACGGACAATATATCCTCGTGGGCTTGCTTATCATAATGAAGAGAAACGGATGCTCCAGTAGCCGGATCATAAATTGTATCGCTCAAACATTGTCCGTTTGCTATATAAGACCGCATATAAATATGTTTATATTTATTGCTAAGGCTAGGCTTGGAAGTTGAGCCTCCGTCTAAATTAGCTAATATGCCGGCACCCAGAGCCAGCACAACTAATCCGCCGTCAATAATGTTTTTACTCAACCTACTTCTTTCCATCGATGATTATTTATACATCATATGATTAAAATATAAAATGCCTGTTAGATAACAGCTAAGATAATGCCGTTGAACTTACAACTTATTTCGGTAAGTATTCTGCGTCACTAAAAGCTAGTATTGGATAACCTACAAAAGGCAATAACGCTAATAACACTCCAAACCAGCGAGATTTACCAAAATTTCTGGCGACACTAATGTCAATCATCAAGTAAAAAATAAAAGCGATTAATCCAATAATCCCAAATACTGCCAATAATCCGGTAGATGTGTGTGGATTGCTATTTAATCTGAATGTTAAAGTTAGAGAACCAATTAATCCCCACCAGCCAGGTTTGCCACCGACTTTAGCAAGAGTCCATCCTTGATAAAAAGGAACAATAGCAGCCCAACCGGGCTTGTTTGCTTTCTGAAAAATTCTCCATGTAGCAACCACCGTAATTATTGCCAGTAGAATGGCGACGATAAACACGATAGTAAATGACGCAGACATATTCACCTCTATTTAGCTAATGGCTAGATAGTAACATACCCCATGTTGAGATAACAACACATTTAAGACCGTCAAAAGATATAAGTATTAATAAATAGTATGATGGTGCGCGAGAGAGGACTTGAACCTCCACGGGCTAAAAGCCCAATAGATCCTGAATCTATCCTGTCTACCGATTCCAGCACTCGCGCTTAAAATCATTGCTTATCTTAGCATAAAGTTAAGCTGTGTTAAAAAGAGCATAAATGATACCGTTTGTGCTATTATTTTTAAATACGAACTACTACAACCCTAGGGAGGGGACGATATTCTTCAATGAATAAGGTTGCGCATTACCTACAAGAGCACGTAGTCGGCGAAGTAATGACCAGTAGTGATGCCCGAAAATACTTCTCGACGGATAACAGTATTTTTTCTGTTGCGCCAAGTGTAATTGTTTATCCCAAGAACGAAAATGATGTAAGGAAAACCGCTAGGTTTACTTGGCAATTAGCCGAAAGAGGCCGAATTATCCCTATAACTGCACGAGGCAGCGGTACGGATCTCACCGGAGCGGCAATTGGTAGTGGTATTATGCTGGCTTTTCCGGCCCATATGGGGCAAATTCAATATATGAACCAGAAGGAAGGAATAGTAACTGTTCAAGCCGGCATGAACTTCGGAAAACTGCAGCAACTTTTAATTAGCTTTGACCATTTTATACCGGCAGCTCCATCCAGTTTCGAATATTCCACCGTTGGCGGAGCGGTGGCCAATAACACTAGCAGTATGCGCTCGCTAAAATACGGGGATATGCGGTCGTATGTTTCTGGTCTAAGAGTAGTATTGGCAAACGGCGAAGTAATAGAGACCGGAAAACTAAACAAAAAAGAATTAAGCCGAAAACTGGGGTTGGCTACGTTTG
>JAJZOE010000048.1 GCA_021829145.1 bacterium | reverse complement strand
AATGCCCTGCATTTCCTGGAGACAAGTACGAGACACGAGACAGTAAAAATTATTGGCAAAATCACGCATTTGTCAAAGACGCACAAGCTGTACAATCAAAGTCTGTTACTAAAGTATGCCCATATTAAGAATAGGGTTATTGCTTATTAAAGGTATTGTGCTATAGTTATATCATTGTTTCTAATGGATCCTGAGTAAGTTCTACCACGTTGACTCGATGTTCATTGCAAACAGTCAATATTAACTTACTTTAATAAAGGGTTCATTTTTTTATGTATCAGAATCAGTCATATCACTCTGCTCGGCATAGCTATAACTCGAGATCTAATAAAAGCCGTCAACCAAAAAAGGCGTATATTCATCCTTCTAAGTTTATTCAAAAAGCTAATCCAGTTTCAGAAGCGGCTTATGTGCCGACCAACAACTTTAAAGATCTAGCTGTTAATCCGCTAATTAAGAGAAACTTATCAATTATAGGTTTTTACTCTCCATCACCTATTCAAGATGAAGCTATTCCTCACGGGCTTGCCGGTAAGGACATTGTTGGGATCGCCAATACCGGAACAGGCAAAACTGCGGCTTTTGCAATACCGGTTCTTCATCGACTTATTAGCGAACCTACCTCAAAAGCAATAATTTTAGCACCCACCCGAGAACTTGCCGAACAAATTGAACAACAATGCCGAACGATTGGTAAGGGTAGTGGTCTTGATGGAGCGCTGTTAATCGGTGGTTGCTCTATGGGCCCTCAACTTAAAGATTTAAGCTATAATCCAAGGATTATTATCGGTACACCTGGAAGAGTTAAAGATCACCTTGAGCGAAAATCACTTAAGATAGCAGATTGCAATATAGTCGTATTGGACGAAGTCGATCGCATGCTAGACATGGGCTTTATTCACGATATCACTCATATCTTGAAGCACACTAGCTTACAAAAGCAAAGTTTTTACTTTTCAGCAACGCTTGATTCACGGGTTAAAAGTATTATCGAGACGTTTTCGCATGAACCGATACATATAAGTGTTAAGTTAAGTGAGACTTGCGACAGTGTCGATCAGAATATTGTTCAGTATAAAGGTAATAATAAAATAAATATGCTTCACGATATCCTGATTCAAGAGGGGACTAGCAAAGCAATTGTATTTGATGACACTCATCACAGCGTGGAAAAGTTATCTAAGGAGCTGGCTGCTAGAGGATTTTCAGCTGATTCGATACATGGCGGCAAATCACAATCACAAAGACAGCGAGTTCTAAAGAAGTTCAAGAATAGTGAAGTTAAAGTACTGGTTGCTACTGACGTAGCGGCTCGCGGGCTTGACGTAGCGGATATTACTCATGTAATAAACTATTCACTACCTCAATCTTACGATGACTATGTTCATCGTATTGGAAGAACTGGTAGAGCTGGTAAAATCGGTTATGCTCTCACGTTCGTTGAACAGTAACAGCGTCAATTACTTAAGTATATACAGGTACATTAATAGATAGTGCAGTAGAGCGGCAACGATAATAAAGCAGTGCCATAGTTCATGAAAGCCGAATCGTCCTGGCTTAATATTGGGTTTTTCATAAATATAAATAATAAATCCTAGACTATAGGTAATTCCGCCTACAGATAAAAGCAATATTGCTCCCAAAGGTAAATGCGGCTTATCGGCTAGCAAAGCTACAGGAATCCAGCCCAAAACGATATATAGTGTATTTGTTATGTATTTGGGAAGCTGCGTGTGAACTGCACGGAGAGTAATCCCTATGGCAGCAATTCCCCAGACCGATCCAAGGACAGCCCATCCATATACATTACGATAAACTACCAATACTAGTGGGGTTGCCGTTCCGGCAATAAGCAGAAAAACGGATATATAGTCTAAGGTCCTGAGTAACTCATTAACTTTAGGCTTTGCATTTACGCCATGGTGAAGCGTACTAAACGCAAATAGGCCTAATAGTGAAAGAGAGTAGATACTTAAACCGGTAATTTTCCAGGCGTTAGCTTGCTGAGCCGCTTGCGATACTAATAAAGCAGCACCAAGCACTGCCAGGCAGGCGCCAATTAGATGAGAAATAGTATTAATCTGCTCATCTGTTATATGAACGCTGCCGTCTTTACTAAGCTTGGCTGTTTTATTGCTCACCGTAATAGCTTAACAGAAGATACCTAAAGAGACTCGCAGCATAATCTCAAATTTTCCTCTTCGTACAAATAAAAAACACTAACCACTTTCGTGACATTAAAACTAAACACTTGAGTTAGAGGTCGTAATAGTAGCGGGCTAACTGTTTAAAGTCGGTAATAAGTGCTGACTAATCAATATGGTATTTTACAATAAGCATATAATTAAAGCAGAAATGAACAAGACATCAATTATCGTTATATATATTCTGTCCCTAGTTGTAATTGTATTATTGGTAGATGTGATTTTCTTTAGACATCATATATGGCAGCGTTTACTTGCAAATATTGGAATCGTATTATTGTTTATTGCCTTTTACTCAAGGTTCTTAAATACCAAATAGAATTTATAAATTAGCTTTTTTGGCCATAATCAAGACCATCTTGCACCCCTATTTGGTAGGCAGATACTTCATCTATCGGATCACGTCCGGCAACTTCTAGCCCAAGCATTATTCCATCATGAAATTTGCCAATTGTATACAAAATGAAATAAGCCAACTGTGTTTCACTTGCCTCTGGAAATAAAGAATGTAGGAAAAGTTCTGGTGAACTGTCTGCATCTACAACGGCCTCTGCTAAAGCTAAGTAGGGTGTGTAATGCCCCTGTATTTGTTCCATTGGTCCATTTATAATAACAAAAATTTAGCCGACGGTGATGATATATAGTGATAAAATATAAAGCTTTAGTTTATAATGTAGGTAGATGAAGACAAACGCTGGTCCGCGTTTTAGCGTGGTTATACCTTGCTATAACGAAGAAGACTTTATAGGGAAAACACTTCTATCATTAAAACAACAAGTAACATCTGCCAGTTACGAAATAATCGTGGTGGACAACAACTGTAATGATGCAACAGCCAGTATTGCTAGGCATCACGGAGCAACAGTTATCACGGAAAAGAGGCCAGGTATTTGTGCTGCTAGGCAGGCAGGTACTGAGGCGGCGAGAGGTGAGATTATTATATCCACTGACGCCGACACTACTTTCTCAAAAGATTGGTTAGATAACATAGATAAAGAGTTTAGAAGAAACCCAGGTATAGTGGCAGTTGGTGGACCGTGTATGTTTAAAGATACGCCTTGGTGGGGCAAGTACACCATTATATTATTCGGTGCTAGCTATATATATTCATTGATTTTTGGCCACCCTTTTTACATAACTGCGACTAATACGGCATTCAAAAAAAGCGCCTGGACCGGGTATGATCCATTGTTAATGCAAGGTGGCGATGAAGTTGGGCTATTGCATCAACTTCGGCATTACGGTAAATTTCGTTTCAGTCTCGGTAACCCTGTATACACTTCAGCCCGTCGTTTGCAAAGGGGTATACTTTATAACTTCTTTGTTACTTTTTTGTTTTATTATCTTACTGGCTATATCGTCAATTCAATTTTCGGTCGGCAAATAATCGGTACACCGCCAGCTTTTAGGGGTAGTTATAGGGATAAACTACTGCCGGGTATGTCGCTAGGATTAGCTACTATATTAACCGTAACTTTAGCTTTTAGTTTGGTTAGCCCAAGGATTACTAACTTCTTTACCGATAACATTACAGATGCTTACGGCATCGTTTATAGATTATTATAGATATTTTCTTCTAATATAATTTCATAATCACGTTTCGCCTGCTGATTTAACTGTCCCAAAGATGTTAAGTTGGTCATTTTATATTGGCTTTTATAAGCTTGCATAGCTAGGGTCTTATTATTTCTCTCTTCTTCGCTTAAGAGATTAACTCGAGCATAAACACTAAATCCTAGCAGTTTACTTGATTGTTTCACCAGACGTTTCAAGTAGTTAGCTGTAGGTTTCGATGGTAGGTGCATATAAGGGATGTCGGGGTAAAATGCCACACTGTATCCAGCTTCTTTTAATGTTATGGCAGCCTGACGTACCAGAATGTGATCTGGATGACGAAAAACTTTACTGGCTGCTAAAGGAGCTATTAATGTAGACTGCTTAGTTGCCGCTTTCTGTATTTGCCCGACTAAATCATTTACTTTAAGTGGCTGGTCGCGATATTGTTTATCGAGATAGTCGAGGTAAGCTATGGTTGCCTGCGTTTGTTTCAAGGCTATTTTATTTTCTTTAAGTCTCTGTAATACCATTAATTCGCTGTTTGCTTGTCCGCAGATTTTATCCCATAACTTTGTTGTACCGGCCGGTGGAATGCCCGCAAAAACAGTCATCACTGTACTACCAGGCATATTAATAAACTGCCAACAACTAAAGACTGCGTCATCTAAATGAGGCGATAATATTATAACTTTCGACATTGCGCTACTTATTCTATCAGCTTTAGATGTTTCTGCCGCTTATATTTAGCTATATGATAATATACGCTTTACTATTTGTTATTAATTAATAAATTACTAAAGTAGAAGTAAGATAAAATCGTCTAAGCCAATGAGACAGTCACCATTTAGACATTTATTAACAGTTGTAGGTGTTGCAACCATTGTTCTTGAAATTAATCCGGTAACCAGTGAGTCGATTCGTTTAGGAGTGTTGGCGCTTACCGAGGAAGCTACACATAGCGTGGTATTGTCGGCATTAGCTTTTGGCGGAATAACACTAATTTGGGAACTGGCCTGCGTAATAGTAGCCGCTCATTTACTGGAAGCTAATCTCGCCAGAAAAATTATCGGCCACATAAGGCAGACAATCGGCAAAGTAGGCCTTAAAAAATTAATACACAGCCGGTCTAATTTAATGACTGATTTAGCAATAACCCTGTTAATGGGATCGCCCGCCACAATAATTTTAAAGCATAGTCAAGATCCTGAGCGGAGCATAGAGCAGAATAGGCGCTTGGGATATGTGATGTCAGTTGGCGCGTCAATTGTAGCCACTCTTCAGGGAGCGGCGATCGCAGCCGGTATCTGGCACCCTAGCGCTATAACAATTACTATAGCTCTGGCTACGGTGCTAATAAGTCTAATTGCCTATCATTATATAAAGAAATATTTAGCCAATATTAGCTAAGCAAAAAGTAACTTGAAATGTCTACCAGTAATAAAATATTAGAGAAGTGGATGCATAATAAAAATTTATTTCGAATCAATTTTGCTAGACGTTATAAGTAGGCCATAATTATCTTGATGGAAAAAATACTAGACGGATTAGGAGGATCGGCTTTAATTGCAGGCGGTTTGGCTATGGCAATGGGCATTGAGATGTCTGCCGACCTTCACCGTAATAGAACGCACAAGAGTTATGAACTAGATGAGCGGGCCCAAAGAGTCGGTGAGTGTGTTACGTGGCTGCTCTCAGGGATGACACCATTAGAATGGACCGTGACACACTTAACTCACCATGCTTTTCAGGATTCTGAGCCTAATGAAGAACAATGGGGTTTAATCCAAAAGGCCTACCCTAATGCACCGGTCGAAGCTTTCCGTGATCCTCATTCGCCAGTTATCGAGGGGTACCTGAATATTTTATTTAAGAATGGAACTAAGTATTATCCTAAGGCTTCCAAGCGGATAGTATCTTATTTACGCGGTCTTGAAGCAGACAATGTTCCTCGAGAAGAATGGCCTCCTCATTTAAGGAATGTGGATCTAAATCAAAGTCAATTTGAAAAGTTAATCGACAAAGCTCCTCATGGGCGGATGTTAGGCTTGGTTGCTACGGGAGTTGGAATATCTGCTCTACGTGGACCAAAACGCGGGCTAATGACTATGGGGATCTATATAGCTGCCGTACTATCTTTAGGGGGTGGCGTTAATTCCCTGGGCCATACAGGAAAAACAGATAATATAGTGGATCTACTTAAAGTAATGGTCGGTACTAAAAAGCCTGTACCGGACGAGAACGGTTCTTTCGCATGCGACTTTGCTAAACATCTTGAGTTTTTTACGGCTGGCGAGGCCAGGCACGGTCGTCATCACAACCAACCTTTCAATCCTTTTATAACCAGTGAGAACAACTATTTTCGCGATCCATCAAGCGGACTTATTAAAGGTTTGGCCCGTTTAGGACTAAGTAAATTTAATCCCCAGCCCCTAAATCCAAAGCCACGAAACCTAACAGAAAACCCACCATACGCCTTCCTTTATAAAGCTGCTTAATTTTTGACTTATTAAAGCTGTTAATCAACAGCGATCGGTTCTGCGGAATTATTAATATATTTATAGCGAGTTCGCTTCGATAAGAACATACTTGCCATATTATCTAGGGGAAAATAATGAACCCTATTGGCAATATAATGATTGTATTTGTTACAGGAGTTGTCGGTCTTTGGATTGTCACAGACTTTATTAAAATTCCAGGCTTATAGGGCAATACAAATAATATAGTATCTAATAATGGTCAATTAGAACTAGCTAATAAGCCCATAGTCAACGAGAATGTTACGAACAGTCTACTTAAATTGTACCCATATATAGTCCTTCGCAACAAAAGATGTTCGATAGTTACAAATACGAAGTGATCAGTTATGACGCATTATTTATTAGTACTAAGCCCGCTCAGCAACTTTCTGCTTGGTATAACAACGAGCTATCAATGAACGGCTAGCATATCACCAATCAAGGCAATACTAATAATACTTACACTTTCAATGCTTAAGGCAACAGCCATAGTATAGCTGTAGATATCTTATCAGTAAAAGCGCAAGCCATAGCCAGCAAGTTCTTTATTAATGTATTAAAATAAATCAAACTATAGACCAAGTCTCGGACAATTTCAGGTATTACGCGTTTGACTTGAGCAGTAGCACCGTTTAGGTGCACAATCTATTCCGAAAGGAATAGATCTATGGCTCAAAAACAAAAATGTAATCTGAACCTCTACCGAGATTTCCTGGTTGCTAACCAGAACCGGTACTCCGGTGTGGAGCTATCTCGGGTAGAGCCAAGTGGCCAGATGAGTCACGACGCGGTCACTCGCTGGCTCATGAAGGCCGACTTTAAACCGCAAGATGTCTGGCAGTTTGCTAAACCACTGGTTAGCGTTGACCAGGGCTACCTGGTGCTGGACGACACCGTGGTTTCTAAACCCTTTGCCAAAAACATTGACCTTGCCCGACACCAATACTCAGGCCGGGAGCACAGGGAGATTAATGGTATTGGTATTGTGAACCTGCTGTGGACAGACGGCACTGAGTACGTACCAGTAGACTACCGGCTGTATGCTCCTGACCATGATGGTAAAGGTAAGAATGACCATTTTCGGGACATGTTAGACAAGGCCGAGAAGCGTGGCTTTACTCCTAAATACGTGCTATTCGACAGTTGGTACGGCAGTCTGGATAATCTCAAGGCCATTCGCAAGCATGGCTGGCACTGGGTAACAGACTTGAAATGTAACCGCTTAATTTCACTGACTCCCCACCAATTCGTAGCCGTGAGTGACCTGGATCTTGACGATGGAACCGTCAAGCGCGTCTGGCTCAAAGGCTATGGTGAGGTGATGGTAGCTCGGCTAGTCCTCAAGAATGGGGACACGAGGTACCTGGCAAGCAGTGACCTAACCCTTACGAATTACGAGGCTCTAACCAACCACTGGCAACAGCGCTGGCCGATTGAAACCTTTCACCAGGGACTCAAGCAAACCACCGGAATTGGTAACTGTTCTGCACAGCGTACTCACGCCCAGAAGATCCATATCTTCAGCTGTATGGTAGCCTTCCTGAAATTAGAGAAGATCCGTCAGCAAACAGGACAAACTTGGTACGAACAGAAAGCTGCCATTACCAGGCCAGCAACCAGAGCCTACTTGGCAAACGCGTAATACCTGAATTTACTAAGCCAAATGTTTTAAGCTATAGATACACATAGCATAGATTACTCTAAAGGCTAGTCAAATATAATACATCAATCCGAACATTTTAAGCACACACTTGGGTTACGGCAGTTTAATACTTGATAAATGTCGGATTTCTAAGGATTTAACTATGAATGACGATAAACATATTCAAAAAGTCCACAAAAAAATGGTTAATCAGGATACGCGCATTAACGCTCTTAAAAAGCAGCTCTTATATTATAAAGAGATAACAGAAACCGTTCGCGAGCCTTTCATTATATTAGATAACAATCTTAAAGTTGTAACAGCCAACTTAGCTTTTTATAGTAAATTTAAAGTTACTAAATCAGACACGGAGCGTAAAAGAATCTATGATCTGGGTAACAGCCAATGGGATTCTCCGGAGCTTCGTGAATTACTAGAAAATATTTTGCCGGCGCACCGAGTTTTAACAAATTATGTCGTTAGGCATAATTTTCCTAAGCTAGGACCTAAGATTATTTTACTTAATGCCAGACAAGTTGATCGTAAGCAGCTGATTCTTCTTGCATTGGAAGACGTTACTGATGAATGGAAGCTAAAACTAGACAGAGAAGAAATGACAAAAAATATTATCCATCAGCGAGATCAATTGCAGAGGCTAAATGATGCCAAAGAAGAGTTTATTTCCTTGGCCTCTCATCAACTGAGGACACCGGCAACAGTAGTAAAACAATATGTGGGTATGCTGCAAATGGGATATGCGGGGCAGTTGAATAAGGAACAGCTAGATATGCTTGGAGTTGCCTATAAAAGTAACGAACGGCAACTGGAAATTATAGAAGACTTGTTAAGAGTTGCCAAAGTTGACGCCGGAAAAGTCTATCTGGACAAAACCTATTGTGATGTCACGGCTCAGATTGAAAAGGCCATAGAGGGCCAAGAAAGCCTGTTTAATGCTCGGAAACAAACCATTATTTTCGATAAGCCCGAAACTACAATTATGGCAATAATTGACCCTAAATTGTTATTAATGGTTTTTGACAATATCTTAGATAATGCCGGCAAGTACTCAAAAGATGGTAAAAGCGTAACCATTACTGTTCATCAAGATAAAGTCAATACAATAGTAACCATCACGGACGAAGGAGTGGGTATGAGTAAAGCCGACTTAAAGCAATTGTTTAAGAAATTTATAAGAATCGATAATCCCAGCACCCA
>JAJZOE010000071.1 GCA_021829145.1 bacterium | reverse complement strand
CTGTCCCGGCTGATGCAAAAACTGCAGTTTCGTAGCCTGCTAAGGCAGCTACCAGAGGTTCTCAGTACCAAAATGGCTGAAAACCAAGCTGAATACAGTGCAATGCACATTATTCCGAGTAAATGCGTAATGGTAAACAGCGACAAAAAGCTTAAAGATGTTAGTCTTGAAAAAGTAGATAAGTTATATGTATCCTCCAGATCGGCTAAGGCTCACGGAAATGGTGCCAAGTTTATAATAATCAGTCTCGACGGCAAGAATACCTATGTACTCGTAGTCAGTAACTTATCCAAAGAGGCACTAAAAAACTTCCTGTCAACTTTACCGCCTCTTGTCGGACATAATCTTAAATCAACACTTAAGGTGCTTATTAATCTAGGTATCGATCCACCGGAGGTGTTTCATGACACTTTGATTGCTGGGTTTGTATTAAATAGTTTGAGAAGAGAGCAAACTTTAACTGAAATGGCCCAGACAGAACTAAATTACCAGGGACGTTCATTAGAGGATCTTGATGATGATGAGCTATGCTCAAACGCTTCGGTAATAATTGGCGCCATAAAGGCGTTAGAAGAAGTCCAGATCAAAAAAATTAAAGAAGTTGAGGCTTTCCCGGCTCTGTTAAAAAAAATTGAATGGCCTATTATACCGGTACTGGCGCGCATGGAAATTGCTGGTATCGAGCTAGATACGGCATACCTTAAGAGGTTTAGTTATGAAATCGACGATATGTTATCCGGCGTTGAGCAAGAAATTTACGATTATGCCGACCAAGAGTTTAACATAGCCAGTCCCTCACAGTTGGCAGATGTCTTGTTCAATACACTTAAGCTTGAGACTAACGGCATCAAAAAAGGGAAGAGCGGTTATAGTACGGCGGCCACAGAGTTGGACAAATTAAGGGGGTTACATCCGATTATAGACCTTATTTCCAAGTACCGAGAGATTGCTAAACTGAAGAATACTTACATTGACACGTTACCTAGGCAGGTAGATGATCACAGCCGCTTGCACACAACTTTTAATTTAACAGTGGCTCAAACCGGACGACTTAGCAGCACCGATCCTAATCTGCAGAATATTCCCATTAGAACTGACTTGGGCAAAAGAATCCGTACGGCTTTTGTCGCCGGAAAAGGCAAGAAGCTAATTAGTGCTGACTATTCTCAATTTGAACTTCGCTTAGCGGCGGTACTCGCCAAAGACCAAGGACTAATAGGTATGTTTAACAGGGGTGCAGATATCCATTTAACTACGGCGGCGGAGATATATGGTCGTAGCCCGGAGGACGTAACCAAACAAATGCGTTCGGCTGCCAAAGCGATAAACTTTGGAATTTTGTATGGTATGAGCCCGCATGGATTAAGCGTGGCGACGGGAATGAGCAGGGAACTGTCAGTTGCATTTATCGACAAATACAAGTCGCTCAGGAAACCATTGTTCGAATATATGGATCGGCTTCTAATACAGGCCAGAAAGCAGGGATATGTGGAAACACTGTTTGGTCGGCGCCGACCCATGCCGGATATACAATCCCGGAACTTTGCAATCCGATCGGCAGCTGAGCGGGCGGCAATCAACATGCCGATCCAAGGGACCGAGGCAGATTTAATGAAGATGGCTATGATCAAATGTGAAGACTGGTTGCGCACGCAGCACAACGAATGCCGTCAACTGCTTCAAATCCACGACTCTATATTGGTTGAGAGTCCGGCCGAAGTGGCTGAGTCTGTAGCCAATAAGATACAAGCTATTATGCAAAACGTATATGAACTTCCGGTACGGTTGGATGTTGATGTCTCAATAGGAGATAACTGGGGTCAGCTTTGACTATTTGTCGTGTGTCTGATGCGTTTATGCGGGCGGACACGGCCGCCTTTAGCCTTAATTAGCCTTATCGCCAGATAGGACACCCATAGGGATAAGATGAGGCCTATCAGCCCGCCTATACGGCTGACCGGTGAAGATGTGCGGTGAGTAAGCTGGAATAAAGATATGAGGGCAACCATCATCTCGCCGCCAATTAATAACAAAGCTAGGTTCTTTTTTCTTTTTTCCTGGGCAGCCATGCCCATAGCCCATAAGATACCAAACCAAACAGTCAAAAGTAAAAAATAGATGATCGATAAGAAAACATCACTGAAACAGCTGCCTCCAGTGCTTGAACACTGATGAACGGTACTCGTTATGCCGCTTATAAAGTTAACCGCGGTTATGGTAATGAACTGGATGGTTGCTGCTATACCGGTCTCGTACTTCAATTTTACGCTCATTTGAAAAGAAACACCTCTTATATATTAAGTATACCTCCTTGTAATGATAGGCGGGAAGTCAAAATAATTAACAAAAAATTGACATAACAACAAACAGGTGTTATTCTACATTAAATCTAATCACGGAGAGATTATGAGTGAGATTCTTAAAGGAGTAAGGAAAATTGGTTTGGCCGGAGCCATACTGATAGGTGGCACAGCTGTTACTTTACCTGAGGCACAAGCAAGTACGCATCAAGTAAAGGTAGCAGAAACGGTTGACCCTAATTTGGCATATAACTGCGAAGAAGCGGCAATGCACTCAGTTACCGGAACTTGGGTGAATGACGTCTTCACTAGTAAGGGCCAGGAAAGTAACTTTTATAAGTCTTTTGGTGCAATAGGCAGGAACGTTGAGACCGTAAATGGCGGACCGACCTATGGTAAAGAAAGCTGTGTTGGTGTCGATGTTCGCAAAGTTTATATTGGTGCAGTAGCTAGGCAAAACGGACGAGAAATTATTCTTACTACTCCTATTACGCACACTAGTTTTGGTAATGAACCGCTAGAAGTTAATGCAAGTTTAGGCGCTTTTCAGGTTAATGCTGTTGAGAGAGACTTGTACGGCACTAACGAACTTTGTGCCAACAATGTTTCGGCTATCAAAGAAGACGTATTAGTTACTGCTCAGTCCACTAAGGGCGGTACAGTGTACGGCCAGACTGTTAACCTACCTTGGGTACCAACTCATTGTCCTGCTAGATAAATTGTCGTATTTAATGCAAGCCCTGAGCCTAAATGCTGAGGGCTTGTTTATTTAGCAGAGAACAATATAAGTACTTGCAAAATATGTAAGGATATTGTAATATATGCGTATGTTTGGAAGGCGAAATATAACCTTTATCTTAGGCGTTGCCTTGGCGCTGGTATTGCTAGTCGTCATTTTAATCGTTGTTTTTAGCGGGGGCGGTCCGGCAACCCAACCTAAAGCTGCCATTGCTACATATGCCAATGACCCGACGGCCCAGGCTACTCTTTTAATTGACGGCCCAGAAGGTGCGGGGTCTAACCATAATCAAATCCAGATAATAATTACTAATAGTACGTCGACCATAAATATTATTCAGGGATATAACGACAACATTATTAAGTCAAAAACATATCCGAATTCAGAAGCTGGTTTCCATGTCTTTTTACGATCGCTGGAATACTCAGAATTTGATATTGGCAATAATGACCCGAAGCTTTCCCAAGCTAGCGGCTACTGCCCCCTTGGAAACCGTTACATCTTCTCGTTTAATGCAGATAATACTCTAATTCAACGCTATTGGATCACCAGTTGTGCCGGTGACCCTCATACATTCGATGGCAATCTTGATCTAACAGTTACCCTATTCCAAAATCAAATAGAAGACTTTAACAGCATTACAGCCGGGTTAAATATAGCCAGCTAACCAATCCTAAACCTTATTTTTTTAGCTGTGTTTGCAGCTTTTTGGAGAGCAGGGCTATTAAGCCTTAGGCTGCTAATCAGACCGGCGCTTGTGGAGGAAACAATAATTTCGTTAGCAGTAACAGTTACACTAACATCTAGTGCGTACGTTTTGGCCACGTAGCTTTTAATGGCAGTAGCCTCATCCGGCATAGCGAAATCTTTGTTGGAAAGAATATCCGAAAGCGAGTCCATTAGTCTCCTAGTATACTATCTATGATATGCCAGAGCTGCCGGAAGTCGAAACAATTAAGCGTGGGCTTAATGGGCTAATTATAGGAGAGACGATTAAAGGTATATCCGCCGACAACCCTAAAAGTTTCCCAAACTCGCCAACCGATGTTAGCGGCTTTATGATTGGCGCGAAGGTGATAAACGTCAGGCGCCGGGCTAAAATGCTCCTAATTGATTTAGATAGCGGGTATAGCCTGTTAGTTCACCTGAAAATGACCGGGCAACTGGTCTTTGATAACCGCTCGATTCATTTTGGTGCCGGTCATCCAAGCTCCTCTCTTAACGGCCAATTACCAGATAAGTCGACAAGAGTTAATATTGTGTTTGCTGACGGGGGTCATTTGTATTTTAACGATCAGAGAAAATTCGGCTGGATGAGATTGATTCCGACTCTAGAAGTTGGCGACATGGAGCTGTTTAAAAAACTAGGTCCAGAACCATTAGAACCGACTTTTAACTGGCAAGAACTAAAGTCCAGACTGCAACAAAGAAGTAAAACTGCAATCAAGCCAGCACTAATGGATCAAACTGTAGTTGCCGGCATTGGTAATATTTATGCTGATGAAAGCTTATGGGGCGCCAGAATACATCCGGCAACGCAAGTGGCAGGTTTGACAGATACGAACTATAGGGATCTTTTTCAATCGATTAGAGAAATACTAAACCTTAGTTTAGACAAGGGAGGATCGACGGACCGCAACTACGTTGATGCAGAAGGTAAACGAGGTAGTTATCTGGACTTCGCTCGGGTTTTTAGACGGGAAGGGCAATCATGCCCCAGATGTCATCAGGCTATTATTAAGACCAGATTAGCGGGGAGAGGCACTCACTATTGTCCCCATTGCCAGAAGCTGCCCTCGGCAGATCTTTAAGGATATAATGTCTACATAGTGAGTACTATAACGCTGACAGGTAAAAACAGTTATAAGATGGATCAACTGGTCCGTAAGCGTGTTGCTGACTTTATTAAAACTAATGGCGATATGGGGATTGAACGCCTGGACGCAGAGGAACACGAGGCTAATGAAATAATCTCTATGATCGGATCCAGTACTTTATTCGCCAGTAAGAAGTTTATTATCCTTCGCGGACTTAGTAAAAACAGCGATCTGAGTGAACGGGTTGATGATCTCTTAGCTCTAGTAGATACTGATACCGAACTGATTATTATAGAGCCGCAAATAGATAAGCGTAGCAAGCTATTTAATAAACTAAAATCACAAACTGAACTTAGGGAGTCATTGGAATTACCTGAACCAATGTTGGCAGACTGGCTGGTTAGCGAGGCCAAAACCTTAGGCGGCTCTATCAAACGGACAGAGGCGGTGTATTTGATAGAAAAAACCGGGCTTAACCAGGGAATGCTATCGGCTGAACTTAATAAACTTCTTCTATTTGATAAGGACATTACTAAAGAAACAATTGATCTGCTGGTGGAACCGAGTCCGCAAAGCGACATCTTTGCTCTGGTTGAGGCAGCATTTTCCGGCAATAAGAGCAAGGTAGCTCGTTTATACAGTGAGCAAAGAGCACTGAAAGTAGAGCCAATACAGATTATAGGATTAATTACCTGGCAGCTGCATCTGATAGCAACGGTTCAGGCAGCTGGCTCAAGAAACCCAATGCAAATAGCAAATGATTTAGGCACCTACCCGTCGGTAATATCTAGAACCATGTCACTAGCTAGACGGATCAGTAAAGAAGAAATACGGCAGAGAACAGTTACCTTATTGGCTATGGATGACAAGCTAAAGACTCAGTCTGTAAATGCTGATGATGTCTTGCTTTATTTTCTGCTCAGCTTTTAAGATTTCTTTGTTGAAGAGCCGCTGCTTTTCTTTGCGGCTGGTTTCTTAGCAGCAGCCGATTTAGTTGTTGTCTTTGGCTTAGTGCTAGCAGGCTTAACTTTACTGGTTTTGGCTTTGGCTGCGGCGCGAGATTTAAGTCGGGCAGCTTTATTCTTGCTGATTATGCCTTTCTTGGCCGCCGTATCTATTTTACTTTGGGCAGTGGCGTGTGATCCGTTACTAGGCTTGGCGCTAAAATTCTTGAGTGCCGACTTCAGGCTACGTTTTGTCTTACTGTTTCGTACTGAGGCTTTATGGGCTACTCGTACTCTTTTCTTGGCTGATTTAATTATAGGCATTTACTTTACTCTTTAGATTAAGTTTACGGATACTAAATATACTAGAGATTGGGCCACCTTGGCAAATATATATCGACTTCTGTCAATAAATATGCTAGCATCAAAGTAAACGTACAAAGACCAAAATAGAAAAAATGGAAGACGCTAAAACTCAGCTAATACAGCGATTAAAAGCAGCGAATAATATACTGGTAACGGTTAGTACTAACCCTAATGTTGACCAGTTGGCCGCCTGCATTGGCATAACACTATGGCTCAACAAAGTAGGAAAGCATGCGACTGCTGTTTTCAGTGGCGACATTCCCAATGCGCTGGAGTTCTTGCAACCAGAAGCTACCATCGAAAAAACAACCGATAGTTTAAGAGACTTTATTATTGCCTTGGATAAAAGCAAGGCTGATAAATTACGTTATAAGGTTGAAGACAGGGTGGTAAAGATATTCATAACACCTTATCATACTAGCTTAAGCGCTGATGATCTGGAGTTTAGCCAAGGAGATTTCAATGTTGACGCTATCGTGGCTTTAGGGGTTAGCAAACAAGAAGATCTGGATAATGCCATTATGTCGCATGGCCGTATACTCCATGACGCCGTTGTCTCTACCATTAATATAACCGGCGAGAGTGGCCTTGGGTCCATTAATTGGACTGATCAGAGCGCCAGTAGCTTGTCCGAACTTGCTTATGAACTGTGTTTAGGTATTGACGAAACGAAGATTGACCCGCAAATTGCCACTGCGTTACTTACCGGAGTAGTCGCCGAAACTAATCGATTCAGCAACAATAAAACTACTCCCCATACCATGAGTATTTCTTCGGCTTTAATGAGCGCCGGCGCCAACCAGCAGCTGGTAGCCAACAAACTTGAAGCTGCAAATAAAAGTGAAACAGCGGATGGGGACAAAGCAAAACAAGAAGAACAACCAGCGGAAAATCAGGCCTCTCCGGACGGTACTTTAGAGATAGCTCATGAAGAAACAGAAGCCGCTAACGATGAACCTAAGGATGACGAGCTAAAAACGGAGTCTGGAACCAGATATGAAGATTATAGTTTGGCTTCTCAAGAGCCGCCAGAAGTCGATCTACAATCAGGTTCTCAAGAAAGCATTGAGGGTAGCAAGATAATTACTGAGCCTCCGAGGAATAATGTGCCATTTTCGGCTAGTTCCGTTCCAGGTAATTTGGAGGAAACACACGATGGTTCTTGGGATTTGCCGCCAGTCGACAGCTCTCAACTAGAAAATAAAATGGGAAGTACCCAGGTGCCGGAAACAAGATCACCGCATCTGCAGACTCAGCCGCAACCAGAACAGCCGCCAGCTCAGATACAGATTCCCGGTGAACAGCCACCAGCTGGTCCTGCCAAGGAGGAAGTAAAACCAATGTTTGAAGATAGGGAAGGGCAGACTCTAATAGACATAGAGAATGCAGTAGCAAGTCCTCACCTTAATGCTCTAAGGGACCAGGTTAATGATGCATTAAAGGCCGGTCCTTTACCAGACCCTGAACCCCAACAATCATTAAATGCCATTAACGTTGATCTTGGTCCTCAACCGCCGTCAGCCGATAATTTGACGACCTTTAACCCTGATAACTTTGAAGTTAAAGAACACGTTACTCCCGAGGAGCACGAAGACCCAAATGCTCCACCTCAAGTGCCACCCCCGATTGTACCTCCTGACTTCCTACCTCCTTCTCCGCCCTTACGGTAATAGAAATCATCTATTGAATATATTTAGCATATGGAAGGATACCTGCTAGTAGATAAACCGAGTGGTTGGACAAGCTTCGACCTAGTCCACTTTATAAGAGGTAAAGTTGCCAAGGCGTCATCTATGCCATCCAAAAAGATAAAGGTGGGTCATAGTGGCACCCTTGATCCTTTTGCTACTGGACTAATGATTATACTGGTGGGCAGGAAATTTACGCAAAAAGCCAACGAACTTCTAAAACAGGATAAATCTTATTCAGTTACAATGGAGTTGGATAGTCTTAGTACAACCGGTGATCCCGAAGGTGAAATAACCCGACAAAAGACAGAGCTTCCCCAGCCAACCAATACATCAATTGCCAAAGCCTTAGAGTCTTTCAAAGGAGATATTAAACAAACACCACCGATATACTCAGCAATTAAAGTTAACGGAGTTAGAGCGTACAAATTGGCGAGAGAAGATAAGCCAGTTGAGCTTGAACCAAGGATGGTCAGTATCAGAGATATAAATTTGCTCAGTTATAGCTATCCGGACGTTAAATTTGAAACTACTGTTTCCAGTGGTACTTATATAAGATCATTGGTAGAGGATATTGGCTCATACCTGGACAGAACGGCCTATACTAAAGAGCTAAGAAGAACTAGCATAGGATTGTATTCAATTGACCATGCCGTTGTAACTGCTGACATTACTGAACAAACAATTGGTCAGCTTCTCCGGATGGATCTGTAGTCAATCTCCTTATATCTATTGTCAAAAGGGTATCTATTTGTTAAACTATAGTTCGAATGATAACAAGTGAGAAAAAAGCCAGCGCGATTAAAAGCGTTCAGGCTCATAAGTCTGATACCGGTGGCGCCAGCGCACAGGTCGCCATATTAACTGAGCGTATTAAGCAATTGACTGAGCATTTGAAGCTTCATAAGCATGACTTCATGGCCAGGCGTGGATTGCTTCAAATGGTTGGACAACGGCGTAGGCTGTTAAGGTATATAGCAGATAAAGACAGCAAAGTTTATTTGGAACTGATCCAAAAGCTTGGCATTCGCCGTTAATTAGGAGATGTGCTTAAACTCATTCTTCTTGAGTACCGAGAAGAAAAGCTTGTGCACATTAACGAACTACAAGGATCTGAGGTAGAGCCACAGATATATTGAAGCGAAACATAAATAAATACGCACAAGAACGCCAATATATTTGAACTCTGCCTCTAATCACCAACCGCTCCTGTAGGGAAAGGTAATAACTTGGGAGATATAATTAACCCATACGGTAAACCAATAGTAACAGTTGAGACTGACTTCTGTGGACATCGTCTTATCCGGATTAATCTTAA
>JAJZOE010000045.1 GCA_021829145.1 bacterium | reverse complement strand
TAAGAAGAATCTATATGCCAAACAACAATAGGTGCCACCTGCTATATTCAGTTTACTAACGGAAATGAGACAGAAAAATTAGCACCTGAACTCGTGCGCCAGACTTCAACGTCACCAAATGGGGTAGCCTCTTGGTCGTGGATACCTTCTCAGGTTGGTAATAACGGCGGACTTACTCCTGGTCTATGGAATGTTGAGGCTATTGCCACGCTTAATGGGCAAACAAAAACCGCCTCAGCCTCTATAAAGCTCAATATTGAACAATGAACAAAAAGTTAATTATACCTATTATTTTTCTTGTGATTGGTACATTATTGGGTACCTTACTTCTAGATGTTCCGAAAACAAAGGCCAACTTTGACGCCAGTGATCTTATAGACAACGCTATTTTTGACAATATCAACACGATGAACACCTCCCAAATAAACAGTTTTCTAAACAGCTTTCCTAATAGTTGTATTAGCCCTAATAACGGCTTTAGTGCCCCCGACCCAACTGGATACTCACCTTCGGTTGGATTTGAGTATGGTTCTAATGTTTCTGCCGGCCAGGTTATAAATGATGCAGCTCAAGCCTATAGCATTAATCCAGAGGTTCTACTTGCTACAATGGAAAAAGAACAGTCTTTGGTTACGGGTGATTCGGGCTGCAGTGTTTTAGGTTATACCGGTGCCATGGGTTATGGTTGTCCGGATGGAGGCTCTACTTATAATTATTCAAACGTAGATTTGTATACGATAAATGGAACAACTGTAACTTCAGTCAGTGGAACCTGCGTAAGTAGCGTGCTTCAGGCGGGATTCTCACAGCAAGTTATTCATGCGGCCTGGCTTCTGAAGTTTGGTGAACAAAGAGCCGAAGGGAATGTTGCATGGGCTGTAATTAAAGGTAATTGGGACAACTCAGATGATCCTCCGACATGTTATTACGGCCCAATGACTGCAGGAAGTCGTGCCATGTCTGATAGTACAAACCCCTGCAGCTATAGTGCTAACGGTACACCCATA
This sequence comes from bacterium, assembly GCA_021829145.1. Lineage (GTDB taxonomy): Bacteria > Patescibacteriota > Saccharimonadia > Saccharimonadales > UBA4665 > JAJZWH01. The sequence goes on along the minus strand of JAJZOE010000045.1, from coordinate 8,689 downwards.
CCAGGTAATCAGCCGTTAACATATAGTGGCTATACCACAATAGACGGTACTTCGGTCCAGATGGGCACGAGTGCCACGGCCGCACTTTATTGGTATACTCCACATTTTGCCGGGAACGAGAACTTTGACAGTATTTTCCAATCCTGGTTTGGACCAACAACGATGAACGACACCTTCTTTGAAGTTATTGATACCAACCCCGATACCGGCGCTAATATGTGGTATTTGTTAACCCCAGAAGGTAAGTATTATATTCCTACTATGAGCGTATATGACGCATGGGGCTTAAATAATTACGCTTTTCAGACAGTAAGTCAAACCTATTTCGACTCATTACCAGCCGGGCCCAACCTAGGCAACCTATTAAAAGACCAATGGGGCAACTATTTCTTTATGGACAACGGGGAGACACACTATATACCCAATGCCAGTTATTTAAGTTTATGGAATTTAATCCCTTCAAGCGCTGCACAAAGCACAGGTCTAGTTTACTCTACACCAGAAGGTAACTGGGTTGGTAGATTCTTAACTGATTCGTCATCCTCGCCGAGTCAAATATATCTAATGGATGGGGGTACTTTACGACTAGTACCTACTACTTCCTTGTTATATGAATGGGGCTACGTGCCGAGCCAACTTACAGATGTTAGCTCTAGTTTTTTGAGCTCACTACCAGTCGGATCTAACATTTCGCAATACGTGACAAACGGCTCAAGTGATTACATCGTTGATACTGATAGGTTATTATCTTTTCCTAACGCCGATGTACAGAATGCCTACGGTAATCAAACATATGAAACCGTAAACCAAATAACACTGAGCATGTTGCCCACACAAATTGCTTCGCCTTTTGTATCCAATAGTAACGGCTCGGCTTGGTATATGCTTGAAAACGGTAACATACACTACATTCCTACCCTACAGCTTGCAGAAGACTGGGGCTACAATCCCTCTAGCGCCTTAACAGTTTTGAGCAACTCCCTAATCTCTTCGTTTGTAAACAGCAGCAGTTTGACTTATATGGTACAAAACGCAGCCGATGGAACAATTTGGGCCGTAGACGGCGCCAAGCATTTAATAAGTAGTGGTTCAGTAGAAAATGCATGGGTTCCTTCGGGAGCTACGCTGCCCAGTTATAGTAGTCAAAGTCTTGATTTGCTTCCAACAGGGAACAATATGACTACCTTAATACAAGCTAGCGGCTCCTCTTATGTCTATACCTTGGATAACGGTCAAAAAAGATATCTTGTTTCGCCCAGTGCTCAAAATGCTTGGGGAACGTCAACTTTTGGAGTAACTATGGTAAGCCAAAACTTGGTTTCTTCGATCCCTGAAAGTTCACCGGTAAGTTATATGGTACAAAACTCTGGTAAATACTATATGCTGATGAACGCTGTCGCATACCAAATAAACCCAACCTATCTAAATTCCTGGGCAGCAAACAGCTCCACACCTACAATAGCCAGCACTACACTGTCTAGGTTTAGCCTTTCCAGCCAATCTCTTGGGCCATACATTAACATAAGTGGCACTAACTATATTATGGAAAATTTGTGGGCTATACCAGTGACAACTTACCTGGATGCGTATAACTTTAGTAGCTCTAATACCGTTACACTGCCAGAAAACTACTTTAGCATCTCAGCCAATGCGTCTTATTTGGTTCAAGCGGATAACATGCTATGGCTCATAAGTAATGGTCAGAAATATTGGCTAGATAGTTTTCCGATTGCTGCTTCATACGGCTTTATAAGCCAGGGCGTGCCTGTTACTCAGCTTGATCCTGCTGTAGCCAATCAAATACCAACCAATAACAATACCCCCTCTTTACTAATAACTACTCCAGGACAGGGAATTAAGTTATTAAACTTTGGTCGAGCTTTAGCTTTCCCTAACGGTAGCACCCTAGAAGATTATTACAGCAGTATAAACTATATATTTAGTGTGTCCCCATCCGTATATAATTCGTTCACCATTTACGGAAGTACGAGCAGCTTGATCTTAGACGACTACGGAAAAGTATATTCAGTCAGCAACGGTCAGCGAGATTGGATTACTAACCCCAGCTTATTGAGTACAACATACTCAGGCATACCAATTACCTATCTTGACGGAACCACTATGGCTCTCATCCCTCAGGGACAGAACATAAACTAGGCTTGCTAACAACATGACTATAAGTAAGCTGTAAGTAAATTTGGCCGCGAACATTAGAAATGTATAAAGAGGCATCGAGGCATAAACAATTAAAAAATTTACGCTTCGTGCTTACCTTATATTGCTATATCAGAAAACCATGGATAGTATTTGCGGTTCTAAGCCTATTATTCTGATTGTTTTATGCGCTAATCGTTCCTTCTTTTATGGAACCAGACGAAGGAGCTCATTTTAATAGAATCTATCAAATTGCCCAAGGTCAATTATTTGGGCAAAAAATACCGGGAGGGAAAGGAGGGTATATACCATACTCTATTGTCGTATTTGAAAATAAAAACGCTAATCTAATCACGAACAGTCAAACCGCTAGAACAACCCCGGGGAATATTTTACGAACCCTAACATCAAACACCGTTACCATCAATAATAGAAATAACTTAGTCCCCGTTCACTTCGAGAATACCGAACTATATAGTCCCGTTGTTTATGCCCCCCAACTCTGGGTATGTTAATAGCTAAGATAATAAATCTTTCTATTGCCAGAACCTATTATTTGGTCAGAATATGCGGCCTTTTAAGTTGGGTTGCAGTTCGCACTTATGGGATTAGCAAAATGGATAAATTTGGGTGGGCTGCCAGTACCATTCTGCTTACCCCGTTAAGTTTAGAAATTGCATCTTCGGTATCAGCGGACGGTATGACGGTGGCTTTAAGCGTTTTGTGCGCAGGTACCCTTGTAGGGGTTAATGGTAATCATAGCGCGAATTATACCAAAAGGTTAATCTAAGTAATTAGGCCCAATAGATATTTGCCGTAACCGCTTTTGACCAGACTGTTCGCAAGCTCGTTTAGGCCGTTTTTGTCAATAAAGCCTTCTCTAAAGGCAACCTCTTCAATGCAACCTATTTTTAAGCCCTGTCTTTTTTCTATTACACGGATGTACTCACTGGCGTCATTCATGCTCTCAAACGTTCCCGTATCCAGCCATGCACTGCCGCGATCCATAGGGCTAACTGTCAGCTTTCCTCGCTTTAGGTATTCTTCATTAACTGTGGTGATTTCAAGTTCTCCCCGGTCGCTGGGAGAGATGCTTTTCGCGATTGAGATAACCTCATTGTCATAAAAATAAAGACCGACAACTGCGTAATTGGATTTGGGGTTGTTTGGTTTTTCCTCAATTGAAACAGCCCTCATATTGTCATCAAATTCTACAACACCGTATCTTTCAGGATCGGACACCTGGTAGGCAAAGACAATACCTCCGTCTGGATTGGTACACTTTTTAAGGCTTCGTCCGAATTCTGCGCCATAGAAGATGTTGTCGCCTAGGATCAGCGCTACTTTGTCTTGGCCTATGAACCCTTCGCCGATAATAAACGCTTGAGCCAAGCCTTCGGGCTTAGGCTGGATGGCATAGGACAAGCTAATGCCAAGATTAGAGCCGTTACCGAGCAGGCGTTTGAACTGATCCTGATCTTCTGGTGTAGTAATGATTAAAATGTCTCTTATTCCTGCCAGCATTAAGGTGCTTAACGGATAGTAAATCATCGGCTTGTCGTAAATCGGCATCAGCTGCTTGGAGATCCCTTTGGTAATAGGGTAGAGTCTGGTGCCGGAACCGCCCGCTAGGATAATACCTTTCATTTGTCTGCCTCCACTTCTATATATTGTTTAAGATTTTCTTGCCAATTTTGGGGCTTAAAGCCAAATGATTCAATTTTGGAAAGATCAAAGGTGCTGTTCATGGGCCTAGGGGCAATATTGTCCTTTGAGGCAAAATACTCTTTTGTGGTTGTATCGGTGACCGAAATTTCGCTTTCCCCTGCGCTTGCAAATATTTCCCTCGCAAAGTCCGCCCAGCTGACGCTTGGCCCACCGTTGCTTAAATTGTATATACCATAAGTTGCTTTTGTTTGCAGCAAGTGATCGATGGCCGAGGCGATCTCTTCAGTGAACGTCGGTCTACCAATTTGATCAGCTACCACAACAGGGTGGATACCTCTATCGGCAAGACCAAGCATAGTCCTTACGAAATTGCTGCCGTCACCAATAACCCAGGAAGTACGGATAATATATGTCTTTTTGTGTATTAACGCTGCTATGTCAGCTGCGGCCTTGCTTTGTCCGTAGACACCAATTGGGCTGAGCGGCTCATCTTCCTGATGGTTTTCTTTGCTGCCGTCAAACACATAATCTGTAGATACATGTACTAGCACAAGATCATTGCTTATTGCAGCTTTGACTAGGTTGGCTGTACCACTCGCGTTAATTCGCCAAGCAGAAACTCGACCTTCGGAAGTTTCAGCTCCATCCACATTCGTATAGGCGGCGGCGTTAATTATTACGTCTATATCTTGCCAGGGATAATTTTCTATCTGCTCTTGATTGGTGATGTCCAGTTGGTCTCTGTCTAAAGCCTTAGCCTCGGGATACCTTTTGACAAGGGCTCTACCCAACTGACCATTAGCGCCGGTAATTAGTATTCGTGAGCTCAATTTAAAACTCCATCGGCGTTACGTCTCTAAGTATCGGATTGTTCAAGTCTTTTTCTGATACGATTGCTTGTTCCTTGGAAATCGGCCAATCAATGCCAATTTGCGGATCGAACAAATTGGCGGCTGCATACTTCTTATCCGCAGACCAGAAGTCATTAACCAGGTATGTGTATGTTACGTTTTCTTCCAATGCCTGATAACCATTGGCTACACCCCTGGGCACAAAGGCGGCCTTGCCGGGATCGACTTCCAGGCTGAAGGTTTGGCCGAAACTTTCTCCCTTACGTAAATCTACCCAGGCACAGAAAACCCTGCCAATAGCAACGGATATAAACTTTTCCCAAGGTTCTGCATGCAAGCCACGGGTCGCACCACGCTCCTTGTTAAATGAAAAGTTGTTTTGGACAGTTTCGAAGTGGGGAAGCCCCAATTCTTCCATTTTCTGTTGTTGATAGTTTTCTTTAAACCAGCCACGGTTGTCACCATGCACCACTAGATCGATTATGAATAGTCCAGGAATAGGAGATTCGCCCACTTTTAATTTTTGGTACTTACTGGGATCAAAACTCATCTGCCTAGCTCCTTGTATTTAGCTTCGGTTACTTTCTTTTGCGGTTTCCACCAATCCTCGTTTTGCTTGTACCAATCGATTGTATTAGCAAGACCCTGTCTGAAGTCTGTATATTTAGGGCGCCACCCCAGCTCGTTCATTAGCTTGCTTGCATCAATAGCATATCTTAAGTCATGGCCAGGCCGGTCGTTAACCAGCTCGTAATCATTCTTGGCTTTGCCCATAAGCTCGAGGATCATCTCGACTACCTCTTTATTGTTCCTCTCGCAGTTGGCGCCGATTAAATAAGTTTCCCCAATTTTGCCTTTTTCTAATATGGCCAGCACACCGGAGCTGTGATCTTCAGCATGAATCCAATCTCGCACATTCTGACCGTTACCGTAAAGCTTTGGCTTACGGCCTTCTATAATTTCGGTCACCTGCCTGGGTATAAGCTTCTCAACATGTTGGTATGGGCCATAGTTGTTGGAGCAGTTAGAGATTGTTGCTTGTACGTCAAAACTTCTGACCCAGGCTCTTACTAGCAGGTCGGACCCTGCTTTAGTGCTTGAGTAAGGGCTTGATGGATTATATGGAGTGTCCGGAGTAAATTTAGCTGGATCGTCAAGCCCAAGATCTCCATAAACCTCATCGGTAGATATATGGTGTAGTCTCTTGCCGTGTTTTCGGACCGACTCAAGTAATCTGAAGGTGCCGACCAGGTTAGTGTTAACAAAAGGCCAGGGTGAAGCAAGTGAGTTGTCGTTGTGGCTTTCGGCAGCAAAGTGAACGATGGCATCGCATTCACTAACAGCCTTATCTATGGACGCCTCATCGCAGATATCTGCCTGGACAAAGTCAACTCTTGAAGCGTCGAGCCCTTCAATATTTTTCTTACTTCCGGCATGGGTCAGCAAGTCATAAACAGAGATATGCCAGTCAGGTCTTTGGCCGTAAATATAATGGACGAAGTTTGAGCCAATAAAGCCGGCTCCACCGGTAACTAGAAGGTTCATGCAATTTTAGTATAACAACTGAGCTTATCTTGAGCCAACTATTGCTTACTGGCCTGTCGCCAAACGACTTATCTTAACAACTAAACCGTCCAGTTGTTGCTGGTCTTTGGCTTCGGCATTTAGCCTCATTACTGGCTCGGTGTTGCTGGCTCTCAGGTTAAACCAGTAATCATTGGAGCTGACGGTTAATCCGTCAAGGTTGTCTTGTTTATCGCCTTTAAACGTTTCGCTTAAGCGTTCAAATATTTTGTCTTTATCTTGGCTGACCTCAAAGTTAATTTCCGGACCCATGGCATATCTTCTATAGTTATCGACTATTTCCGAAAGTCGCTTGCCACTGTCGCTGATTGCCTTGATGGCTACCAGGGCGGCAATTAATCCAGAGTCAGCGTCATAGTTCTCCTTGAAAAAAATGTGTCCGGTAGTTTCGCCGCCAATTGGGGCGCCTATCTGTCTCATAAGAGCTCCAATGTTAACTCGCCCTGCTTTAGTTCTAATAGGCTCACCGCCCCATTCTTTAATTAATTCAATGGTTGCCCGGCTGGTTCTTACTTCATGGACGACCTTGCTGCCAGGGTACTTTTTTAAGTAAAACTCAGCAATGATACTCAATAGGTCAGTGCCAAGCACCGGACGACCCTTGTCGTCAACGAACGCAGCCCGGTCACCGTCCCCATCAAAGGCGATCCCGAAATCCAATTTTTCTTTAAGAACAACACCAATAAGATCTTTCAGATTCTCCGGTTTCTGAGGGTTGGCTTCATGGTTGGGGAATGAGCCGTCTAGATCAAAGTACATTTTATTTACTTTCAGCGGCAGCTTAGGCAGGATTAAAGGCAGGATTGCTCCTGCCATGCCGTTACCAGCATCGATAGCAATACTAAAGGGTTTAATGTTGCCAACAAAACCCAGACAGTGTTTTACCCACTCGTCGGTAATGGATTTTTGTTCAATTTTACCTTTATCTGCGACTGGCTGAAACTGTTTGCCGGAAAGAACCCGATCACGGATCTGATCTAACCCACTATCTAGTCCGATTGGTGTAACGTGGTCTCGATAAAGTTTAATGCCATTGTCTTTACCCGGGTTGTGGCTGGCAGTAATAACCGCACCTCCGGCCAAGTTCCATTTTCCAATAGCAAAGTAAATCATGTCTGAAGTTACCAAGCCAATATCCCAGACCTTCGTGCCCATATCTACAAGTCCGTCAATAAAAGCTTGAGCCAGCTGGTTCGAATCTGGGCGCATATCGTGGCCTACAGCTACTATACCCTTAACAGGCAACCATTCGGCGTAAGCTTGAGCTATTTGCTTTACTGAATCAGCATTTAGACCACTACCGACCTTGCCCCTTATATCGTAAGCTTTAAAAATTGTTGATATGTCAACCATATGATTCATCACCTCTTTATGTGTCCAACATTATTAGTTTTTTTAGCTGGTTTACAACTTCTTTAGCGTCATGTCGGATTAGTGTTCGTTTGATAGTTTTGTCGGCAGGGTCTTGTTTAAATGTATTATTTGCTACAAGCGGTGCGCCGATGCAATCTATGTTAATAGTCTTAAAGCCTTCCGGATCAATCCTCAGCGGTAACTCCCCGTCTTCGGCGTACTTCTTTAATAATTCTTTGCCTGGGAGCTTAGTATTATATAGAACTAAGTCGATTGTGTCTTGACCGATATAACGGTTGAGCTCATTAAGATAATCTGCAACATGCCAGTCTTTAGTCTGTGCAGGTTTGTTGATTAGATTTGCTACCATCACAACTTTAGCTTTGGTGTTCTTTAAAGCTTTAGTAATTCCTTCAACGGATAAGGATGGCAGCAACGAACAATATAAATTACCTGGAGCAATAACTACCAGATCGGCTTCGGCAATGGCTCTAATCGCCATCGGATTAAGCTTAGCTTCCGGACTTAGATAAACTTTAGAATCTCGGTTTATGATCTTATGGAGGCTAATTTTGTATTCGCCTTTGATTGTTTTGTTTCCATCTTTCATTTCCAGTGTATGTTTTTCCAACGATACTGGTATAACCTCGCCAGTTATGTGCATAAACTCAGCTACGGTTTTAACGGCCTCCGCAAAACTTCCGGTTTTTAATTCTAAGGCTGACAAAATAATATTGCCGACAGTATGGCCCTTAAAGCTACCATTGCTGAACCTGTAATTGAACAGGTCTCTGGCGTCAGGTCGATTACTTAATGCTACCAAACATTGCCGAATGTCTCCTGGCGGTAATACTCCAAGCTCATCTCTAAGTACGCCGGTCGAACCTCCGTCATCACACATATTAACAATGGCAGAGATATTTTTAGTCCAGTGTTTAAGCTCATGCAGAAGAGTAAAACTGCCGGTACCGCCACCAATAAGTACGACACGGGGCTGGCTCATTGGTTTTTGGGTGACCGCCTGAAGTCTTTGAGTGATTGATCAATCAATTGCCTGATCCGTTTGGCAAACTGATCTC
>JAJZOE010000039.1 GCA_021829145.1 bacterium | reverse complement strand
GGTGTGTTTTCGTGGGTTGATGATGGTAGCTGGAATGTAAATGTTGGTTTTGAAGATCGTGCGTTAGTCAGTTGTATTTCAATGGAGTCTGATGATTTAGGTATCCGTTTGGAACTAATTGATTTTGTGGACATCGAGTACAATGCCCTAATAAGAAGGATTAAGGTTACTAATGAGAGGCCTGAAGAAAGAGATATACGTCTGTTTATGCATCAGGTATTTCAGATTTCTAGAGCCGGAAGAGCTGACACAGCCCTATACGTACCGGATGATCATTATTTATTGGATTATAAAGGAAGATGCAGTTTGCTTATCGCTGGTAAGTTTGTCGATGGTGGTGACTTTGATCAATATGCTGTTGGTAGCTATGGTGTTGAGAATAAAGATGGCACCTATAAGGATGCTGAAGATGGAGAGCTATCAGATAACCCGGTAGAACATGGCGGTGTAGATAGCGTTATTCGATTTGCCAGAAAATCGGCCGGAAATACAAGTTATGAAGTAGATTACTGGATAGTTGCGGCCGATAGTCAAACCGATGCTCAAGTTGTCCATACGTACCTCAAGCATTATGATATTGGTGAACGACTTAGCAATGTTCGCAATTTTTGGTACGAGTGGATGGAACCCGCCATGGCAAAGGTAGGTGTGATGAGTGAAGATCACCAAAACGTCCTAACCAAGAGTTTGCTGATAATTAAGGCCCACTGTGATAGCCGCGGCTCAATTTTAGCTAGTGGCGATTCATCAATCTTTAATTACGGGCGAGATTATTATTGTTATTGCTGGCCGAGAGATGCTGCCTATGCCGTGTGGCCTCTCATACGTTTAGGAATGTTCGAGGAAGCTAAAAACTTCTTCTCTTTTGCCAGAGATACTATGCATAGGGACGGATATATGATGCATAAGTATCAACCAGATCGTTCGATTGGCAGTACCTGGCATCCCCTGGTTCACAACCGAGCTAAAGAGTTAGCAATCCAAGAGGACGAAACAGCTAGCGTAGTATTCATGATTGGAGAATACTATAGCGCCAGCAAGGACGAGGCCTTTATTGAAAGCTATTATGATACCTTTATCGCCCCATGTGCTTATTTTATGGCTCATTACGTAGATAGGGTTACTGGGTTACCTCATGCCAGCTATGATTTGTGGGAGGAGAAGTTTTTAACTACTACCTATAGTGTATGTACTATTATTGCCGGTTTGGAAACAGCAGTAGTATTAGCTGAACTTACTGACCACCCGGATGACGTTATTGCTTGGAAAAATGCCGCTGAGTCAATACGAGATAACCTCGATAAGCTATACCATCCAGACGGTTATTTTCGCAAAGGTCTTCTTTTAGGCAGCGATGAATCAGTGAGTTATGACGACGTTCTGGATATTTCATCGCTATACGGCCCATTTATGTTTGCCGGTTTACCACTAGATGATGAAAGACTTGTTAACACGGTAGAAGCAGCAAAACAAAGAATTGCCTCTGTCGTACCATCGGGCGGAGTGGTACGTTACGAAAATGATAATTACTTTAGAAAAAAATCACAATATACCGGTAATCCATGGATAGTTAGTACTTTATGGATGGCTCAAGTTCTTATTGGGTCTAATGACAAGGAATCGGCAAAAAAATATATAGATTGGTCGCTTGCGCGACAATTGTCGAGTGGAGTACTTAGTGAACAATTTGATCCAGAAACAGCAGATCCTCTGGGTGTAGCACCTTTAGTATGGAGTCATGCTGAGATGGTTAATACGCTTCTAGACTATTACAACCGTAACTAATTGATCTTAACGTTTAGGAGCCTCGTTACGACCTAGATTTTTCTTTGTTTCAGTAAATATTACATGTCGTCTTAATTTCGGACTATACTTTCTAAGACTAAGTTTATCTGGTGTATTCATTGTGTTCTTGGTGGTGTAATAAAGTCTTTCACCACTTTCTTCACTAACCAGACCTATAATTTTTCGCTTATCGCCTTTTTTTGCCATAGATTTATATCCTAACAGATTATGTATCTAATGTAAATGGAGCCGACAGAGGGACTCGAACCCACGACCCGCTGTTTACAAAACAGCTGCTCTACCAACTGAGCTATGTCGGCGTATTCAACTTAAAAGTGTAGCAAAAACAGATATAATTTGCTATATTTAATCGGAAATTAAGCTAGTGCATATTCGGGCCGCGATAGCTCAGCTGGTAGAGCGCATCCATGGTAAGGATGAGGTCCCGGGTTCGATCCCCGGTCGTGGCTCCAGAACCTTAACAAGCAAGCTGTTATATGCTATGTTATATAACTGGTACATCACCTAATTGCAGGGGTGACGGAGCGGTCAATCGTAGCTGACTGTAAATCAGCCGGCCTTGTGCCTACGGGGGTTCAAATCCCTCCCCCTGCACCAGCAATATGTATAATAAGATAATATAAAGATAAAAAGTTATGAAACAGCTTTACGACGCATTACTTAGGACCATTGCTGCAACGATATTGGCTGAATTAGTCTCAATACCTTTTATTAAACTAGCTCATTCAACCTTAAGTACATACTTTTATGATTTATTGGTTTACTCAATCCCTGTTTTTATTGCAATGTTAGGATACAATCTTATTACAGCTAAAATAAATAAACGGGTTCTTAAGGAGTCTAATAAGTCTGACTTTAATAGCCCTAATCCGAAGAATGATTCGTTATAATTAATAGCTTATAAGTAAGTAAAAGACATTTTCATTTATAGCAATTGCCACTATATTTTTAGGGTGTATTGGTTATATATCAATAAATCAAATCAGATTGTTATCTTTTAAAACTATTGTCTTATCTAATTTTTATATTACTAGATATTATTAAGGCAATAACTAGTAGTAAAATATAGTATATGATTAACAATGATATTCCCGGTGGAATATTGCATGAACTACCATCAGATTTAGAAAAAGCTCTTATTTCTAACCCCAATGTAATAAAAACCTGGAGAGATCTTACGCCTCTGGCTCGAAATGAATGGATCTGTTGGACAATATCGGTTAAGCAATCAGTAACACGAAATAAACACATAGAACGAACAGTACGCGAGGTTCAGGAAGGAAAGCGTCGCCCTTGTTGCTGGACTGGCTGTATACAGCGCAGCGATAAAGCAATAAGTCCTTCAGTTCAAGGCTTACTTAATAAGCAGCTAAAGGAACATATAATTATATAAAGTAGAGCAATAATGTTATCTGTAGAAAAGCTTACTTACAAGATTAAAGTCGCGCCTATTATTGAGTTATAACTAAGAACATAGCGTCTGGATGCTAGAAATGATTAAAACTAATGACAAGAACAAACCGACAGGTTAGCAATCTTCAGATTAGGCGGAATTATATTTAATACAGCCGTAGTAGATTATAGGGATGAGCCGACCCTGAAAGACCCGTTACAACTCATGTCTTATTAACGTAGTTCCCGTGATTAGATAGGCTGCATCAACAGCTTGTATACTATAAATATGTATATAGACACAAGGAAACGAATTCATATCTGGCAGCTAGTGATGGTATTAGCTGCGATCGTAGGTGCGACTACTATTAATATCGAGATTGTACCGTTTAGGCGTTCCGGTCTGGTTGGAACTCCTTTTTTGCTTATATCAATTGTTGCTGCACTATATGGAGATTATTATGCCGGCGCATTGTCAGTAATACTTAGTAGTATTATTGTTAGTTTTATTAATAATACCGGGTTGCACTTTGCGGTCTACTCATTGATAAGATCAATTGAGTTCTTTATTGCCAGTTCAGTTATCTACTATTTAGCCTGGCGCAGCCGTGATTTAACAAAAGACTCGGCCACGTTAATACATACGATTTCCAAATTGGAAAGTATCGCTAATAAACAAAGCAAGGAAGCAAGTGTAAATAAACGTAACTTAGAAAAGCTTAGGCAGATTAATAACCAACTTCAATCTATTGTAGACGCAGTAATGAAGGATAAAAACATGTGGTTAGATAGTGTCAAAAAGGATATATCTCAAATCGAGTCTAAAAAAGCTAAATCTAAAGATTAAACAACAACTCTTCTAGCCGGTCGTATCATCCGACGTGCCTTAGAGGTTGCCTTAGGTTTTACTATCTTTTTTAACTTGGCTTCGATTAAGTCTGCTTCTTTCACCATGTCATGAGTCTCGTAGGCCCTAAGTAGCAAGGAATATGTTTCTTTATTAGGTTCAAGTTCGGCCGCTCTTTCCAGCTCATTAAACATCAGTTTATAATTACCTAGTTTTTCCTGAACTTTCGCATATGCAACGTGTCTGGCGGCTAGGCCGTCTTCTAACTTTAAAGCCTGTTCAAAGGCAACAGCCGCTTTATCATAATTTTCGGTCTCATAATATATTAACCCGAGATTATGCAGCGATGAAGGTGTTGCCTCAATACTGCTGGCAATTTCAAAGCAATCAATAGCATCGCGGTATTCTTTTTGCTTAGCATAGAGAATGCCCAGCCTATTATAGGCCGCAGCATTTTTCTCATCTATTTTTAGGATTGTAAGTAAGGCTTTTTCCGCCCTAAGCAGTCTGTTTTCTCGCATGCTTAAATGAGCTATATCCCATAACTTACCTACTCTGTCTCCAATTTTTCTGGATGTATTAGCGAATTCGTCCTCATGGACATTTAAGTTTCTGTATGCCAATATGGCGAAAGCTACTACTATTGAAAGTTCATACATTTTGCAATAAGTATTATAGCACTATGGCATGCTTAGCATAAAGTTAGTTAAGTTAAGCTTGGTGTTGGTATTATGGACAAGTTTCTGTTCTGTTTCGTAAGTCAAGTCTAGGATCAGATACCATTTTCGGGCTTGATTATCTTCGGCTGTTTTAAGCGCAATTTCAGCCATAAGTTTAATTAGTCCAAGCGTATTTTTTAAAAACACAGTATCCTTTGATAGCTGATTAACCAATAATAGGCGTTCATAGGTTTTTGAAGAAATAATCTGCCTGCCAGCCGTAGCTGCCTTTACTAAGGGGTGCTCAGCTGATTGGCTAACGATGGCTACAGCAAGACCTATTAAGCCGCCGCTGATACTTATGGCCTGTGCAATTAGTTCTTGATCTGACGAAATGCTTCTTAAATAATTTTCTAGATCAGTATTATTGGGTTTATTAATTCTTATGGCTAAGATGCGTGATCTGACGGTTGGTAAAAGTTTAGTTTGATCCGATGTACTGAGAATAAAAGCTGTATCATCAGGGGGCTCTTCCAAGTTCTTAAGCAAGGCGTTTTGAGCCTGTGTCGTCATGTACTCAGAATCATCAATAAGTACTAATCTCTTAATGCCACTTGTTTTACCAGGTACCTTACGAGCAAGGAAATGATCAATATCTCGTATTTGATCTATGCTTATTAGTTGTTTGCTAGCGGCGGAAATAAATAAAATATGAGGATAATTTTCCAATTTTTCTTCTTCTAAAGATAAAAGTTTTGAGGCGGCAAACTTAAGTAGGGCTGTTTTACCACTCCCTCTAGGTCCGACAATTAACATACCGTTATTAGGATGAGTAAAATAACTATCAAGTTGCTTTTTAGTTAATTCATTTATTAGTAGACTCATAAGTCTTTGATATTATATTGAATAAGTTTGGCAAATTCACTCGGTAGATCTGCCTTAAAGCTGACTCTACCTATGTCTGGTAGTATAAATTCCAGTTCATAGGCATGAAGCATTAATCTGTCACTTTCAGAACCATTATATAAATCATCTCCTACTATGGGGTGTTCAATGGCTTTTAAGTGTACCCTAAGCTGGTGAGTACGTCCGGTTTGTGGCATAAGTTTAAGTAAACTGTAACTACCATTATGGGCGATTACTTCATATATTGTCTGAGCTGATTTGCCACTTGGGCCAACACGGAAAGTTGATGGTTTCTTAGGATTTCGTTCAATCGGCATGTTAATCAATGCTCGTTCCTTTTCCATCTGTCCATCAACGAGTGCAATGTATGTCTTCTTAGTCTGTCTCTTGGCAAATTGTCTTTGTAAATATTTTAAGGCCTCAGCCGTCTTTGCTGCTACTATTACGCCTGAGGTTCCTCTGTCTAGGCGGTGAACTATACCGGCACGGTTTCCTTCTAATTGTGGACTTAATTTAACTTTAATGAAGCTGGCAACACTGCCTTCATTAGAAAGAGCCCCTTTAGCATGAGTAATAATACCGCTAGGCTTATTAAGCACAATGCAAAAATCATCTTCATATAATATCGGAATACTAATTTCAGGCGGACTAGGTGGAGATAAATCTTGTTCATCAAAGCTAATAATGTCCCCATGCTTTAGTTTAAATGAAGGTTTAGCTAACGTACCATTAACAAGAATATGACCACTGTCTATTAATTTGGCTATATAACTTCGGCTTAAGGCAGGAGTAAGATTACTTAGATAGTTATCGAGTCTTAACTGTTCTTGATCAACATAGACAATCGTTGGCATGCTATTTTTGTCGTAATCCGACTGCTTGCTGAATCTTGTATAGTTTAGCGGCAGCTACTGCTCGCATTGATTCTTCATCCTGAGTCAGCTTATCTAGTATTGTAGATTGATCAATAGATTTAACTTTACCTTGTAACTCAGATAAAAGTGACCCTACTAGATCAGCGGCAACTTTCTTTAATTCGCCATAGTTAGTCTGATTTTGCCACTCTATAGTTACTTCTTCAATAGTTCTATCCGACAGCAATGCAATAATCTGTAGTAGATTACTTACACCCGGTTGAAGCTTAAAATCATAGTTAATGTGTCCAAGTGAATCTGTGGTAGCTGACATTATTTTCTTCGCTGCATCCTGAGGATTATCTGTAAGTAAAATGGTACCAGAAGGGTCATCAATACTTTTACTCATTTTAGCCTCAGGGTGTTTTAAGCTGCGTATTCTGATGCCTTGGTGCAAATTAGAAAAGCTAAGCTGCTGGTTCCATTCTTCTGGTATTGTAAAGATACTACCAAACTGATTATTGATGCGTATCGCAACGTCTCTTGCTAATTCAATGTGTTGACGTTGATCTTCACCGACCGGAATGTATTTGGCATCATATAGTAATATGTCGGCTGTCATTAGCGCCGGATAGTTGAATAGTCCGACACTGACACTTTCCTTTCCATCGCTCTTTTCTTTAAATTGTGTCATTCTATTTAGCTCGCCAAAGTAAATAAAGCAATCCAATATCCAGGTCAATTCTGTGTGAGAAGATATAAAGCTCTGTCGGTAAATATAGGTGTCGCTATTATTTATGTCCAACCCGGAAGCTACAAATATTTTAAGATTATTCAGGGTGTTCTCATACAACAAATTATGCTCCACCGGCGTGGTAAAACTGTGTAAGTCAGGCACAAACATGTTTATCTGATATTCACCAGCATGCATTGCCTGCATCTTAATAAGCGGTTTTATAGCACCAAGGTAGTTGCCGAGGGTTAGTTCACCGTTAGATCTTATACCTGTAAGTATTACTGGCTTTTCCATATTTAAAATCAGTATACCAGTTAAAGCCGCTTGGACTAACGCTTAGTAAACTGTCTCTGCTTTCGGGCTGATCGTAAACCAAATTTCTTACGTTCCTTTTCGCGTGGATCACGACCCAAAAGATCTGCCTTTTTAAGTGTTGGCTTAAGCTCAGGGTTAAAAGAAACTATGGCTTTAGAAACAGCAAGTCTGATGGCTTCAATTTGTCCATCATGGCCGCCGCCAGATACTTTAGCGCTTACATTAAACTTGTTAACCATATCTACAGCTACAAATGGGTCATTTAGTTTATTAAGCAAATACTTGCTGTCAGCAAAATACTCATTAAGCGGTTTAGAGTTAACAATCACTTCTCCCTTACCGGTCATTAGTCTTACTCGGGCGGTAGCGCTTTTACGTCGGCCTAAAGCGTAATAATAACTAGTCTTAGATGTTTGGACCATTATTTATTACCTTTCTTTGTTGTTATAGTTACAGGTTGTTGCGCCTGATGTGGATGATCGCTACCAGAATAAATCTTAAGTCTTTGCAGTCTACCGTCTCGTAGCTTATTAACCGGCAGCATACCTCTGACTGACTTAGTGATTAGTACGGTAGGGTCTTTATCTAGCTGCTCTTTTAAGCTTCTGGTATATAGGCCTCCAGGATAACCGCTATGGCGATAGTACTTCTTATCATCAAGCTTATTGCCACTGACTTTAAGATCTTTGGCATTAATAATAATTACAAAATCGCCACAATCTATATGTGAGGTAAACATCGGCTTACCCTTACCAATTAGTAGTCTAGAAGCTTCAGTTGATATTCTTCCTAAGGTGTTTTCTGAAGCGTCAATGACATACCATTTGCGCTCAATATCTTTTGGTTTAGCAGAATAAGTTTTATTCATTATTTAGTCTCCGCTGGTTCTTTAGAAGTTTCTTTGTCAAGTGGTTCACTAGCAGAAATATCGTCAACAAATTCTACGACTGCCATCTGTGCATTGTCACCGCGCCGGTTGCTAGTCTTCTTAATTCTTAGGTATCCGCTAGTTCGTCCTTTCAGCTTAGGTGCGATTTCATCGACGAGTTTATGTGCTGCACCCAGGGTCATTAGGCTACTAATAATCTGTCGCCTGTTGTGAAGATCGTTTTTCTTGGCTTTTGTAACCAGCTTTTCGACATATGGTTGTACTTCTTTGGCTTTTTGCAGTGTAGTTTCTATACTACCGTGGATAACAAGCGAGTCAGCCAATCCTTTAATAAGGGCTTGACGTTGGTCGGTTTCCCGGTGCAGTTTTCTTCCTTGGTATCCGTGTCGATGCATGAGACTTTTCCTTCTTATCTACAGTTCTAGCTCAGCCATTTTCTCTTTGACTTCATCCAGTGCTTTGCTACCAAAGCCCTTAAGATCTTTGAGTTCGGCGTCATTTAAGCTAAACAGGTCTTTAATTGTATGAATATCGTTATTAATAAGCGCATTAGTAGTTCTAGCAGATAAATTTAAATCTTCAATCGAAGTATTCAAGGCTGCCAGCTCATCGCCTATGATATCGTTATCATTGCCGTTATTATCACCAACTGTCTGATCAGGACTGGGAGCTGTCGCTACCCTTGTTTTACCGGCAAGTGCTGTATATTGATTAACTAGTATTGCCGCAGCTTCTTCAAAAGCGTCTGAAGGGCTTATTGAACCGTCAGTATCGATCGTAATTATAAGTTTATCTAGATCAGTTACTTGACCGACACGGGTATTTTCAACCTTGTATCTTACTCGCAATACCGGTGTAAATACAGCATCAACTGCTATCATATCACTAGGTTTTTTTGACGTTCCTTCTTCAATTGTCCGGTAACCACGCCCAACTTCGACAACCATATCAATAACGAACTTGGCTTTATCGTCATCAATAGTAGCAATTACATGGTCAGGGTTAACAACTTCAACATCAGCGTTTAGACTAATATCTCTTGCCGTTACTACACCTTTACCCTGCTTTACAAGACGCAAATTCTGGGGCTCTTCTCCATATACACGAAAGCGAATGCCCTTTAAATTCAGCATAATATCTATTACGTCTTCTTTTACGCCTTTAACTGTAGTGAATTCGTGACTAACACCTTCTATCTTGAAGGCAGTTATAACTGCTCCAGAAATACTGGACAATAAAACTCTTCTAAGGGAGTTACCCAGAGTCATACCATAACCGTTGTGTAATGGCTCAATGGTAAAAGTAGTAGATTGAGTACCGTGTTCATCTACTTTGACTACCCCTGGAGTATGAATTAGGTTTGACATATCTTTGCGCTTCCTCCCTATTAACGTGAGTAATACTCAACGATTAGTTGTTCATTAATGTCTTCTTCGGCATCGTCTCTTGTTGGCAGCGATTCGACTGCAATTTCCAGCTTCTTACGATTAACTTTTAGCCAGTTCGGTATTGTTGTTGGCGCTGGACTTACTTCATCTAAACGCTTAAAATAGTCAGACTTTGTACTATGGTCTCTAACAACTAATAAATCTCCTGGATGAACCTGAATTGATGGGATATCGATCCTTATATTGTTTAGTAGGAAATGCCCATGAGTAACGAGCTGCCTGGCCGCACGACGCGATGGAGCAAAGCCTGCCCTATAAACAACATTGTCAGTCCTTGACTCAAG
>JAJZOE010000032.1 GCA_021829145.1 bacterium | reverse complement strand
GCGTCACGGGTTGCGTCAGCGGTTGCGTCATAGGTTGCGTCACGGGTTGCGTCATAGGTTGCGCCACGGGTTGCGCCATAGGTTGCGACATCGGTTGCGTCACGGGTTGCGTCAGCGGTTGCGTCAGCGGTTGCGTCATTTACCTCTTTATTTTTTTTACGTAAATACCATATTCCAGCAGATAGTCCATAAGCTAGTGCCATAACATAAGGACTAGGAGCTATAACAACTCTAGGTTCTTTTAAGCCTGAAACCCTGTACAGGTCTTTAATTGCTTTGGTTATTTTATCTTTGTCAATCGGTTCGGTTCTAAAAGCGTTTTTTATCCACTTCTGGGTAATTAAATCCATCTGCTTTTTTTCATCTTCAGTAATACCGCCCTCAGCTCTGGTTGGTGTTCTAACAATTTTGCTCATCTGTACTCCCTCCTTAGTTAAGATTAATCAAAAACTCTAATCATCGCTTGTTGGCGTACGTCGTATTCTTTTTTAATGAATACTCGGTAACTGCCAGGCGTTAGTATCCTTGTTTCGTGAATATCGTAAGTCTTTTTATGGACAAGTTCAGCTTCACGCTCAAGGGTTAAATAACGCTCGATTGAGTCGCCTATTTCGGTTAGGGTAAACTTATGCCTAGGACTTTCTAAAACGTGGTGATGGCCAGTTTCCGAGTGAGCTAAGATTAATGTTTCGTGCTGACTTGTCTTACCCTCTGGCACGCTGTCTACTGGTAAGATAAACAACTCACCATGAGTAATTGCTACTCTTTTACCGTCTTTAATGTTTGATACTTTCATATTGTTCTCCTTTTAATTACTTTCCATACCATTATTGGTGCATGATGCCTTGATATTCTTTGACACTTTACAAAGTTATCTGTTGGCTCTATTAAGTTTAGTCTCTTAGCCGCCAATAATATAGCGGACAGTGCTCTCGTATCTCTTGTCGTTATGCCTCTTTTCTCTAGTGGTATTAAAATATGATCTGAAGTAAAATGTTCACAGTTATCAATTACTTTTTGGAGCTGTAGACTTGCTTCTTTTTTCCACTCTGTATCTGCATGAGCATAGACAAGCTCTATACCTTCTAACTTCTTTTTCTCGGTTATATCGAATATGGTAGATTGGTTCATGCCACCCTCACTTCTATTTTTGTTATCTCACTGCAATCTGTAACAACAATTTTTCTAGGTAACTTAGATAGGTATTCTAGAAACCATTTCATGGCAAAGTAGTCTTCTTCTTCATCTAACCTGCTAAGTTCAAGAGCTTGTCCGACAGTTAAACGATTAAATAAGTATCGATATTGTTCAAATAGATCTTTCATACTTCCCCCTTTTACTTATTTTACCGCCCTTTACCCCTGCTCGTCTTGCCAATTCTCTATCAGCATAGAAACCACCAGTATTGCCATTCTTGCCACCTTTACGCCCTATTTTTGAGTAATAATCTTCTCCATATTTGGATTTCATTCTTTCGCCGAATGCTTTTTTACTCTCTTCTGTCCACATATTTACCCTTTCAGTATTCTTTTAAAGTTGTTTATAACTGCTCTCTTGGCTGGGATCTCTATAATCTTGAATCTGTCTTTTACGTCTTTCATTTTAGGGTTGTAGGCAATTAACTGTGCTAGGGGTAACTCGGTAATTAAAAGTCCAAAGTAGATCTGAGCTAGTATCTTAAATGGTATGTCGTCAATGGTCTTGGCGTTGATTAGCTTCATGTGTTCGTCTTTATCGAAGCACTTAACTTCTAGTAGTATGCTCGGCAATAATCCATCAGGCGAGTAACCGCATTCTGGGTATTTATCGTTTGTTACAAATCCAACACTTAGAATGTTGAGGTTATTTATTCGTTGATAAAGCCCCATAGCTTCTTTCTCTAGGAGATGACCTCGTTTTGTCCAGAAGTTACCCTTGAAGTTATTTACATGGCTTAAGGCATAGTCTATCTTGCCGTATTTAAGAAGTTTATGCGCCCCTTCGCCCGTATATAAACCTTCTCTTAGCGCATGCCATTCGGGTGTTCCTTGTTCGACGTCATGAAGGGTTATCATTAGTGACCTATTTAATAGTCGCAGTGGTTTGTTTGTAAGTGTTTATAGATTCAACTACACTATTTAATACAATTGCAATAACGGTAGGCATAAACTCATTAGTGGATATACCCTCAATTTCGATTAAAAATTGTTTTTTATACTTCCGATTCTTGCTCATTTTCCTCGCTCCTTAATGTTGCAAGCAACTCCTGATCTTCCTTATAGTCTTGATTTTTATCTATGTATAATCTCTTGGCTTTTTCTCTGACTGTTTCTTTGATTGGTACTTCTTTGGCTTCAGGGAATATCTCTTTTATTTCATCTAGGGGCGTATTAGCTTTAACAATTTCGTCTTTCTCTTCTTCGGTAGCTTTTTCGTTTTCTAAACTATCGTATTCGATTATCTCGCCAGTCTTAACATCAGCCCTTACTTTTTTACCGCCTTCAGTTAATGAGTCCCAGTGTGCCGCTTCCTTAAATCTATTATCTTTAGTGCTAGAGGGTAATACACCGAATAGTCTTTTAAGTGGTGACTTGCGTATCATACGCTCTTCCCATTGCGCCCATGGGCTGTCTGGCCCTTTTGCTTTAACTGCCTTATCTTTAATCTTCTTAATTTCGCTTGGTGACATAACTTCAAACATTACTTCGCCGTTAGCTAGTTTGCCGACAGCATAGGCGGCAATTATGTTCTCGGCCTTCGTACGGTCGATTGTGAGGTTCTTTTTATGATGAATGTAGTTTATGGCATCATCATAATCAAATTCGTCTTCCGGGAACACTACATCGGCTTTGATGGTACTAACTACGCCAGACCTGTAGGCAAGCTCTATGCCACCAGGATACATAAGCTGGAATTGTAATTCTCTGCCGTAAGGAATGAGGGTGGCATACTGCTCTGGGGTATTTGGGAGTAGGTCTAACCTTATGCATTGCATCATGGAAGTAAAGATACTCTCTGGGGTACACTGAGCTATTTTAGGGTTAGTCCGCACCAAGAATCCAAGTTGAGTTATAAACTCCTGTGCTCGTTGTGTGCCTACTAAGGTATTAGCATATCTCAAGACAAGCTCTCTGGCGTTGTCTACGGTGGCAAGCGATACTGTGGTAGTAACATTGCCTATGTTGTTGGTGGCAGATACTTTGTTATCCATTTTCTACCTCTCTTTCTAGCTTTGCTAATTCGTTACTACAGACCTCTTTTACGGTGTCCACTGGAAACTTATCTAAAAGGTTAATTACAAACTTGTAAGTAATGATCTGTGTTTTATTGATCGCTTCATCGGTTAAATTCTTGATAGTATCAGAGTTAGATATATCAAAGTCCATTACGCGCTCACTTTCTTGAGGCTCATGCTGTGCTGATATGATTTAGTCACAGTTGCGCCCTTTGGCAATGTACCCTCAAGGTCATATTGGTTTCGTATTTTAGTAGTGTTCGGTACACTCTTAAAATATCTAGGGGGCAATACCGTTTCATCAATGTCTAGATTGTTAATATCCTTAACAGTCATTGTTCCGAAGTCAAACTTTAAGGTTTTTAGGTTAGGGTCTATCTTATAGGCTTCAATGTGCTGATCGCCTATAATTTTTTTTACTTCTTTATATTTATCGTTGTATGCTTGCTGAATTTCCAAGAATTTTAGAAATGTTGGATTTGATCTTAACTCGGTCTCCACCTCACTCAAAGATCTCTCAAGTACCATAACATCACTTATCTCGTCCTCGATAATTGATTTAATATTAGTCATCTTCGTAGTCCTCGTTTACTTCTTGATAGTCACAATATTTACATACTTGGCCATATTCAGTTGGAAGATTCGTCATATCATATCTATCGCCATTCCAAGCTAAGTAGTTAGGGTCAAGTTCTACCTCTTCCATGATATGCCCGTCTATAAAGCAATCATGCTGATAAACTTCTATCTCTTGTTCCTGGGGTATGTAGATTACATTAATCTTCATACTAAGCCTTTACAAACCATGTTAAGGAGTAAACCTCAACCTCTACTTTGCTTGGTATATAGGTTACGTTGATACTCATTTTTTAGTCCTTTCGTTTACTTATGATTTAAGTCTACACTTGCTTATGTTATATGTCAATAGTTTCTTAAGCTTACCGGTGGATAACTATTTTCTATAGATTGGGCTTAAAACCAAGTACACAACAAAGACTACACCAGCGCCAGCTAATAGATAGCTAATTGGCTTAGGCGCACTTATATATTTTAGTAGCCCTAGAAAGCTCAGGGTAAGTAGAGAGAAGACTCCTGCCCCCATAAAGATGCGATCTATTATATTGTTTTTTGCAGTGTTTTCTTCTGCTGTTTGTTTAGTCATATTAGTCCTTTCGTTAATGACTATTTAATAGTTGCATAAGCAAGATTGATTGTCAATGAGAATTGATGAGAATTGATGATATAATACGTATATCACCCCTAGGAGATTGATTGTTAGTCCTTTCGTTTCTCCTTATATCCACAGGGGTGATTTTTTAATGTATAGTTAAGTCATGACCAAAGAAGAAATATATAACGCCTTACTCCCCTCTTGGTGGATATCTCAGGAAAGCGCATGGGGTACGTTATTTATATCTACGGTAATAGTTTTCAATACCGATGGCATTACAGGTTGTGAGTTTACTTCAAGTGCTCCATATCAGACCAATGGATTAAACGCAGGTACGGGTGCATACACCGACGATCTAACGGACTTTGTTAATCAACTTCGAACCGAAACAGCTCAAAGATTATTTGACGAACATGCAATAGCCATAACCGGTCATAAAGACTTAACGAGTGTATTCAATGCCACTAACTAGACTTAATAAAGACGAGATATATAACCTACTTGATCCAAGCTGGTGGATAGATAACTCGCAGTTCCTGGACGGTTCAACATTTCAATCAGCTAATATCTATTTTCAAGACACTATTGGTAATTATCATTATTACTGCTCTACCGGACCTTCTCCAGAAAACTCTAACTATTCTGTCGACCCAACTACTAGAACTTATTATATAGAATACTTAATGAGAGACTCTGCTAACTGGCTATACAATGGTCAATGTTCAGGGAATATATCTAATATTGAGCCTAAGGAATATCAGCCAATACCTATATATTTTAAGTAAAGAGAAATCCCCACCGTTTCCAGTGGGGTCTGTAAGATATTCTCTTACGCTACATGTAGCGCTTGTAATTCTATTTTAACAAGCATATAGTAAATGTCAATATCTGTAAGATATTCCGGACAGTTCAAATGTTAGACCGGTCAAATCTAACAGCCAAAACTCAAACTCATGTGACGAGGGCGAGAATAGGACGGTTAAGCAACATCAGGACTGGTTACATCAGCCCCAGCTTAACTATTGCCTTGTACATTAATAATTTAATTACATTCTTTATTAACAGTACCAGCCTAAATCTATGCTCAGAGAACAAGAATAGGTTTATAAAAATTACAACTTATACTTAACTAACTTAGAGTTAAAATGTAAATAAAAAAGCTACTTAGAGTGTTATAATTACAGAATAATGGCACAAGTTGGCAGACCTCTCAAATACCAGAAAGAAGAAGACTTACGGAACGCTATTGATGAATACTTTGATTGGTGTGATAACAGAATACAGCATGTCTATAGCCCCAAATCTGAGTCAGTGATAGAAGTTATCAATCCAGCACCCTATACAATGATGGGACTCGCTAGAAGGATTGGTTTAAGTAGACAGGCGCTTTCTGAATACTCTCATAGTGATAAATTTGGTGACACAATAAAAGAGGCTAGAGATAGAGTTCAAGAAGATGTAGAGACTAGATTGATGGAAAAACAGCCCACCGGAGCTATCTTTAATCTTAAAAACAACTTTGGCTATAAAGATCAAACTCAGCAAGATATTACTTCGGGTGGCGAGCAGATAGTCATTTACACTCCAAAGAAATTGCCAGATGATAATACTAAAACCAAATGAAGGTCAACAGACATACGCTCTTCAGCAGCCCTATAGTATAAGTGAAATACTTTATGGTGGCGCTCGGGGAGGCGGTAAGACGTTTGCAGGCTTAATTTGGCTGACTGAATACGTTAAGCACCCTCGCTTTCAGGGATTAGTTATTAGGCGTAATGCGGACGATCTAAGCGACTGGATTGAGCGTGCTAGATATATGTATTCCGGGCTTCATGCTGACATAACTGGCAAGCCTGCGATTATTCGCTTTCCTTCTGGCGCATTGATAAGAACTGGCCACCTAAAAGATGACAACACCTACACTAAGTATATGGGTCATGAGTATCACAAAATACTTATCGAAGAGCTTAACCAGATAGCCACGCTTGATAGGTACATGAAACTTATATCATCAGCCAGGACTACAATACCTGAATTGAAACCTCAAGTCTTTGCCACGACTAACCCGGGAGGTGTAGGGCATATGTGGGTTAAAGATAGATTTATTGACCCAGCCCCTCCAAACAAACCATTTATTGGCGAAGACGGCAAAAAACGTGTTTTCATACCAGCAACCATTGACGATAACCCTATATTACAAACAGCCGACCCCGACTATGTAAAACAGCTTGATGCCCTTAAGTTTACCGACGAAGCATTATATAAAGCATGGCGGTTCGGTGATTGGAATATATTTGTCGGCCAGGTATTTAAAGAGTGGAGAGTAGACAAGCATGTTATCCCTGCTTTTGATTTTAATAAAGAACAGTGTCGCCTGTTTATAGGCTTTGACTGGGGCTATAACGATCCAGCCAGCGCACATTGGATTGCTGTTACTCCAGAAAATGAGTTCGGTGTTCGCCATTTTATTGTTTACAGAGAGATATATATAAACGAGAAGCGTCCCGACTGGTGGGCTAATGAACTCGGGCAGATTATAAAAGACGAGCCTATCGAAGCGTTGATTATGCCCCATGATGCCTATAGTAATCTTGGAGGGTCACAGCCCATTGAGCAGCAGTTTAGACGTGTGTTTGATAAACTTCACGTGAATATAACAATATTGCCGGCTGAAGCTCAAAGTCATAAAGCCAAAATGAATAGAGCAGGGCTAATGCATAACGTCCTAGCTGACTCGCCCGATGGAATGCCCTATATGCTAGTCTTCGATACTTGCCGTAATTTAATCAGAACCATACCAGCACTCCCCTATGATGAACATAAACCCGAAGAGATCGACCCCGAAGCCGAAGATCACGCATATGACTCGGTAACATATGGGATATACAGAATTACTAACGGTGGCCAATTTCATGCAGTTACTCCTAAGCCAGCCTCTAAGCCAAACAAAGAGGGCTATATGGTTATTAACGATCGCTTGCAGTACAATTTCGATATGACCAAAGCACTAAAAGAAACAACCAAAGCTAAGGGTAAAGATTGGCGTTATCAATGAGAGAGATTAGCCTATATATCTACAACAATGTCAATGACCCCTCATGGGAAATGGAAGTTTGCGGGTCATGCGGTCAGAAGCTTATTGAGGTTAAGGGACTACTTGTAAGACGGATTACCAATGTTGGTGCGCCGGCTCAAGTTTTCAAGGCAGACACGGCAGTTCTATCTGAATTATGCCGTCGTTGCCGAGTCAGAACAAATATTTATATAACAAGTTATGAAGAGCCACCAAACCGCTATGCGATGTGATATTATTAACCTAAGCCACCAGAGCAATCTGATGGTTAATTTTATATAAGGACATAAAAGGCAGGATAAAGCCATAGATTACGAACAGATACAAGCACCATTCCAAGACAACGCCGTAGATAATATTGGTCGTGAAGACGGTGTAATTGACATACTGCCAAAACTGTCCATGTTCATTCCTGATCAGGACATGATTAAAAATCTTAACACCAGGATTGAAGACTCGGTACATTACTGGGACGCAGACCAAGGTTATAACCTGAAATATGCTAGAGCACAGTCGGAACGTATGGTTATTGGTAGGCAGATAGATATTTCTAAACTTTATAGATACCAAATACCCTATGTAGACAATGAAGTACATGTTGCTATCGATACGATTATTAGTTATGTGACCGCTCAATCACCAAGACCTGAAGTCTATCCGTCTCAATCGGGTGATAAGTCAAAGATTATCGCCCGGGACGTTGAGAAGGCGATGATGGCCTATAATGACATTCACGAGCTATCGACTGTCTTTGAACAGGCTTTATATGGAGTATTAGTTAAAAGACTTGGAGTTATTAAGGGTTGGTATGACCCTGAGACTAAAGAAATATGTTTTAAGTCAATTAACCCTGATTGGATAATCGTAGACAAGAATGCCAAGATGGGCGAAAACCCTGCCTTTATATGTGAGTTGCACAAAGACACCTTAGAGAATGTTGTCATGCTCTTTCCTAAAAAGAAAAAAGAAATCTTTCAGTTAATGAAAATCAAACAAGGCACACCAGCACAAATGACCCAAGAGGTAGTTTGGCGTGAAGTCCATGCGACTGTTTACGATCGAGGCAAAAAAGAGGAAGTCGTATTTTGCTATATGAAAAACGTCATGCTATCTAAAGTTAAAGACCCTAACTGGCTATATGACCAAGATGGCGGCAAACTCAATAACTTCCTTGACGCTCCAATGAAACCTTATATCCCTCTGAATTATTTAAACTCTGGTATTCACTGGATTGACGAAACTACTCCTGTTGAGCAAGCCTACTCAATGCAAGACGTACTAAATAAGCGTGGCCGACAGATTATGGAGAATGCCGACACCGCCAATGGTTTCTTGGCATTATCTGACGAAGCTATTACGATGGATGACGCTGAAAACTTGACTGGTGATCCTAACCAGAAGTTTGTTATAAAAACAGGCGGTAGACCAATCGAAGAGTTTATTATGCAAGTTCCGCCACACATGCTACCTGACTTTGTGGTTGAAGATAAGCAGGATCTTCGCACTACATTGCATAGCTTAATGGGTACACCGGCTCAAATGTCCGGTTCTAACGATACTGAAGCAGGCAAAGACCAGACACTCGGTGAGGCTATTATGATTAAGAACCAAGCTAGCGGTAGACAGGATCGACTAGCTAGGGCTGTTGAGCGTACGGCTCGACAAGTATTTAACTTATGGTTACAACTAGCCAGAGTCTGGTACACCGAGAAACACTGGGCAGTCTATAACGGTGGTGATGGTGACTTTGATCATATAGTCTTGACCCGATACATGATTGACCCAGGCATGCAAGTTCAGGTGCGCTCTGGCACTACACTGCCATTTGACAAGGCTAGACAAGAAGCAGTGGCTATGAACTTAGCTAAAATGGGACTTATATCTCCTCTTGATTTATATAAAGACCTGCACATGGATAACCCTCAGCAACGATACGATAACTGGTATAAGTTCAAATCTAATCCTGAGGGACTGGCTAGAGACGTTGAGAATAAAGAGCAAGACGGTCAAGCATATATGGAGTTTGTTGAGATAATGGCAGGTTCTAAAAATGTTAAGCCATACCAGGAAGCCAATGAAGAACACATCTTGTCTCACCGCAAGCAAATGATTACCGATGAGTTCCTAAAAGCGTCATCTCAAAAGCAAAAGCTATTAATGGATATAGTTGAAGAAGAGCTAAAGAGTCTAGAGTTAAGAACTCAACTTGACCAAATGAGTGCTCCACCAGAACCAGAACCTGCTCCACCAACACCGCCTCAACCTCAAATGTTAGCCGGTCAACCACCAATGCCAGGCCAACAACCCGCTATGATGCCAGGACAAATGCCCCCTCAAATGATGGGTCAACCCCCAATGGGTGGTATGATGCCACAGGGCATGCCTGGTCAACCGACCGTAGGTGCACCTCCGCAGGTAGCCCCACCTCAACCCATTCCGTCAATAGCCGGCATAATGGGACAGTCACCTATTCCACAACCAACAGCAGTTCCCAATAACAACCTTGCAAATCCTGCACAGATGAGTGTAATATAAACGTAAATGGAAAGAGATCTATGAATCCACAAGCCCCAACAACTCCACAATCAGGCACGGTAACAGACGGTTCAGTAATAGAAAGTGCAATCTTAAATAGAGGATCAGCCAAGGTGCCTTTGAGCAATACCGCTGAACGTATATACGATAAATTAGTTGCTGAAGACAATAAAGGAGAAAAGCCCAATGAGCCAGCCGAGCCTACAAAAGAGCCTGAGACGACAAAAGAGACAGCAACGACAACGACTACTGAATCACCGACAACACCTGAAGCTACTCAAGAGCCAACTGGATTTTTCGCAGACGAAGGAATCGATGACGTTACGCCCGAACCAGCACCTGCCACTCAACCTGTTCAACAGAACCAAATCCCCCAGTCATTCAATGCAGAAGAGCAATACATTGCACAAAACATCGGCCAGCCGATCACAGTAAGGATTAAAGTCGGTGATTCAGTTCAGAACGTACAAGCTTATAGTCCAGCTAATCTACCTAACGGATATACCTTTGAGAATGAGCATGACCGCATGCAAGCTCAATTAGGCTTCGATTCACTAACCCGTAAAGCAGAGCAACTACAGATTGATTACCGCAATCAGCAAGCCCAAAAGCAAGCTCAAGATTTTCAAACACAAGAAGACAAGGATATTCAAAAGGATATAGCTTACTTGCAGCGTCAAAAGCAAGCTGGACGTGATGGACTTGATTTATTTAAGACACTTGACGTTAATGACCCAGAGTTTGAAAATGACCCAGCAGTCAAGCAGATGCAAGAAGTTCTAGAGTTCTATAACAAAGAGAATCAGGCAAGATGGCAGATATATCAGAAAAATGGTGGACAATATCGACCCTTAACCTATAGAGATGCATTTAAGTTATGGCGATCAGACAATCCAGTCGTTGGTGAGAAACAGGCTAAAGAGGATAAAGAGCGAGTTGAAGTTGCTAAACCTCTAGCCAAAGCTAATGCTGGCACGGGAGCTGAAACCAAGCAGAATAAGCCTAAACTTGGACGCTATGCTAATATTGACCAAATAATAGCGGCGTATAATTTATAAGGAGAATGACTTTGTATAATTATACTAACACCACATTAGCGTTACTTGTCAAAATGGGCTTACTAACCGAAGAGGCCGGAACTTATTTATCGCAAGAGCTAGGCAAGAAGATTCACTTTGATAGATACAAGCAAAGCTTTGAGACAGTAGAGGAATTAGCTAAAGAATTAGACGAGAAACAAAAGAAGTTTTTGGCTGAGCCTTGGATGGTTCATATCCGCAATATTGAAAGACAGCTAGAAGCTAAAGACAAAGAACTTACTGAATTAAAAACGTATGTTGAAAAAATACACACCGAGTTTACTTCTTTTGCCATGTCCGTCAATAAAAATCTTACTCATCGAGTAGAGGAGATAGAAGCTAAGAATAAAGATATAGTCGACTTAAAAGACAGACTTGTTAAGCTAGAAGCTAAGAAAGTGTTGACAAGCCAAAAATAGTAACTTATAGTTATAAACATTAAGCCATCGAGCAATCGGCGGCTTTTTTTTATATCTTAAAAAAGGATTACTACATGGCTGGCATGGTTTTTACCGACAGAGTAACAGACATCACCTATCAGGAGATTCTGCCTCGCTTAGTCGACCAGATAAACAACTCGAACATTTGGACGGCTCGTGTTCTTACAAACGTTAAAGAATGGAGCGGAGTTACTCTTAACCTACCGATTGAAACTGCTAACAGTACAACTGGCGGCTCATTCAGTGGTATGGACACCTTCCCAACTGCCGCTACCGACAATACTCGCTTGTTCACATGGTACGTTGCCGCTTATGAGCAATCAGTCGTTGTACCTGGTATCGAACGAGATGTTAACGCCAACAACGAGAAGCAGGTCTTAAGACTACTTAGTACTCGTATGGACGAGGCTAAGATTTCGGGACTCGTTGGCATCGGTGGCATTTTATACGGATTTGGTAACGGCAAAGACTTTGACGGTCTTGGTCTTATAGTAGACAATGGCACTAACTCCTCAGCTTACGGCGGCATTACCCGCTCAACCTCACCATTCGTAAACGCTGATGTAACTGACCTAACTGCTCTAAACTCAGGAATCATCACCCTAGACTACCTATCAAGCGAATTCGATAACGTATCAGCCGCTGGCTCAACTTCAGAAAGCCCAACAATCGGTCTTACTACCAAAGCTATCTGGACATTCATTGAAGGTATTATCCAACCAATGGTATCTGCCCGATACGACACTGTACGTATGGGCGGCTACAACCGAATTGACGGTGGACTTCCACCCGGAGTTGCAGTACCTAGTGGCGACCAAGCACTAAAGGGTGCCGCCGGATTCAACGTTCTTGACTACCGAGCAAGGAACATGATCGCTGACGACATGGCAACTTCTGGTACATTCTTCTGGCTAAACGAACACTACATTGACTTTTATGCACTCCGAAGCCCGGACTTGCAGAAGATTAGCTCCGCAGTCGAAGTTACAGAAGGTTTCTACGACGATGTACCATTCCCAAGCGCATGGCAATTCCGTGAAATGATGAGTCCTGTAAACCAGTATGGTGCAGTCGGTCTGTTAATGCTCATGGGTAACCTAGTTTGTGGCCAACCACGACGTAACGGTAAGTTAATTAACATCACGAGCAATTAGGAGATAATATGCAAAACGGCCCACGATATCTAACCGAGAACGACATAAACACAATCAGTGCTTACACCTCTCTAACATCAGGTGGTGGCGATGGTGGCTGGACTCCTGGAGCAACAACCGATTTGTCTCAACTTGGCTATGTAGGACAAACTGGCGATGGTAGATTCTACCGCTGGTGTTTGATTGGAGGAACTGCCACTTTAGCCCCCGGACAACTGTTAGTAGCTCCTACTCAAGCAGCCAATACGACTGGACTAGCAATTTCCTCAACTCAACCGCAAAACACGGCATTCTTTAATGGTACGGCTTCAGGTTCTGACAGTGCTTTAACTAAAGGATCTCTAAGCTTCAATGTAACTAACGGCGCAACGGCTGTAACGGCCGACGAATTTGCAGGTGGCTATGTTGAAGTAAACCAAACTTCAGGCACCAACGAAGGTCCAGTTAAATACAAACTTGCAGGCAACACTTCAGCAGCTGCCTCTGGAACTATCACCCTTCGTCTTGCTGAACCTTTAGCTCAGCCCGAAAAACTAGTTGCCGGTACTGACACGGTAAGCCTATTCAAGAGCCCTTGGTCTAACGTTGTAACAAGTGCAACTGTAGGACGACCAGTAGGAGTTCTAACCGTACAAGTTCCCAACACTTCATCTCAGCAATACCTAGCATGGCTACAGACCAAAGGTGACTGTGTAGTAAACGCTGACGCAACCGGAACTACTGCATTTGAATCTATTAAACAATCTGTTACAACCGCAGGAGATGTAGTTGTAGGCTCAGCTGCCACCGATTACTTAATCGGTCAAGCACTTACCACTGTAACTTCAGGAGTAGCTTCGGTAGTACTTAACATACTCTAAGGAGTAAATATGGCACGAACAGCACAAAACAGTACACATCTACCAATAGAACAATATGTAAACGCTGTTGAATTGCAGGGGGGTCTTTACACGAATTACCCCGTTGTGATCAATAACAGCCTTACTGTAGACGGTGCTATTAAAAATGCTCAAGCTAATGTAAGTTCTTTGACAAGCGCAACTACGCTTACCGTTGCCGATTCCGGTACGACATATTTGTTAGACAGTGCTTCTGGAGTAACTGTTACATTACCCACAGCACAAGCGGGCTTGGTTTATAAGTTCATAGTTCAAACTTCTGTAACTAGCAATAGCTATAAGATTACAGCAGGATCGTCTAACGGCTTTTTGATCGGTGGCATTACAGAAGCAACAGCCGGTGGTGCAGCAGATGTATTCACTGGAGATGGAGCAACGGACATTTCAGTCACCATGAACGGTACTACAACTGGTGGATTACTAGGTACAGTAATAACTATAGCTTGCGTGACTACTGGTTTATGGGAAGTTGGTGGAGTTAACATCGCTTCTGGTACAATAGCTACTCCATTTGCAACAACCTAGAAATAATATAAAATAAACACCGCATTAAACCGCTAGTCCTCTTGGCGGTTTTTTGTTTGCATAAGAACTTACAACGTTATATACTTGCTCCAAATGGACAAATCAACCCTAGAGGCCAAGAGAGCCGAACTCCAAAAAGACTTACAAACTATAATTGATGATATTAATGAGAAAACCGCACAGATGCACCGCTTTGAAGGTGCTATTTTATTAATTAATGAACAGATACTTAAATTAGAACCTCAAGAAGTAAAAACAGTAGAAGGAGAAACAAATGGCTGATGTAGCGCCACCGATTTATGGAACTCAAAAACCAGGACTACCTAAAAGATTAGGTGAAAGATTGAGAGAGTTATGGGAACCGCATGAATACGTGCGGATTATGAACATTGACGATGAGACGTTTTATTGGCAGGTATTAGCCCCACAAGACGAAACATTTGACATCGACAAAGGCCCAACTAAAATTACCTACCGCCGGCCACCTCGCCAGTATTCTATTAAGCCAGGCGAATCTATGCCACTAGAGGGCTGGAACGCATATATCTGTGTTGAGTCTATGTATAAGAAGATTCTGGCTAAGAAATCAGGTGTTAAGGGTCAACAGAAACTGGACTCAAACAACAAGCCAACAGAGAAGATTATTAACTGGGAAGACCCAAATGGCTGGGATATTTACTTGCCTCAAATATATATTGGCAAAGAAGTTCCTACCTTTGGCGGACAAGTAGCCGCTCAACCGGTAGCTGCAGGAGAAACCCCCGTACCTGGAGTTATCAAAGCCGATGAAGTTGAATCTAACGCCAAAGAAACAAAACAAACAGTTAGCGATCTTGCTAAGGAGTTAGGAATTGAACTCACAACCTAGCACTAAAGATCTTACGGCTTTAAAAAAAGAACTTAGGAAAGTCAAATCAACTCTAAAGGAGAGAAAAGCCTATCTTAAAAGTCAAGAGGATGCCATAGACGAGGCGATTAGCTCATATAATATCCGATTGACTGAATTAAATGCCGATATTAACACTATTGAAAACAAAAAAGATGACTCCTTGAGAGAGTTAGCTGACTTACAGGAACAAAATAAACAACTTCATGACGACAATGAATTACTGAATCTTAAAGTAAATAATCTTCAAGAAGTATACGATCAGGGAGTAGCCAAACTAAAGATTGAAATTAGAGAATTACAAGCTGAAAAACAAAGAGAAGACATGAACTTAAAGCACTCTCAAGCTGAAGCTACCAAACTTTTAAAAGCACTGGCTTTGAAAGAGCGTGAACTGCAGACTAAAGAACAAATACTTGATGAGCGTGACAGCAAACAGAATCTTGGCTAGACTAAACTAGATAATAGACTTATAATACAATCATAAGCCTCTGAGCAATCAGTGGGCTTTTTTATTATAAGGAGAATATCTTGGCATACACACCTTCACCATATCGAGCTAAAACAGAAACAACCTTTAATGGTCTTATTATGGACGGCAACCGTAACGCCCTAACTGGAGCGCTAGGTAATGGCTTTCAGACTCAAGACGGAGCTTCTAGTCCCGTAGGCTCACCTTTAGCTATGTCTGGTTCAGTTCAAACCTTGACTGTGCCTAACGGTGCCGTTGAGTGCACAATTAACCCTAATACGGCTTCTGTAAAAGTGTCAGAGGATTCCACGATGTCGGTTTACTTCGTTGTACCGATCGGCACGTCTCAGACATTTCCTTGCGCTAGACAAGAATACATATACTTAGAGGGGACTAGTCCAGATACTGTAAACTTCTACTTCAATTCGCTTAATGCTTCGTAAGGAGGCCTAGATGAGTAAGTCTCCGACTTCTTGGACATTCAATCCGCTGGCCAGTACTGCTGACCTGATTAACTATGATGTCAGTACAGAGCCGTACGATAATTCAGCACAGCCCTATGACGGCGTAAGTAGTGATAGTTATGCGTCGTGGAAAAACCCAACTGCGTATACTCCACTATCTGAGTTATACCAGCAATACTATGGTGGCCCGACTACAGTACCTCTATTCGCTGCTCCTGTTCATTGGGCAGCTAACCCAGGTATGGAGAATCAGGCAGGGACTTATGTAGCTACTGCCGGAGCTGAGGCTGACCTAGATATATTCGATAATTCTACCGATAGTTACGACGGTTCTAACTCTGCCGTATCGCCTAACTATGACTCAACCAATAACGGTATGAGTTTTGAAAGTTGGAAAAAAGCTACTGCATGGACTGAAGTTACGGGAGGTAGTTTCTAATGGGAGCAACTAATTTTCCCACTTCGCTAGATAATGGGACAAGCTTACCTAATCCTAGCGCTACTCAAGACACCAATAGCCCAAGTTTGAGCGACGGACAAGCAACCCAGAATAATGCGGTTATAGCTGTTGAGACTAAGCTAGGAACCGGAGCAAGTACTCCTAGTGGAACTTACGCTCTCGTATCTACTGGCACCGGTTCAAGTGCATGGAGCTTAGCTACCCCAGCTAGTGCTATAGTCGGAATATCTGATACGCAGACTTTAACTAATAAGACCATAGACTTCTCTAGTAACACGATTAGTAATATTTCAGGTTCGGATATTGCTAATTTATCTATAACCGCATCACAACTAGCCAATGCTACCATTACAGCCACTCAGATAGCCAATGCTACCATTACAGCCACTCAGATAGCCAATGCTACTATCACAGCCACTCAGATAGCCAATGCTACCATTACATCGTCTAATATGAACCTAACAAAATCAGGCCCCGATGCAAATGGTTGGTATAAAAAAGACTATGGGAACTGGCAACAGTATTACCAGCAGGTCGGAATTACATCTTTATCGGTACCAGCAAATAGCTATGTGCAAGCACTTACTATATCTGTTCCAGTTGGGGTTACCAATACATCTTCTCTCTATTTTACGACTGGTGTTCTGGGTGGTTATGGAGGGCGTATTTACGCAACATTAGATAACGGAAATGTTACCGCTGGCGTAACTACGTTTATTTTAACTTTAGGTAATACCACTTCGTCGGCGATTACTTTTACGGGTTTTGTAGGCATAACTGCGGATACGGTATAGGAACATAACATGAGCAACCTAACAATAAATCGGTAGAGTATACGGAAATATAGGAATATAAAGATATGACTACCGAAAAAAAACAATTAAGACTTGACAAGAGAGGAGGATAGCGTCATTTATACCTTCACCGGATTATCTAATCGTACAATCGACATATGCGGTATTAAAAGTACCGACTCTCAGGACGTGACTAATATCGGTCAGGACTTAAACCAAGGACTTAAGCTGTTTAAGAACCAAGCTAGACGCTATTGGACTAGAAAACAGGCAGCCGCTGGACTTATCAACAACCAACAATACTACGAACTCCCACCTGATTGCGTCCGTGTTACCGAGGTCTACGTCAACTCTAATGGACTTAACTATCCAGTTAAGCAGGTAAGCAGTGAGTACCTATGGAACAAAATTAACGTTATCCCTGCTATTACGATTAACGTGCCGACTTATTACTTCATCAGAGGACGAAATGAGATAGGACTATGGCCGTTACCATCAGCCAATGCTACGAATGCTCTAAACGTATCCTACGAGCCTCAACTGCAAATTGGTATGGCAGATGTTATTACTGGAACTGCAACGGTTTCTAATGCCTCGACTACGGTTTCATTCTCAAATAACATCATTGACCCAACTTTTGTCGGTAGGTGGTTTCAGATACAGAATAGATTTAATGAGGCTTGGTATCAGGTGGCTACTTATGATTCAACAAGTCAGCTTGAGCTAGAAAACTTTTATGGGGGTTATGGTTCAGCTAATCTTGACTACATCTTAGGCGATTGTCCAGATATACCTGAGGATTATCACTTAGGGTTAGTTTATTATGCCGCCGCCCAGTTTTATCTAAAGCGTAAAGATAAAGCGACATCGACTTTGTTCAATGACCAGTTTATGGAACTTCTTAAACAGTATAAAGAGGCTTATTCAGGCAAGACTACTGGTATGGTTCAGAATCAAACGGATAGATACCGTTACTCAATATTCTTAATCCCTCCGCCTCCAATAACGGCCTAGCTCAAGTATACTCTCCCTAATCTGTTATGTCAAGCATAATATGTTATTTTATTTTCCATTGACAAACATGATTGGTTTTGCTATACTGTATACATGATTAAATTATGTGAATACGACAAGAAGGAATTTAAGACTTCACACGCTCGTGTTAAGTACTGTTCTCAAGATTGTGCCAACAAAGCCAAAACTAAGGCACGTGCCACGTTTATATGTAAAAACTGTAAAAAGACCTACCCTCAAAAAAGTCCTAGTAAAATACCTATCTACTGTTCTCAGGACTGCCGTAATGCGGACATGGGAGTTAAAACTAAGAAGTGCGTATTTTGTGATAAGGAGTATACACCAACTCATAAGACTAACAAATACTGCTCACCCGAATGTTTTAATATAGCTCGATTAAAGAAACGCATTGAGGGAGATTGTGAACAGTGTGGCAAGCATTATACTTCTAAATATACAGTTAATAATTATGCCTACACACATGGGCAGATACGTCGTTTTTGCTCTAAAGATTGTCAACTTGAACATCAGAGAAAAGAAAAGATAAAAGTTACTTGTCTTCAAGATGGGGTTGAATTTGAAGTATTCCCAAGCGAACTCGAAAATGGCAGGGGCAGATTTTGCTCATTAAAATGCAGAGGCATGTATTATTCGGGAGAGAAAAGTTCACGTTGGAAGGGAGGTATATCTAGTACCAATGCATTACTCCGAAAGGGAGCTGGTAAGTCTGCTTGGCGTAATGCCGTTTTAAGCCGTGATGGGTTTAAGTGTATTTGGTGCGATAGCCGTGAAGACCTAGAAGTAGATCATATCAAACCTTGGGGTTTATTCCCTGAGCTTAGGAACGATGTCAGCAATGGACGCACCCTTTGTCATAGTTGTCATATCGGTACAATTACATATGGGGCTAGAATGGATAAGTTTACTAGAGCAGACTTCGAAGAGGGAGGTAAATTAGAAGATTACTAGCCTAACCTCTGCTATAATATCCTTATAAGCCACCGAGCAGGAGTGGCTTTTTTTATTTAGGAGAAATTATGTCGACCAATTACCCAGGTTCACTAGATTCAGCAAGTACAACCTTACCTTATCCTACATCTAATGATGATAGGAATAGCCCCTCTCTAGCATCTATTTCAGACAATGAACACGATGCTATTATAGCCACAGAGACATATCTTGGCACAAATAGTACCCAAACTGCGCCAGTCAGCGGTACTTTCCTGACATCTGCATCTAATGGAACGAGTATCTGGGCTAATACTGTGCCTGCTGGAACGGTTGTAGGAACTACGGACACTCAGACATTAACCAATAAGACTCTGACAAGCCCTACGCTCAATACACCGACAATCAATAACCCTACACTTAATACTGATACAGTTATCGGATATACTACTGCCGATAGTGGCACTCTTTACGGAATAAGTATAACTAGTAGCAAGATTAGTAGTGCCTTAAGTTTAACGAGTACGTTAAGTGTTACTGGCAATACAACTCTATCTGGCACTCTAGGTGTTACTAACCAGACAACTCTACAGGGAGCGTCAGCTATACCTAGTGGCGGATTATCAACTGTCGGCTTACTGCTATCCTCAGTTTCGGGTTTCGGTATTTATTGGGGTAGTGGAGCGCCTACCTTAAGTGCAGCACAAGGTTCTTTATATCTTAGGAGTGATGGCTCATCTACCTCAACTCGACTATATATAAACACTAGTGGTTCTACTACTTGGACAAACGTAACAACGGCAGCATAATATGGCAGATCCACAAGATAGCAAAAAGTTTATACCCTCACAGCAATACTTTCAGGGCGGCATGACAGTCGACTACAAGATGGGTATTGCTAACTCATACTATTCATCTCATAACTTAGACCCTAGAACTTTTCCCTCTCAAATGTCAGTCCTACCCGCTAGTAGACAAATAGCTGGTAATCTAAAAGACTTGATTCTAGATGTCCAACAAGATTTATCCGGCAATAGATGGGCTGTTGGCTCTAAAGGCTATTTCTATAAAATAGACGCTTCTAACAATGTTTCAATTATTGACCAATTAAACGAAGACGGTTCAGCTGGACTTCTTTATTCTCAAATCACCGACCAACTCTATATGCCAGGACAATCGGCTGTATCTTTATATGGTCAAGTGACTTCAACTGCAACTGGACAACCAGTTATTAGGAAAGACTTATGGGACGCTAGTGCTAGTTCAGCCTTAGGTTGTGTTTCTTTATTTAACTCAGCTAGCGGTTATTTCGACGGTGGAGCAGGGTACAGAAATAATATAGTAAGCGATTCTTTAGACGTAACCAGCGGTATAACATTATCCAATTATTCTACTCTTGTAACTAACACGTTGACAAATACTTATAATTTGCCAAGTACAATAATAGAGAATGATACTAACTTCTGTTACTTTGCACCAGATATTGAGCCATTATATTCTGTTGCTGTTTATGTTGACGCTATCGGTACTGGTAATTGGACTCTTACCATGCATGATAGTCTTAACAACGAATTAGCTAGCGTTGAGATAACCAATGCTGATATGACAACTGGCTGGAATAACTTTGTCTTTGGTAAACAAGTTAGGGCATATGTCAATGCCTCTAACGTAGGCTATTCACCTACTTATCATTTTCACCTAACGTCATCGGTACAAAACGATACAGCTAAGGTTTATACCTATAACGCCAACGATCTATCGGGTGCTAATATGGTTGTCTTTGCTTATAGGCTGGTTGAGACTAATAATAAGTGGCATCCTACTGATTATTTCACCGGTACGGGCTCACCTCTACTTTGTATAGGTAACGGAGAGTATCTAGCAACCTATAACTTCGGCAATGATTCCAATCCCTCATCTCAACAGTTTAGACGGCATACATTGACATTTCGGCCAGGCGAGGAAGTCTGCGGTTTAACGACTAATTATGGATATTTAGTTATTGGTACGGAACGTAGATCGACTAATTCCGACAGAAAAGAACAGGTGGGACGCTTATATTTCTGGGACGGCTCAACAACTGCACCAGCTTTCTATATCGATATGCCTATGGGATCACCATACTCACTCTATAGTTTTAATAACGTAACTTACTTTGCCTGTTCAGGAAGCCTCTACGCATGGAGTGGTGGTCAGACAGTCCTTAAGGTTAGGAAGCTAGCCTACCAAAACACGGACTATATGGGGGCAGTAGATCAGACAAGATCTAACCCACGCTCATTTACCTCAAGATACAACATTATGTTAATGGCATATCCTAGCTTTACAACCGACCCTAATATAGATTATGGTATCTGGTCATGGGGTGGTGTTGAGATGATTTACCCTAACTCGTTTATCTATTCTTATTCGTTATCTATGACAGATTATGACAGTGAAACAGAAACCTATACAAACTTAAATTACTCAACCGCTAACAATTTAAACACTGGCTGTTGTGTAAACTTCTACGATACCACCTATACCTCTTGGCAATACACTGATAGTAATAGCGTTACTCATTATGGACTCGATGTAATTGACAACTTCTCTAACCCTGGCACATTTGCTAATTGGGATTCTTTAATATTCGATGGTGGAGTTGTTTATAAAGAAAAGATGGCTGTTAGATATAAGATTTATTTCGAGGCACTTCCTGCGGGTTGGACACTCACTCCTTATTGGACAATAGATAGAGGGACAAAAGAATATGGTTCTGCTGTAACGACGGGAGCAACAGAGGCTTTTGTTGAATGGAACAATGCAAGATTTCATGAATTACAGTGGGGTTTTCAATTAGTTAATGACGGAACGGCTACATCACCCGCCGTAATACTTGGTATATCTCCTGAGATTGACCCTAATAATTCAGAAGGTGACTTAATTCCGAATGAGGCTTAAATGTTTGACGATATAAACTCACCAATCATATCTAGCGTATCGCAAAACGACCCGTCTATTTCTTTTGCCTCTAACCCGATAGTCGGTAACTTTGACTTTAATATCCAAGCAATTCAACCTCAAAGATCAAAGGTTCAGCCAGGTTTTCCTCAGATACCTTACGTCGGTTTAGAATGGTTAATTTACTTCGCACAAGCCTCTAACCCAATAACTAACCCTGTTTTCTCTACTGGAGGATCTAACACCGGTCAACAGTCAATTTCTGGTCAGGTTACTCAAACAGATGCTAATGGTATTGTAAGGCTATCTCAAGGAACACAGTTAGGATAATTATGGGTCCACAAAGTAATCAAAATAACTTCTTCGGCATAAAAGTCAGTAAACCTGGTATTAATGTTAATTCAGCCTCACCTAGTCAATTAATTTATCAAAACGACTATTCAAGTGAAACGTTTTACGGCATTCAATATGAAGCTCTTAAACTGGGTAATATAGGCTCAAAGGGGACTAATCAGTATGGTATGGATGTATACAATGGAAGTGGAACTAACATACTTACACTGG
Organism: bacterium; assembly: GCA_021829145.1. GTDB lineage: Bacteria > Patescibacteriota > Saccharimonadia > Saccharimonadales > UBA4665 > JAJZWH01. Next base: position 18,822 of record JAJZOE010000032.1, on the reverse strand, counting down.
GAGAATATAGCACGGGGGCTTATGGCATGAACGTATTAAATGGCTCAGGGTCTACTATGCTTGAGGCAGGACTACTTCCAAGTGGTTCTTATGGAATAAATTTATATGACGGCACTTCTCAGTATTCTCAAAGTGGCGTACCGCAAATACTTATAGGTTTACTGCCAGATGGAACGGTTGGAATAGTGCAGTCTATATCTGGTGTAAACGTAAATAACATATTCACATGAGTCAAAATGTTAATGATGTACTATTTTCGACCGCTTTTGAAACGGATAAGATATGCGGTATTTATGAAAACTCTTTTAATGCCGCATCGTATAGCTCAGTTTTGGGAGGGTATCTATACCAGACAGTTTTAGCTCATAATTTTACCCGACCTGTATTCTGCGATGCTCTGTTTTCTTTCGATAACACTAATTGGTTCCCAAGTGGACAGGGCAATAGCACGGGCTCGTGTCTTGCATACAGCGATGCAAGCAATATTTATTTTCTTAGTACAGTTGATACTGGAACAATTTATTATAAACTTGTATGTACTTGGATAAATAACTACGATACTACTAATCCGTTAATTACATTTGTTAATAATGCCACCAATACTTCTAAAACGGCTTTTGATAGCAGAGAGAATTATCAAAAAATAGATCTATCTAGTTCAGTCAGTTTATCTAATCCAGGAGCGGGAAATACTGGAACTTATACGATTACTCACAGTTTGGGTTATGCACCTAATTTTAAATTGTTCTTTAATTCATTATCTGGTCAAGTTTGGCCTTCCATTGGGGGTGGTTCAGGAGACATTTGGCTTTATAACTCCGGCAGTCAATATGAGGTTTGGGGTATAGCCAATACATCAACACTTACTGTATATTATGACACCGGCACAACTGGAGCATCAACCTTTAATCTATGGTATCGGGTATATTATGACTAAATATAGATATGACCAACTGGCTTTTTCAAGCGTTACTGCGAACTTTATAAACACCTCTTCTCCAACAGGTTCTATTGCCTGTAGTGGCACAATCGCTAATGGATCAGGGGCTAATTTTTCCACTACAATTACAATGCCGTCAGGGGTACAGTTTTCAGATATATTTTTGACAAATCAAAATACAGGGAATAAAAGCTTTTTAAACAATAATACCGTTTCAATAACGGCTATATGGCAATATGTTTCAACCGAAACCGTACAAATATCTACTAATTATAGCGGAAATTCTGTCGTAGTTGAAATATCGGTATCCAACAATACCGGTTCAACAATTACTCTTACAAGTCAGACATACGTGGTTGATGTTTTTGTTTACAATATACCTTTCTAGATATGATATAATCAACTTAAAGCCGACAGAGCATATGTCGGTTTTTTTATTGGAGAAATATGAACCCTAATTTTACAAGCCAGTCACAAACTCAAGCCTTAGAAAACCAGGCATATCAGCATGGTCAGGCTAGAACACAGGCAATAAACAATCAAAGTGCTCAAGATCAAGCTCAATATGCTCAAGACGTTGCCCAGAAGAATCAGTCATATAATCTCTCTAATTCTGCCTATAACAATCTGTTAAATTATACTAATAATCTTCCGAATACTTATTTTTCTAATCTTAATCGTTCTGAAACTAATCAAGGATATAATCCAAATGTAACTTCTGGGGCAGAAAGTGCATTATTGCCCGCCGTCCAATCTGCTTCAACAAGTGCGGAAGCATACGCTAATGCTCCTCGTGCTGCACAGCAAATGAGCAATTACTCAGGAGCTACAGCAGGTCAAGAAACCCAAAACTTAAGCAACTTATCGAGTAGGTTAAGTGGAGCTCAGGCATATAATAATGCTCAGCTTACAGGTTTACAAGGAGTAATAGGTGCTCAACAGGGATTATACGGTCAAGATGTAACAAATGCTAATAACATCACCGGACAACAGTCCACTAATTACGGCAACTTATTGACGGGAGCAAATGGTCAATACGCCCAATCAGTAAGTGCTATGCAAGCGGCTGGTCAGACAATGGCAAGTATCATGCAAACCGCCTCTCGGCAGGGATATTACAACGCTCAGCAAATTGCTCAACTTCAAAATGCTCACAATAATTATGTAACCGCTCAGGCTCAGGCTCTTCAAGCAAGCGTCGCTCAGCAAGTAGCACCTAGTACAATTGCCGCTAACGAGGCACAAGCCGCTCAGCAAAGACAATCAGTTATCCAAGCATATCTTCATTCTAATCCGCATACTACAGCTCGAAATATGGCAAATGCTCTAGGAATACCACTTGATCAAGCTGGGGCATACTTAACCGGTATGGGGTCTCCAAGCCTTCCTGTCGTAAATAGTAGTCCTGTTGCAAATCTATCCATTGGAGGTGTTATGGGGGGTAATAATATGGGACTTCAGGGAGGGGGATATAACCTACAATGAACCCACTATCCCCAACACTAGGAACTAACTTACCAACTGGTGAGGCTGTTAATCCCTATACTCCCATGTCTTCTCCGACCATGCCGACCGTTCCGTCTGGATTAGGAGGTAACGTTAATTCTGCTCAAAACGTATTAAATCAGCTACAGCAAAATACTGCTCCTAAAAACCCCCCTCAAAACAGTGGTGGTGGATTTTTGGGAGATATTACACGATTATTGCCAACTATAGGTTCGATAGCATTACCCACAATAGCCGATCTGGCTACCGGTGGATTAGCGGCTCCTTTTGATATAGGTTTAGCTGGTATCGGTGGAGGATTAGGTCAAGCTGGAGAAAACTTAGCTCAAGGCAAGAACCCATTACAAATGAACGACCTGACTTCAGCGGGTCTGGGAGCGGCTGGACAGGCAGGGGGTGAATTACTAGGTAAGGGGATGCAAGTTGGTGGTAAATATTTAGCAAAATTAGGTACGGACGCATCTGCTAAGGCCATTGCTGATAGTGCCGACCAGGCAGCCGTTGATGCCGCTAATGCAACTAAGAATAATTTCGGCGGTATGGGTACGGGAGTACAAACTGCCAATAATCTAAAAGACAATCAGGCTATTATGACAAGTTTTGGACGTGATGCTACCTCTCCAGAACAAATGGCACATGTTGCTCAAGGAGGTAATTTTATAGACGGTATCGACCAACAGGCTTTAGCTCAAGGAGCTTCTAATCCCATAAAAACATCTGACGTATTGACAAGCAATAACATTGTTAATCTTACTCCTCAAGAACAACAAGCAGCTGTGGATGCTAAAATAATTAATGAAAGGGGGCAAATTCCCGAAACCCTAACCCCTCAGCAGGTTAATGATTTCGCACAATCTCTTGGAGCTCAAGAACGAGAAGCGAAAGCATTAATGGAAAACTCTCGACTTAATGCCCCACAGCATTTTAATACTTTAAAATCTAATTACGATAACATATCTGCTTTATATAAGAACGCCAAAGACGTTGCTGGCACTCCAGAAGTCAATGCGGCTATTGCGTCTAGGACAGTAACGCCAGAAGAAAAACAAGCCTTAGTTGATGAATTCGGACAAAAACAAGCAGATAGCATAGAAGCTCAGGTTAACAACGCCAAAACGCACACTGATCTTGTGAATGCTAAAAGACCATATGCCGAAATGAATAATTTGTCTAGGAACGCTATCAAAGACGAACAGGCAGTTGCCACTCCCAGAGGAGTAGCTAGAGCTAAACAGGGGCTGAATAATTTGGTAGATAACCCCTCTAAATTACTTAATCCGAAAACTCTTGCCGAGTTAGCTGGGGGATATGAAACCGTAACCAATCATCCTACCGTTGGATTACCTTTAATGGCACTCGGAATGTTAGGCGGTAGTCCAGGGGCACTAGAAGGAGTTGGAGGAATACTATCTAGGCTAGGAACTACCACTGGAGCAGATACTATTGGTCAAGCGGCAATGGGAGCTATTCCAGGTGCAATCGGCTCTATGATAGGGTCATCTCCGACAGTATCACAAAACCAACCACAAGGAGTAAATGCAAATATGAATGGTGGATTACAAAATAGTTTATTAGAGCAACTATTAAGGCAAGATTTATCAGCTGGTAATGAAGTACTAAGCGGTGCCACAGCTCCAGGTCTTTCTTCTGAGGTTTCTCAACTTCCAAACCTCTTAGGTTATGCCACTAAGGCTCTTGCGGCCGAAAAGGCTGCACAGGAAATGGCTAACACTTCAAGTCTTGCCGGTACAGGACAAGGACCAGTAATGGGGTTATTATCTCAACTTGGGCAAACATTTACAGGAGGTCCAGCCTCACTATTGAATAATACTTTAGCTATCCAAGAGCAACAAGCCACTAAGGCTCTTGAGGCTGCCGGTGTAACACCTACAGCCATGCCAACCATGACTCAGAACCGACCTACAGCACAACAGACAATAGATGGAATACGCCAATTAATGAGTACCCTTGGAGGGGGTCAAGCTCCACAATACGCTCAATAATAGATTATTTTTGTCTCTTTGATGTCTTTATACTTAGGTTTTATCCAACCCCTATATCCAGTAGGAACTTTTGTATATGTCGTGTGGATATGGGCTTTGGGTTTATATGTGCCTTTATATTTTTTATATTGAGTGTTAAGATCTTTAACCACTAATCCGCCCATCGCTATACTAACAACTGTCCAAAATCCGCTCATACCTTCTCCTTCTTAGTTACACCTACAGTACCTTTTTCCAAATCAGCAGTAAAATCGTAGTTTTCGGTATCTTTAATACTCCATTTACCATCAGCTAAATAAATTAAGAATGCCTGAATTGCCCTTTGGTAAGCGTTATAGCTTTCGTTTCGATTGATAACCAAAGCTTTTAGATAGTTTTCTTCAAACTTAGATAGACTATATTTCTTGCTGTCTGATTTAGCTTTGCTGTCTTTCAATTTACCCATAATTACTCCTTAATATTGATTCCCGAACTTCCTTATTGTTTGCTCATCAAATGACAGTTTAGCTTCCTCTGGGTAGGTTCTTATCCATTCACCGTTAGGTTTACCCTGCTTGTGCCTTTGTAATAATTCCGCAGAGTGAGCGTTACGTTGATCTTGATGACTCCATCTCTTAAACTCAGGACTGCTCTTAGGTGGCTCTGGAGCTTTATCTGAATAATATTTACCGTTTCTAATTGTTCCCATTATGCTTTACCTCCTGGAAATTCATACGGTCTTGTGGCCTGCTCAATTAAGGCTTTTCTTTCCCAGTCAGCCATTGCTTCAGCTTCTAGTTTAGCGGGCGATTTAGGTTTTACTACTCCAACACTTTTATGGTCTTCATCTGCTCTCTGATAAGCGCCTTTAGTAACACCCGCTGTTTTTTTAGCCTTACTGGGCTTAACAGAGTTATATCTGAATGTAGCAACTACTTGTCCAGTGTCATCTTTAACTTTAGCGATCCAGCTATGGTCACTTTCCTGATAGTCGAAGTTAAGCCAGTCTTTCACTTAGATTTCTCCGTGTCTATCCTGATACTCATCAATTATTTTACTCATCTCATCAGCTAGAGATTGGAACATGGGGTTAATTTTCATTGTAACTACTTTATGGATACGCTCATCGTCGAGCATTTTGGAGTAGTAAAGTATTTGAAGGTATTTAACCATGTTATCTAGATAGAATTGAGACTGTTGACCTAGAGACATTTTGTCTTGAAAGGCTTTAAAATCTTCAGCCATTAATTTAAAGTCGTTTTCATTCATCTTCTAGGTGTCCCTCCAAATATTTCATTTGATCGTCAGAGAGTATCATTTCAGGTAGTTTAGTCTGCCAAGTTTTAGGCCATAAAAACCTACAGAAGTCTTTTTTAATAAGTAAAGTGTCAACTTGTAATCGTTGCTTCTTCATTCCAGTAATCACAGCTTCAGCTTCTAGGCCTAGAGTCACTGCATCATTGGCGAAATGTCGATACTCACTCCAACCATTTTTGACCGCTATTCTGATAGCTTGCATAAGTATCTGGTCGTTCATTGAGTAGATAGTAGGTTGAGGCGTATACGGTACATTAGCATTAAATCTAGGGGCTACTTCTATCTGGGTAGGTTTAGTGGCTACCTGATCGCTTTCTAGGGGCGTATTAGGACGAAGTGACGTAGGATTAGCGATAACAGCCTCTAGCTCTTTATTAGAGGCTACAACAGGGTCTGTGGCGTTTGTAGCGTCTTTGGGGATAGTGCTAACTTTCCAGTCTGGTCTTATGGCTTTTTGGTCGGTCATAATTTATCACCATTGAGTATTTTGTGTATAAAGTCAGACTTATTTTTTATCAAAAGCCACTTAGCGACATCTTCCTTGCGGATATAAATACTCGTTTTCACCCTTTAATTATACCGCTATACCTCAATAAAGTCAATCGATTTTTGACTCTCTATCCACAAAAACTGTACCAGCACTAACCGTTATAAGAGATGAGGCTATAGATGTAGCGTTTTTTACAATCTCGGTTACTACGACTGTTGGATCTAAGATACCGATAGTTCTAAGGTCAACAGGTTTATCGGTCATATTTCTCAGATCATATCCAAACCAGTCTTTGGCTTTTTCAATATCTTGTAAGATACGCTCAGGGTTTAGACCACTGTTACTAGATAGGAGTTTGAGAAGTTTTTTGTATGCGTCTTGAAATTGTCCGCTATCAGCTCTGGCTAGAGTTACGCCACCACCAGGCACAACACCGCTCTTGTAAGCAGCTCTAATAGCTGAAATAGCGTCATCAACTCTTAGTTTAAGCTCTTCCCTTTCAAACTCGGTAGCACCTCCAACATGTAAGATTGCTAGTTTACCGTTTAACCTAGATATTCTCTCTCTAATAGCGTCTATATCTACTTGCGAAGTACTTTTAGCAAGTTCACTCTTAAGTTCTTTAATACGTTCTTTGACTGCTTCAGACGATCCATCAGCCCCTATTATCTTAGTAGAACGCTCATCAATCACTACCTTAGTGGCATAGCCTAGCATGTCTACCGTGAAGTCGTTAGGATCAGTGCCCGGAGTTAAGACAACACCGTCAGTAAGTAAAGCAAGGTCGTTCATAAATATAGTTCTAAGCCCCTCATAATATGGTACGTCAACAGGTACAGTTGTTATTACTCCACCTAGCCAGTTAGCGGCAATTACCTCTAACACCTCAGGGCTACACTCGCCAACCAAAATAACCTCTTTAACATTATTTTTAACCAGTATCTGAAGCAGTGGACCGATATCTGTCTTGGTAAGAAGTCGTTTTTCAGATATTAGGATAGGTACTTTGCCTTCGTGGAATGATCTTAAGTTAGATGGTTGATTGGTCAGCCCGACGGCAGTAAAGCCCTTGTTAAAATAAAAGCCATCGACTATCTCTGAATAGGTGTCCGTACCCCCAAAACTCTCAACCAATACGCCGGCGTCTTCGCCTAGGTCTTTGAAAATATCATCTAGCATACTAGCTATAGCGTCATCGCCTGTCGAAGTCTTTGCAACAGCATGTAACATTTGCTCAGTAAATGGGATAGATAGTTTTTCAACTTCCTCAATAATTTTGTACTGAACATCTTTTAACATTTTAGCTACTTCCATACGTCCATAGCCGGATACTACAAGTTTACGAGCTGAGGTGTATAAGAGATATGTAAGAATAGCTACAGCAGTAGTACCATCACCTACATTGCGGTTGTTCATACTTGAGGCTTGAATTATAGCTCTAGCAGACATATTCTCTGTTGGTTCTTCAAGGTATAGTCTACGAATATTTGATACACCATCACGAGATAACATAGGGTCGCCATACTTCTGTTCAAGCATGACATTGCCCGCGCCTGGGCCATAACCTGCCTTAGCCAGTAGATAGACTTTCCTAGCACCACTAGCGATCTTAGCGTGCATTACTGATTCAGATACAACAGTTCGGCTTTCTTTAGACATTCCAACCTCCAAAGTTAGGATTAGCAAACTCTCCAAATAATTGCATAGCAACTTGGTCATATACCCAAGCACATTCTTCTTTATCTGCACTTCTTAATATATGTATTTGTTTACGACAAAAAGTAATGGCAGCTTCGTAGGGACGATTTGGACAGGAGTAATTAGTCTGCACCCCTTTATAGCCACTAATACTTGACTTGTTTCTTTTTTGGTTCCTCACGTTCTCCGCAATGGTAGCCAATCTTAAATTAAGTCGCCTATTATCTAATTTGTTGCCATTAATATGATCTACGCAATATCCCTTGGGGGTATTCATTATTATTTTGTGTAATAAAACTTGTTTAGTTTTTTTATTTTCCTTACACCAAATCCCTGTAGTGGCATAGCCCAATTTGTTCAGATACCATTTATATTTAGTTAATTCTTCATAATACTCGTCATCAATCAAAACATATTGACCGTTATTTAGCTTAATTTTTTTCATTCTTCCCAACTCTCGACGTCTTCAATCCTAATAGTAGCGTATGGTTGACCACCAAAATTAATTCGCTTTCCCTCGCGAAATTCCATCCAATATATTCGTTTCCCTATCAATCCCTGTGCCCATTTAGTTAACATTTCATGGTCTTTAGTTCGAGGTTGAGGGTTAACTTTGAGTACAATGCCATCAGTACGAGTATCATATTTTCCTTCAGGCATCTTAATACCAGAATATACGTCACCCAATTGAACTAGGATATATCCTGGTGCGGGGTTTAAATTAGGCTCATTGGCGTTAGTCATTGCCATAAGAATATACGATTGGTATAATCATGGCAAGCCCTTGAGCAAGTCGGGGCTATTTTTATATTATGGCAAATACAATCCAAGCGGTTTTAAAAAATAATACGCCATCTTCAAGTGCGGTTTATAAAATCATGTCACATAGAAGCGACGGACAAATTATGGAGGGAAAAGGCCCAAAGCCAACAACCGAAACTGACAAAAAAATCCACTTCGGACATATTATAGATTCAGGCGAATATAACCTGCGCCACTCATTTGATCATACCGACGAATTAGCTTTTGACTTTAAAAGACTAAGTAAAGAAAAACCAAAGAATGCCGAAGAGTTAAAACAACAGACTATGCGTATACTTAACGCCAATTTCCGCAAAATGAAACTTAAACTTAAGGAGATATAACTGTGGCACGTACGATCTCGGAACTTAATATATCACGCCCTAAGCCTACTATTAGACTTGACGCAAAAGACTTACCAGCTATAAAAAACTGGCAAGTAGGCAAAAGATACTGTCTACATGTTGATGCTACCCTAGAGTCTTTGAGCAAAGGCGATGAATGGGATAATGTTAAGCGACCAATGGAAGCAAGATTTACAATCAAAAGTGTTAAGGAGACAGAAGATGGCAAAGACTATAGCTGAAGTCCTAAAAGGCATAAAAGTTAAACCAAAGGCAAAGAAAAAGTGATCTTTGCATCTGTTGTCCAAGATATAGTGCCAATTAGTTATGTCATAGGTACTTTTGGCGTTGCTGGTGCTATATTCTCGTTTTTACGATTTAATAATTATAAGGAAACCGTCCAGCTACAGAACGACAATATTAAAGCCCTTACCGATCAAGCCGGCATTCACACCCTCCAACTAGCAGACAATAAATTGACCATCGAAAAGTTACAAACCCGTATACAAATTGTTGAAAGTCTACCGCTTGAAGCTATTCTTACTGAACTTAAGAATATTAGCAACACTCAAAACCAGATGCTTAAAAACTTAATAACAAAGAAATGAAACACTTTAATAACTGGCTAGCTCTAAAAATTACCAAATGGGTGGGTACTATGCTTATGGCCTATATATTCACAATTATAGGTGGAATGGGTATCTATTATTCTCTTACTGGTAATACGAAGGGCACACTTGTTATTGGTTCTATATCAGGATATTTCTTGCAGCTAGTATTACTCCCCATTATTATCGTGGGACAGAATCTACAGTCAGATAAACATGAAGAGACCCTTAGTGCAATAAAGGCAGTCCATAAGCATTTAGGCATAAAGCATGCATATAGGAGGAAACGATGATACCTTTCGTCGATATAAGTTACGCTAACGGCAACTATAACATGGCGACAAACACAGATCCAATGGTGATGATGAAAGCGTCGGGCTTTTACACGGGTAGCTTGCAGCCCTACATTGACTCTCAATTAGACAATAATTACGCCAGTGCCAAAAAGTACAACAAAATCCCGTTCATGTACCACTTCTTTGTTCCTGCGGTTGACCCCAATATTCAAGCCGCATGGTTTCTAAGATGCGTTTCACCCCTAGCGGTAGGTGACGGCTATGCCCTTGACGTAGAGATAGATGGTCCGAACCTAGTCCAGGACGTACTGACTTTCGTTACGGACCATCATAGAAGTACGGGTTGCTACCCTTGGGTGTATATAGATCGTTATCTCAGGCAGAAGTATGACTGGAGTCCAGTCTTTGCTCTCTGTAGTGAGTGGATTGCCGCTCCAGACGTACCATTTAGCCAAAACGTTACGGGCGTGGGCGTCTATGTGGCTCAGCAGGGGCCGATAGTTAATGGCGCAGACACGGATGAATATTTCGGTACTCTTGAGTCGCTTAAAAGCTATACTTACGGCTATCATGCACCCTCAACTACTGCTGCCCCCGCTCCAATCGTTTCTACGCCTCAGTCTTCACCTATCACCACCTCAGCACCGAGCACTTCCTCAACAACCGTTACGGTGGCTCCAAGCACAACTTCCACCACGGTCTATGTAACTCCAACTACGCCACCAACCGTACCAACAAAACAAACACCTACAGAAACATACACGCCACCAGTTACGACTGGACAGCCGGACAAGCCTAGCACCTCAACCACAAATACCTCCCAAAACTCCACTACACGCATAAGTCTTTCGGTCGGTTGGTGGACTAGGATATGGAACTGGATTAGGGGGTTGTTCTAAAATGACTATTCTACCAGACGGTAGGGAGTTATGGCATACTCCAGCACCAGATACGCAAGAAGTAGCACTGGAGAGACTAACCGCCTTTTGGCAATCAGCAAAAACATCGCTTTTAATAGTTGATTATTCTTTTAATCTTGTAGCTTTTGAAACTATCCTTCCTGAGCTTAAAAATAAGGGGGTTGTCGTAACTTTAGTTCTGGATAAAAGTCAAAGCACGGGTTCAAGCGAAAAACCTGTCATAGCCTCTCTAAAAGCCTCAGGGATAAATATGACAATTGGCGAGTCAAGTATGCATCATATAGTGCATGATAAATTTTCAGTAGTCGATGGTATACATGCCGAATATGGGTCATTCAATTTTACAAAAGTTGCTGGGCTAGAAGATAACTTTTTCTTTATTGAAAATAACAGTTCGGTAGCCCAAGATTTAACCACAATTGCTAATTCCATCAAAAGTTGGATAATAAATAGTGAAAATAACTAAGGAGATTGCAATGCAACCAACACAACTACTAAACAATTTAACAACTACGCCGGACAATATACAGCCGGCACAAGCAACTTTAGCGCCTTTAGCAGCCCCAACATCCCCCAATGTAGTGGTAAGCGATGTTAAAAAAGTAGTTAGTGAAATCAGCAAAGACTATAAGAGTCCTGCTTTTTGGTTTCATTTAGCGGTTCAAGTAGCTACGTGGGTAGGTTTTTTCAGCACCAACAATACTTCGATTAAAGTAGGTGCAATCACCCTATCGGGAGCATCAATTTTGGGCTATTTTACTCATCTGGCATTTGTTAAAAAATATCTGTAAATAATCATTACCCTCCTACATATACAAATCCAAAATATGAGAAATAAATATGAACGGCGTAGACTTAGCTTATTCTCAAATAGACACAGACTTTAATACTCTAGTTCAACACGTTGATTTTTGCTTTATTAAAGTTACTGAGGGTATAAATATCCTTGATAGCCAATTCTCACATAATCGTCAAGGTGCAAGAGGTGTTGATTTAGCTAGGGGCTATTACCATGTTGCTAGATTTGATATAAACAGTCCGTTAGCAGAAGCTGAGTGGTTTATGCAGTGGGTTGGTAGTAATTTACAGCCAGGAGAATGTGTTGGACTGGACTTTGAGCCTGCTAATATCCAAGCCATGCTAGCTAATCACATTGACCCAGTTCAAGCGGGTAAAGCATGGGCAGACTTTATCTTAGAAAAAACTGGTGCTCATACCTTTATTTATGGGGATATATCCAACTTCAAAGAGTTTAACTGGGCAACAATCGGCGGTTGTCCACTCTGGGTTGCGGGACCAAGCTATCCTTACACGTCGCCTATTCCAAACTTCCCTTATCAATACGTTATACAACAGTACGGAACTACTACTGTTCCTGGTGTTAATGGTCCAGTAGATGTAGACCATGTGTTTGGAGATAGAACACTATTCGAAAGTTACGGGGTACCTGCTCCGGTTCAGTCCTTACCCTCGACTGAATCGGTACAAGTGCCTGTTGTAACTCCAGTAGTACCAACCACCACCCCAACAGTTGAATCAGTCCAGACCGCTCCTGTGCAAGCCACAGAGCCAACTACGGTAGTAACTACTACGCCCCAAGTCGTCCCAGAGCCAGTTGTTAATAATCAAACAAACATCTCAGAAACTAATACGCCTAACGTGCAGGACAAAGCAAGTACCTTAGATTCTATCCAAGAAATAAGTAACTCAACACTAAACACTTCACCTCAACAATCAACTGGTTTCTGGGAACAAATATGGAACTTCATTTTAACATTTATAGGAGTTAGAAAATGAGCGAATACGTCAGAAAAAGTAAAGAAAGCCGAAGACAAATAAGCGACGAAGAAGCCAAAGAACTTCAAGAGCAAGCTGCTGTAGACGCTGGCAAGACCGCTGTCAAGCCGGCCGTAGACAACGAAGCCATAGACGCCATATTAAATGAGATAGATGACCTGCTCAAGGAAAACGATGCCGCCACCTTCGTTCGAGGGTTTGTTCAGCAGGGCGGCCAGTAGGGGTTAATATGGATAATCCTAAACTTCAACCACTAGCCCAATTCACTGCTTCAGGAAAACTAACTGCTGGCTATGGAGAGAGCTATATCTTTTTCGTCGGACGAGATGATGTTCATGGTATCATGCACTATCTGTTGACCAATGAGGACTTAGAGCACGATTTTAATATGTATGGCTACGATGACCCAGTATTAAATAGCGATATTATGGCTCAACTTAAAAACGCCAATATGTTTGTACAGGGAACACTAGACAAGTCTCAAGCTGGCGGAGTTCACGAAAAAGCAATCCTATCCGCCGATGAAACATCTGACCCTAATTTCTTAAACGATATCGCCATAGGAGAATCCGCTACGCATCAAATCAGCCATACTAAAGCTGGTGTATGTGTTGGGCTAGCTCTAGCTTATGAGGGTTCTGTCAACTGGTCAAACGCAGGTGAGGGTATTGGTATTTCCCTTATTCCTGGCGTTAATTCTATTCCTGGTTTTAAAAACCAAAACAACACACTTACAATTTCGGCTAATCTAATTTATATAAACAGGCTAAAAGCTAGATTAGCGGTTGAACACCAAACAGCTTTAGCTCAAATGAAAGGTACCAAATGACACTTCCATCGGTAACATTTAAGAATCTATACACGCACTATATGCCGTTAATCGCCCCAGTATTACTTATCGTAGTTCAGGCGTTAATCAGCAATGGAGTCATTAAGCTTACGGGAGCCGAACTAACTCTCATAGACACCGTTCTAGGGGCGCTAGGACTTCATTCATTACACGTCAGGACTAAATAAGGTGGAAAAGCCTAAGTGGTGCAATATCTGTAGGCACAGGCACTTGAAAGACGACGACTGCATATGACAACTTCTAGCACTTCTGGACAATACAGGGGTGCTAGTGTCAACCACCCCGAACGACCACGCTATCGTGGGTACAATTATCATCATTTATTCTGGGTCGGTAATTGGTATCACTCTGGAGAATAAACTAAATTTAGGAATCTAGGGCATCTTGTTATACCTATGCTTATAGAGGTTCATGCCGACCTACACTCTGAAGTGGGACCACCCCCCAAACCAAATCCTTTTCAGATGGAGTACATCACCAATAAACTACGAGCCGAAACCTCTACCGACAGACTAGAAGTTATCAATCATCTGATTGACCACTTTGACGACCTAAGTCTTACCGAGCATATAAATAACGATGAACGCAAGGCTATGCGTATAGCCGAAAATCTATTAGAGCAGTATGACTTTATAGTAGAGGGGATTCATCATGGGTAAAGAGAACGGCTATTTTGAAGCCCCAATTGACGAAACTACCTATGAGATACGGACTTCAGAAGAAGAATATCTATACTGCAACAAGTACAATACCACCCTGTTCACATGGATAGGAACTTACGCTATTTTTAATCACATATTTCACTACCCACCAGAAGAAGACCCTATCTATATGTTTGATTGCGACGCTACGATTGCCGAAATGGTCAACCTAGGCTTCGACACTTACATCAGCACCATTGAGCCGACTAGAAGCGACCAAACAGCATACTTTATATACCAACACAAACGGCTTGAGCGAGAGCTGAAAGAATTATAAGTGTTTTTTAAGAGCGATCAGTAGCAAGAGTAAGTAAGCTATCAGTTGACTTTCGATTGCCCAGTAGAGGGTTTCGATTATTTTCTCGTGGGGGTGCATAACCGGTTTGCCGTCATCTGGTAGTAGTTCGTAGTAGAACTTGAAGTCTATCTGTTTCAAAATACTGAGTTTAAGACTCTGCGATTCCTTGTTTACGAGATTATTTTATCATAAACTGTTCTAGGTCTAAAGATCCCTTTTCTTGATTACAGGTATGGCAACAAGGAGCTAAGTTTTCAAGATCATATCTAAGTTCTGGGTATCTGGATCTAGATTTAATGTGATCTAACTCCATTGAGTTAATACCTAAGTTCTTGTTGCAGATATAACAATTCCACGGTCCAGGGTTTTTAACTATCCAATCCTTGCGTGTTTCTATCCATTTTCTGGTTATGGGACCAATCTTTTTTAAGGGTTTGGTAGCGTGTTTATTGATACGGCACATATCACACATGGTCATTAAAGAGTTGTATTGGTAATAGGAGTTGCCACAGGATTTACAGAGTTTTTGTATCATCTTATTCCTTTCCTTTTTCTGCCGATAGCTCTTGGTATACTAATTCTTTAATGCGAGCGTCAGCATACATTAATACTTGGGCTAATGTCTTGTTGGGGTCCAAGCCAGATGTCTTAAATCTTTTCCATTCGTCTAGCGTCGCTTTCCTAACCTCAGACTCGATAAGGGTTAGTAGGGCTTTAATGAATTCTCTTTCAGGTTCGCCAGTTTCAACACCACGACTTGTCTGGTTATACCATTTCAGGGCTTCCTCCACATCTTTTTCTAATTCAGTCATTTGGTTCTCCTCTAAAAATAACTATTGCACTCGGAAACGGTGCGGAGTTCTCGTGTTCATCAAACTTTAACCTACCCCTAATAAAACGTATCTCATCGGCTTTCATGCAGTAATCGTGCCACCAGCGAGTATCAGTTCTGCTAGGTATTAAAAACACCACTGTCTTGCCTTTCAGATACTCGTTGTAACCTTTTTCTATAAACTTGGGTAATTCTCTGCCGTATGGAGGGTTGACATAGTTGCACCCCCCCCATTCGCTCGTAAGTCCATCTACGGTATAATTCGGTGGACATGGGTCATGGTCAAACCCAAACTCGGCATCAAGTATCTGATAAACAGCTTTAGGCGTTTTCCAGTCTAGCCGTAGTGAGCTAAAGTGAACGCTCATTTGTAGCCTCATCTATTATTGCTTGTCTCGTTATTGCCTCGTAGTCTTTAGCATACCAAACAAACCTATTTAACCATGCTTGGATAGCTTGTTGCTTCCATGAGCGAGTTTTCCAATGACCAATTCTAATCGTGAACCTGCCATCGGGTAATATTTTAGCAACCGTCACATACTCATCGTGAAAGTGTCCCTCATCATCTTCCCATGCTTCCTCTAATAAAACCTTATCCCCAACCTTTAACATATATCCTCCTTATTACTATTACTCATTTGATTGACTTCCAAGAAATAGATCCATCGTCGTCAAGTTTTACCAAGTCAGTTCTTAAAGAAGGTAAGTTAAATAGGCTAGTCTGGTTGATGATTATTGTTTCATCGTCTATATACAAAGGAGCTACGGTAGATATGTTAACGGGGTCTAGTAGTTCGCTAGCGCTTACTTTATCTGTAATAAATATCCTGCCTCCTTGGCGGCTAAAAACTAATGCAGGGTTAATGTTATCGGTCATAGTTTCCCCGTCCGGATTAATCTTACTACTATTACTCCTGTTCATGGGTTAGTCCTTTTCTTTAATCTCTTGAAATTCAGAGTCATCGCCCGTATACCATTTACTATTCCTGAAAGACAGCAAATCTTCCTTAGCTTTCTCGGCTGACTTTTCGCCATTCAATACTTCGCAAAAATAATCATCTACATATCCACCCCAAGCCCCTAGTTCTTCTTTGGTAATAGGCTTATCTTCACTCCTGCTATTACTAGGGTTAGGTTTCATGGCTTTGGATACCTCTTATTCATGTATCTACCCATTAAAAAGCTGGTGCAGACAAATACTGGGGTTAGGTAGTATCCTGCGTCTGGATAGCGATGTTGCAGTGGGAGTAAAATCAATAGCGGTATTCCAAGCACCACCAGTAGCGCTAATAACATATCTAAATAAAATCTACCTAAGTTCATTACATTATTTCCTTTCTTATATTATCTATTGCTTTACGCTGGTCTCTTTTTACGCCATTGATAGCCTTGTCATATTCAGTTACTACTGTAAAATCTTTGCCTATAACATCTTTCTCAATTTGGTCTAGGAGGGCTAGGTTTTGGGTGCGCATAAGGTCTACTATTTTCTCGACATCTTCCTTGACCAAGTATTCATGTTTACTATTAGTCCTCAGCTGTCTACCGACTATAGGTAAGTTAGCTATTTGTTGTCTTATGTCATCTATTGCTTTAGGGTTATTGCTCTGTTCTATAGTTTTAGAGCAATCGTCACCATTAAAATGTGTATAGCCATCGCCTCGTTCATAATGACCACCACCAATAGGCGTTCCATCAGGATTTAAAACCTCTCTACTCTTGCTCTGAGTCATAATATACCGCCGTAGCCGTTGCCGTCGCCGTCGCCGTTGCCGTAGCCGTTGCCGTAGCCGTTGCCGTAGCCGTTGCCGTAGCCGTTGCCGTAGCCGTTGCCGTCGCCGTAGCCGTCGCCGTAGCCGTCGCCGTAGCCGTTGCCGTCGCCGTAGCCGTTGCCGTTGCCGTAGCCGTTGCCGTTGCCGTCGCCGTCGCCGTAGCCGTCGCCGTTGCCGTTGCCGTAGCCGTTGCCGTCGCCGTAGCCGTAGCCGTAGCCGTTGCCGTCGCGTGTGGGAAGTTCTGCTAACGGTCTTATTGCATCGGCAGTATTAGGATTACGTGAATACGACATACTACCACCTCATATCTACAACGGCTATTACAGCTTCATTGGCTAGGTGAATAGTTCCTACAGGGTCAAGCGTATAGCCATTTTTAGCTTCAGCCAATCCACCAATGCCCTTACCGTTAGACCATGACCGAACTACATTAGCGTTCAGCAATACTATTTCATCTTTATGCCCCTTGTCTTTGTAGCCTTCAAATATCCAGCCACGTTGTGCAATCACGATAATATGGTCTGTTTCTACTGCAGGTAGAATATCTTTTTTATTAGGGTCAAATTCTATGTAGATTTTACCATTCAATGTTATAGTTTCTTGCTTTGACATTTCTATCTCCTTATTTAATTTACTATTGCTCTGCTTATTAGCTTTATCTACTGACACTTACTTAGTCTCCTTTAGACTTTTTACTACTTCATCTAATTTAGCTTGGCAGTCGGTAAGGGCTTGATTGTAACCAAGCCTCATGTCTTCATAGAGTTCTTGAGCTCTGTTGCCTAGAGTATCGTCAATAATCTGATATTTACTATCAATATTCCATTCTGGCCTATTCTCTGGCAACTCAATACTTTGGATATAGTCGGCAACTACTTTCTTAATTGAGTCCAACAACTCGCTTATATAACGCTCAGCTTTACCAGGTGTAGTAAACTCATCAACTATTTCGTATATCTGTTCATCGAGTGTTTTCATGCTTCAATGGCCTCAAGATATTCACTTAATGGTATTGGGTCACCGTCTTCATCTTGCCAGGCGTAACATTGAGCTAAGTCAGCATCTTTAAGCTTTCCTACTTCGGGGTCTACCCATTCAATAAAGAATCTATCTTTAATGGTCGGGTGTTCCATGAGCATACAATATTGGTCTTTAGCGTCTATGATTTTAGGTACGTGATACAGTTTAGTTCCTTTAACACCTGTATGGATTAGTTCAGCATTTACTTGTTTTAAAAGCTTTTCAGGCGGTAACCAAAACAAGGCTTCAGCTCTTTGGTCGGCTGTCATATTGGTATTAGTAGCCAATTCTTCAAGCGTGAAATCACCAGAAGTTAGTTTTTTGTGCATTTCTTCGTCAAACTTAACGCCGTGTAGGTGATATATTTTAAAACCATCTCGCCATTCGTGGCTTGGTCCACTATCACAGTGAGGTCTGTTTTGCTCATCTACTAACAAAGTCTTAGGGAAGTCAGATACAATACAGAATTCTTCGTGCATCACTCTGAAGCCCCCTTCTTTCATAGCATCTTCCCATGTCTGGTATTTTTCCCAACAATCAAGTCCTGTTAGTCCAATCACATCTCGCATAGCTTCGGCATAAGCTCCGAAATAACTCCACATATTACCACCCTGAAAGTTGCTATACACATTTTAATGGTGACGATTGCT
>JAJZOE010000030.1 GCA_021829145.1 bacterium | reverse complement strand
TATGATGAAATACTTGGTGTAAGTGGTGTCGAGGATAACTTTAATAAGATGCTAGTTATCGAAAAAGAAGTCAAAGATAAGCCAACTAGGTAGTAATTTTAATTGACTTTGTTAGTAGGCCGACCCTGCAAACATTTTATTGAGCTGTATAAATACATCATATTGGTACCGCTTGATACAATAAAGTTATGGTAAATCAAGCTAAGCCACACCAACTTATTAGCACCAACAGTCGTGTTGGTCGACCTAAAGCAATGACGCAGGAGGTTGTCCGAGAATTAACTGATTGTTTTAGGAAGGGTATGGACGTTAGAGGTGCTTGTATCTTATCTGGTGTCAGTACATCAACTTACTACAAAGAGCTTGCCAGCAACAAACAATTTTCGGACAAAATGACCTTAGCCCAGAATGAAACCACAATCTTTGCCAATCTAGTTGTTAAGAACGCTATTGAAAAGAAACAAGATGTAAAAACAGCTCGATGGTGGATTGACCGTCAAGACAAACTAGCAAGCAAAGCACTGAGAGCTAGGGAATATAGGTTCATCAAAAAGTTAACTTTGACCGATAAACATGAACGTACCAAATCAGTTCAGATTGATTTAGCTTAAATCCAAACATCTAATAAGTACTTCAAATACTACTTTTTTACTTCGATATTATCTCCCTTAATAAAACTAGAAGTTCAGGCAAAGCTCAATAAAACAATTTATTTTATCCTTTAGATATATTGGAGACAATCATAGAATGTAATTAGATGAAACATATAGCCATACTTAGCCGTAAGTGGCAAATGTTAGAAAAGATAGAGAGTGGTGAAAAAACGATTGAAAGCAGGTGGTACAAGAGCCGATTTAAGCCCTGGGACAGTATACAAGCTGGAGAAATAGTTTACTTCAAGGAAACAGGTAAAGATGTATGTCTTCAAGCCAGAATAGCTAGGGTTGAGCAGATAGACAATATAACACCTTCTACGGTAAGGCAAACACTTAATCTACATCAAAAAGACCTAGGAATTGATAAATCAGATATCGAGCTATACTATCAACACTTTAAGGATAAAAAATACTGCATACTGATTTATCTTGCAGAACCTAAACCTATCAATCCATTCAAACTTAATAAAGCTGGTATAGGGATGATGTCTGCCTGGATATGCTTTAGAAAATTGACAGACATCAAGATGAAAAGCTAATTTAGCCCATAAGCTAACTATTGATATATTTTTATCAATGTCCAAGGTGTTAAGTTCAATTTGGCACGACCTAACCTGAGTAGCAATGGCGAAAAGCAGGGTTATAGTCGCTCAAACGAAAATCGACGAAAACATCAAAGACAGCTTAGCTAGAATAAAAAAGATTATCGCAACCTGAGTGCTATAAGTTATCAAACAAGTCTTTGATGGGTACTTTTAACGCCTTTGCTATCTTATGAACATTACCAATGCTTGGGTTACGCTTACCTTGTTCGATAAAGCCAATGTAAGTTCGGTGCACCTCAATAATATCTGCTAACTTTTCTTGGGTTATGCCTTTTCGTTTGCGTATTGTCGCTAGCCGCTTGCCAAAGTTATAAATAAATTTCTGTTCATCTACCACTCATACAGTTTGTCGCTAAGATGTAATGCTTTCTACAGACAGCTTGTCGCATTAAACTATTGCAAATTGCACAATATTTATCGCATAATATGCCTATAATCATAATTTAAAGGGAGATAAAGTCGTGAAAAAAAATGGTAATGTAAATGGAGGTAATAAAAACTGGTTTGCAAGACATAAAGTATTGAGTACAATTCTCGGCTTTGTCCTTTTAATTATTATTGTTTCGATAGCTAATGGCGGCAATAAAACTTCGCCAACTAAATCCGTAGCAAATGCTAGTAATACTACCTCGTCAAAATCAAGCACCACGACAACTACAAAACCTGTTGCTACAGTTTCAGCAAGAAAAGTTACTGGTATAGCCACTACTTTAGGTGCTGGCACTTTTAAAGGAGGTACAGACGTTGCTGTTGGTTTATATAATGTGACTACTGGTGCTGGTCAAAGTGGCAATTTTATCGTTAGTGGCACGGATAGTTATGATGAAATACTTGGTGTAAGTGGTGGTCAGGGAGTACCTCAAATAAGAGTACAGATTTCTAAAGGTGACAGCATCCAAATATCAGGTTTAAGCTCTGTTGTATTCACGCCAGTTACTACTCCTTATGTAACAACACACACAACAACCACCCTGACTACTGGTACATTTACTGTCGGACAAGATATTGGTGCTGGTAGATATGTTGCAACTCCACCTTCAGGTCAGAGTGGCAATTTTATCGTAACTGGTAATGATAGCTATGATGAAATACTAGGTGGTGATAGTTCTTTAGGTGAGGTACCTAGTTTGACTGTCAATCTAACTAACGGTGATGTAATTCAAATATCTGGTATGAGCGGTGTAACTCTAACGGCTACAAACTGAGGTTAAACTATGAGTTTATTAGATAAATTTAAACCAAATCCCGAAAGTAACGCTAAGTTTAAAGCTGATATGGCTGCAAATAAAGCAAAGTTTAAAGCTAACTTCGACAGTATCAAAGAAAAACAAAGGGAACATCAAGAACAGGTAGCTGAAACTAAGCAAGCTCAAGGTAATAAGTTAGTTATACTTGGGTTAACCGAGTACATGGGTGGTTATGGCGAACATAAAGCAAATAGGGGTATGCTAACCTTTTACGAAAACATAGTGGAGTTTAAGGTAGCACTTAGCAGCAAAAATAGCTTTACGCTGGATAATAAAGATATTGCCGATATCACCTTTGACGGTAAAGATGAGTATCTACAGCAAAGAACAATAACTCGCAACATATTACTTGCTGGAAAATCAAAAAAGCAAGAGGTTAAGGACGGTTATATTGTTATCGCCCTAACTAATGGTCAAGAGGTCATGTTCCATGTCAAAGATAAAAGCCCAATGGAGCTAAAAGCCAAACTCTCGGGTGTTGTTGCAAGGGTTAAGCAAGGAAAGTCACCAGTAACTGCTGCAAGTTCTCAAACTCAAGGTAATGACGTTGTAGGACAAATAGCACAACTCGCCAAGCTCAAAGAACAAGGCATATTAACCGAAGTAGAGTTTACTGCTAAAAAGAAGCAGTTACTCGGTCTATAAATTGTAAAGGTTCAAAAATCATCATAAATATTGTTAGTCTGCTAAAATAAAGGCATATAAACAATATTATGACAAAAGATGAACCCTGACACTAACGAGACAATAAACAAGGCTCAGACAGTCTACAAATACGCCATATATGCTCGTAAAAGCACAGAGGGTTTGGAACGACAGTATCGTTCAATAAATGACCAAATAGACGACTGTATGATATTGGTTAAGCGAGATGGCTTAAAGCTAGTCGGTAAGCCAATAGAAGAACGCAAATCAGCCAAAATAGCCAAAAAGCGACCATTATTCAAAGAGCTGATAAAGAAAATTAAAAGCGGTGAAGTCGACGGAATTATTTCATGGCATCCTGACCGTCTAGCTCGTAATATGGCTGAGGCAAGCATTATCTTAGATATGCTGAACAGCGGTCAGCTAAAAGACCTAAAATTTTTCTCGTTACCTTTCTCAAACGACCCCGCTGGTCGTATGATGCTAGGCTTAATGTTTGTACTAGCGACTCATTATTCAGATGAATTATCGCAAAAGGCTACAAGAGGTGTAAGAAAAAAGTTTGGAGAGGGCGGCTTAGGCGGCTATCCAAGATTGGGCTACATACAGGAAAAAGGCTACTACAAGCCAGATATGGAAAATAACAACTTTGGGCTTATACAAGAGGCGTGGCAAATGAGAGCCAGAGGTGCTAAGCACGAAAAAATCATAGAGTATCTCAACACTAACAACTTTTCGCAAATCATAAAAGGTGAGCGAAAAATCAGAATAATAAAAACCAATGACTTGACGAGAATGTTCAGTGGTAAACATAGTAGCTTTTATTATGGCGTGGCAGTTCAAGCAGACGGAATAGTAGATTTGCGTGATTTACTACCCGATTTCGTACCGTTAACAGATGAGACGACCTACGCCAAAGTCCAAGCAGTAAATTACAAGAGAAAGCGTGGGAGTGGTAAAAAACTAGACTACTTTTTGCCGTTTAGAGACATCTTGTTATGTGATAGTTGCCATGATGAACGACCACTAATTATTTATCGCTCTAGAAGTAGGAGTGGTAAGTATTATGTTTACACGAAATGTAAAAACACGAGTTGTCCTCGCAAGCCAAAAGACGTCAGAGCAATAGTGGTGTCCGATGCAGCCAGCAAAATTCTTAAAAAAGTCTCGTCTAAGCTAACAGAAAACTCATACAAGAAGTATCTTGCTGAAAATAAGGAATTATCAGTAACACGCAAGCAAGCACTTAGAGGTCAAAATGTAAGTCTACAGGCATACATATCAAGGCTTAGAGACGACAATAAAGATTTTGCTAAACAATTGACGATAATCAAAGATGAAAGGATGAAAGAAGAGATACAAATTGCTATATCTGAAAATATGCGGATAATTGCAGACCAAACAACCAAAATTGAAGCCAACAAACAAAAACTAGAGAAAGTATCAATACCATCATTTAGTGTAGAGGAGTTTAATGCACTGGTTCAAACTATGGAAGAAAGGTTCAATCATGGCACTATGGTTCAACGAGATATAATTTTACGCAATGTGTTTTTGAACCTACATTTTGACGGTATAAAAATAACGAATTACTCTTTAGTAGAACCATTCGCCGCCTTATTGAAAGACGAAAAATTATCTCTTGGCTGGGGATGAGGGATTCGAACCCCCGATCCTGGGACCAGAACCCAGTGCCTTACCGCTTGGCCAATCCCCAGTACAGGGCAAAATTATACCTAATCTAGAAAATATATGCCAGACTCACAATGTATACTATATGATGCATCATTAGATAAGGAGGCGTTATTATGACTGAAAACATCACCATCAATGAATCACCCGTATATGTAAGTAAGCCCGAAAGGGAAGTTAAAGGTGGACTTATCGTGATCCACGAGGTCTGGGGCCTAAACGCACACATTCGTGAAGTGGCCGATCGATATGCGAAAGAAGGGTACGTTGTTTATGCTCCGGATCTGTTAAGCCATACAGGAATTGAGGAAAGCACCACCGCCCAGCTACAGCAGGATTTGTTTAATCCCGAGAAAAGAAACGAAGTTCAGCCAAAACTACGAGAGTTAATGGCTCCTATCCAGGCACCTGAATTTGCCAATGACACGGTTAAATCCCTAAAGCAAATTTTTGATCATTTATACGGCCTGGAAGAAACAAAGCAAAAGGTTGGCGTAGTGGGATTCTGTTTTGGTGGAACCTATAGCTATAACCTAGCGGTTACCGAACCAAGACTGATTGCCGCCGTGCCATATTATGGTCATGCCGATCAGACTGTCGACGAATTAAAAAATATTCAGGCTCCAATCTTAGCCTTTTATGGCGAAAAAGATGAAGCTTTGGTTTCTAAGCTTCCTGAGTTAGAAAATAGAATGCGTGAGGCAGGAGTAGACTTTTCCTACCAGGTATACGCTGATTGCGGCCATGCTTTTTTTAATGACAGCAATCCGTATGCCTACAACGAGCAGGCGTCGAAAGATTCCTGGAAGCGAGCACTCGAATTCCTGCAGACATCTTTCAGCCGTTAGAAAATCTCACTGTCTTTAAGTTCTGGCGGCATGAACCCACGATCGTCTTTAAAGCCAGGCTGCCATTCGTACCCTTTATTAAAGCCAAGATCTTTCATTAATTTTGTCGGGGCATTTCTCAGGTGCAACGGAACTGATAGGTTGGGATAAGCTTCGGCTAGCACCAGGGCTTTATTCATTGCATTGGCAACATCCCGAGATTTAGGAGCTTTTGCCAATACGGCAGCACAATGGAAGAGGTTATATTTACATTCAGGTAAACCAACACGTTCGACTGCCAGAAAAGTGGAGACGGCTAGATTTAAGGCGGCTGGAGCAGCAAGCCCTATATCCTCGCTGGCAAATACTACCATTCGTCGAGCTATGAATTTTGGGTCGTCGCCGGCTTGTATCAGCCGGGCTAGATAGTAGAAACTGGCATTTAGATCTCCGCCTCTAAGACTTTTTATCAGGGCACTGGCAAGATTATAGTGAGACTCACCGGCTTTGTCGTGAAGTGGCAGCTGTTTTTGAGCCACAGATTTAATAATCTCCTCAGTAACTATTTTCCCTCTGGATAAATCTAGGCTAAGCTCCAGTAAGTTTAAAGCAGTTCTGGCATCACCTCCGCTTAGCTGAGCCATTTCCTGCAATTGTTTTGCGCTAACTCTCTCCTGCTTTATGTTTAATGTCTTAACGGCTCCTTTAAGAATTTTTATGATGGACAGTTCGTTTAGGGGATTCAAAACAACCACCCGGCAGCGGCTTAACAGGGCAGAGATAACTTCAAAACTAGGATTTTCGGTGGTAGCACCGATTAGATTAATCGTACCCGTTTCAACGTAAGGAAGAAAAGCGTCTTGCTGGGCTTTATTGAAGCGGTGGATCTCATCAACAAACAGGATGGTCAAAGTCCCCAGCCGTCGGTTGGCTTCTGCCTGATCAATAATTTGCATAATGTCTTTTTTGCTGGCCGATACTGCCGACAGTTCTTTAAAATCTGCGCTAACCTCTGTAGCCAGGATCCTTGCAAGAGTTGTTTTACCGCTTCCAGGCGGTCCCCAGAATATTAGGCTGATCGGCCGTTTGGATTTAACTATTTCACTTAGCAGTTTACCTTTGTCCGTTAAATGCTCCTGCCCAACAACCTGATTTAATCTGGTTGGCCTTAACCTGTCTGCTAGTGGCGTCCCCGAAGATTCCATTACACTAGCCAGTATACCTTTAAAAAAGAGCAATATAATAGGTATGATGCTGGAAAATGAGCTGGGTAATTTAAATGCAGTCAATGCAGCCGCCAGGCTGCTGGGGTGCGATCTGATCAGGACTATCGACGGTCGACAATTGATCGGACGGATAGTGGAAACTGAAGCCTACGACGAGAGTGATCAGGCAAGCCATAGCTATAGGGGCCGTACTGAACGCAATTTAGTGATGTTTGGCACGGCTGCCAAAGCGTATATCTATTTCACCTATGGTATGCATTACTGTCTTAACGTCTCAGTCGGTCCAATCGATCATGGTGCTGCCGTATTGATCAGGGCGATGGAACCAATTGCCGGGGTTGAACATATGATCCAAAACCGCAACAACACAACGATAGATAACTTGCTCAATGGTCCGGCTAAAATATGTCAGGCTTTTAAGATAGACAAAACACTGAACGGTCACGACCTTAACTACCCTCCGCTTGTTCTACGACTTAACCGGCCGGTTGACCCGTCAGCAATTGCCTGGTCGGCAAGAATCGGTATCAGGGAAAAAGGAGAAAGAATACTTGAGTGGCGGGCAGTCATTAGTACGAGTAATTATCTATCCCGACCTCTGTAATGTGGCTTATTGCAATAATGCTTTAAATAGCCTATCCTAAAAATCAGGAAGTGTGAGGCTTCCTAATCGACCCGGGATATACGCCCGGGTCTTTTAGTGAGTTAGCTTTCTAAACTCTAATAGTTACTTCAGTGCCGATGGGCGCCCAGGAGTATAGCCATTTAGCGGTTGGCAGGGGGCATTCAACGCAACCATGCGAGGCATTAGGAGAAGCCGTGTTTATGTGGCCGAACTGATTTGGTGTTCTCCAGGTGGCATCATGAAAACCGTATGCGCCATACTGATTAAACAAAAATGGCATCCAGTAGCTGACCGGATCGTCCCAGGTGGTAACTCCGTCAGTGCCTTTAAGGCTGACGTTAGTTTCCTTGGTAAAGATATGGAAAGTCCCGGTAGGGGTGACATCTGCTGGATTGCCGGTGTAGCCCGTTACGACCGGAGAATTAAATACTGCCAGGGTATACTGGCAAGCCCATATATGTTGTCTTTTCAGACTGACGACAATGTCTTTGTCGGCCGTATTGCCGCTGCATTCATTTTTGCTAATTGTTGTTTGCGCGGGAACATTGATGCTAGCCGGACTCCCACTCTTATATGTAGCTTTGTTATATGAGTGGTCAACTTTATAGCCAACGCCGATGATAGCGGCAATAATAATCAGGAATAATAAAAATTTACGCATCGGTTTTGCTCCCTGTTTATTGTCCGTAACCGGTGAATAGGCCCCGTTTCTGAGCATTCCCGGCCGATATATTTGCATGTTTTGATGAGTGGTTAAGCGTTTGGCCATCTACTCTCTATTCTATTATCTTCAGTAAAATTAAGAAAACCTTAGAAAAAGCTGATTCTATAGTCTAAAATTGTTAGGATGAAAAAAATTATTGCACTAATTACTCTGTTAATTATAGCTGCAGTTGGCAGCTGGTATATTGCCGGCAGCCTTAACCATTCACATTCAGCTCAACCGATTGTGCATTATCAAAGCAAGTTAGTCCCTAAACAGGCAGCGTTCAATAAAAATCTTTATTCCCATAGCGACCCCAGCAGCATTTGGGTTGTGGTGAATAAGCAAAACCCGTTAAATCCTGTGACATATATCCCTGCAGACCTGGTATTCCCAACCGTTCCGTTACGCGTGCCGGGAAATGAAACGATGCAGTTAAGACGCGTTGCCGCTTTGGCAATGGAACAGATGTTTGCCGCTGCTGCAAAGCAAAGTATTAATTTAATGCTGGCCAGTGGTTATCGGTCATATAGCTATCAAACAGAGCTTTACGACGGTTATGTTGCAACACAAGGCAAAACAGTAGCCGACGCGCAAAGTGCCAGACCGGGGTACAGCGAACACCAGACAGGTCTGGCCGCTGACGTTGAACCGGTCAGTCGCAATTGCGAAGTGGAGCAATGTTTTGCCACAACCCCCGAAGGTATCTGGCTGGCAAACAACAGCTATAAATATGGATTTATCATCAGGTATCCTCAGAACGGGCAGGCCATAACCGGTTATGAATATGAGCCGTGGCATATAAGATATATCGGCGTCGCTGCGGCAACTGAAATGCATCAAAATCACGTACTGACGCTGGAACAGTTCTTCGGCTATCCGGCCGCTCCCCATTACGCCAATTAGGCTATTGGCTGTAGTACTGGCTTAAAGTTAAAAGAGGTACTTTGGCGTTGTAGCTAGTCAAAGTTGCGTCCATTCTTTGCTTCTGGGCGGCAACAGTGGTGTTCAGTTGCTGGGCGTTGATCATTGACTGGGTCGTGTCCTGGAGCAAATAAAGGTGCAAGTCTGTTCGTGCGGCTAAATCCTGTGCGGCGGCCTGCTGGCTAGTCCAGTCGTAATGCATATATATCGGCAGGAAGCCGAGAGAAGTAACTGCCAGCGTTTTTGGACTTATGGTCATTGAAGCGATGCCGTTGAAGACTGTGTCGGCGGGTATTTGCGAATGAAGAAAGTCGCCTAAACCGTACCAGACGAGAGTTTTTTGATCGTCCCTACCATTCAGCCATTGAACAGGCTGCAGCACATGGGTACCGTGCCCCAGTACTAGCTTGACTCCTTGATCGGCCAGCCACTGCGCGTCCTGTTGTTCCTCCGTAGTCAACGTGTTGCTGTATTCACTTCCCCAACGCATACTGGCAATAATAAATCTGGCTCCG
The DNA here is from genome assembly GCA_021829145.1 of bacterium. Lineage (GTDB taxonomy): Bacteria > Patescibacteriota > Saccharimonadia > Saccharimonadales > UBA4665 > JAJZWH01. The sequence continues at coordinate 1,034 of JAJZOE010000030.1, read as the reverse complement.
TCAGCCTTCGCCTCATTTATCTGTTGCTGAGCGAAGGTGTGGCTGAAAACATTTACTCCATAGCTGTTTTGAGCCGGCGCATCGGTGTTTAAATAAGTCGTATAAGCAAGAAAAGCAAACTTTACCCCTTTGACACTGAACAGTCGGATCTGGTCATGCTGCAGCTGATTCTGGTTTTCGCCAGCAAACGCTAATACGCCAGGAGTTTGTTGCCATGCGCTGACCGAATTGGAAATGTTAGTTTGGCTAAAATCAAAACTGTGGTTGGATGCCAGATTAACTAAATTACACCCTAACTTACCCATAGCGGTAACAAATTCTGTCGGTGAATTAAACTTGGGATAACCGCTAATCCCCAGAGATTGGCCGCCATTTAGTATCGGGTCGTTGCAGAAACGGATATCTGCCGCCTTAAACACCGGGACGAAGTCTTTAATCATTGCCATATAGTCGTATGCGCCGTTTGTCGTCCTGGCTGCGGTATTGACCGAATCATGAGCGATCCAGTCGCCCGTAGCGATAAGTTTAATTTCGCCGGATTCCGCCGGCTCATTATGAGCCGAGACATTAACGCTAGTTGCAGTATCCTTATCCGTTGCGGTGTTAGTGGTCGCCCTAAAATAGACAAGCACACCAACACCCACGATCAAAATGGCGCCGGCAATTATTAATAATTTCTTTTTGCCAAGCAAAAACTTACTCCTGTTCAATGCCTAATAATACCTTAGCATAAGCTATAATATAGCTATGCTTGGGGCAGTAATAATTCTCGGTGCGGTGGTAATTAGTTTAAGTTTTTTTCTGTTTAAAAAGTCCGGCGGCAATAGTGAAGGCAACGCTGCGCTGTTGCTTAAGCAGGACCTGGATAAGCTGAGCGAAGACATTGGCAACCTAAAGGATAACATCAATAATCAGCTCAGCGAGAGACTGGATAAAAGCCAGGCATTGATGGTCAACTCAATTCAAAAACAGTTTTCAGAGAGTTCAAAACTGATCTCTGAAGTTACCCGCAGCCTGACCGACTTGTTATCTGA
>JAJZOE010000053.1 GCA_021829145.1 bacterium | reverse complement strand
TCCCGCCAGTTGCTTCATACCTGTAATTGTTATTAGAACTGTAAATGTTGTTTTTGTCTATAGGGGTAATAACGATGTCCAAAAAAGATCATGTATGCTAAACTATTTGAATTAACAATTTAAAAATATAAAGAGTACGGGGAGAGAACTAGCTCGTTGATCCGTCAGCAACCTACGAAATATGCGTAAGGTGCTCCGTCTAGCCCGCCTGGCGGGAATGATGTTTCACATTGAGATATCCTTTCCGTCTTAAGGCAAGAAAGGATATTTTTATGCCCAAATATAAATTATTTACTAGTGAGAGTGTCTGTGCCGGTCATCCGGATAAAATATGCGATGCTATTAGTGATGCAATCCTGGATTCGGCTTTAATGCAGGATCCCCTGACAAGAACGGGAATTGAAACCGTTGCCGGTGCTAATCGTATTGCACTGTTTGGCGAAATTAGAACTACAGCCAAGCTAAATTTTGAAGAAATTGCCAGAGATATTGTTAGCCGATTAGGTTACACAGAGCCGGAATGGGGTTTTAGTGATCAGTCAGAGTTCAGTAATGATATCCACGAACAATCTAGAGAGATTGCTATAGGTGTTGATGACGGTGGAGCTGGCGATCAAGGTATGATGTTCGGTTTTGCCATTAACGAAACTGAAGAGCTAATGCCGCTACCTATCGCATTAGCGCATGCCTTAGCAAAAAGGATAGACCAGTGCCGAGAGGATGGCGTTATTAAGTGGTTAAGACCGGACGGGAAAGCTCAGGTAACTATTAAGTATGAAAACGATCGGCCAGTCTCAATTGAAAAGCTGGTAGCAGCGGTAGCGCATAGGGAGGATGTAGATGAGAATCAGGTAAGACAAGAAATAATAGACTTGGTTTTCAAGCCTATTCTAGACAGATATAAGTTCAAGCTACCTGAAGCTAAGAACATTGTGATTAATGGAACCGGGATATGGCATATCCCCGGTCCTCAAAGTGATGCCGGCCTTACTGGACGTAAAATCGTGGTGGATACTTACGGTGGTTATGCTCGAGTCGGTGGCGGAGCGTTTAGCGGTAAAGATCCAAGCAAAGTTGATCGTAGCGGTGCATACGCCGCTCGTTATATAGCGAAGAATATAGTGGCTGCAGGCTTGGCTACTAAATGCGAGGTAGGGCTTGCATACGTCATAGGCCATCCTTTGCCGTTGATGCAAACTATTGATACTTTTAATACTGAGACAATTAGCATCAAAGAAATTGAGGATTATAAGGATAAATTGCTTGATACATCGGTCAGGGGAATAATTGAAAGCTTGGATTTAAGGAGACCCATATATTCCTTAACTTCTGCTTATGGGCATTTCGGTAAACCTGATATGCCCTGGGAAAAAGTTGTTCAAATAGCATAAAGGATATAACTTTTATGCTTACTACGCTACAATGCTACTATGGACCAATTTGGAAAATCTCAGAAAATAGTTATTGTTGAGGACAACATTAGTTTAGCCGATATTTACAAAACAAGGCTTGAAATATTAGGGTATCAATGTTTTACGGCCTACGACGGCATTGCGGCCCTTAATATTATTGAACGGGAAATTCCCAACTTAGTTCTACTTGATTTAATGGTGCCTAAAATTGCCGGCGATCAGATACTTGAGACAATGAGGAAAAGCGAATGGGGAAGACACATACCTGTCTTTATTATCTCTAACCTGAACGAAGAGGATGCCCCAGCCGGGCTTAGGGATATGGGCATAGAAGGTTATGCGGTTAAGGCTAACATCTCAGATAATCAGTTGGATGAATTGGTTGACAATATATTGAAGCCTGCCGATCAAAAAGAAGATATATCATTGGAGGCAACTGAAGAAGAGCGTACGTCCTTTTCTTGACATGAATATGTCAAGCTTGCTCTATTGATTAGGTTTAGCCTGGTATTTGCCGATAAGCTTTGTTTGTCTAAGCGTGCAGTTTTCAATAGCTTTTAAGACTTGTTCCTTTGTTGCACCCTCGTCCAGTTCCAGATTATCGCTTAGTTCAAATAATCTAAAATAATATTTATGAGTACCATTGGGTGGTGCCGGTCCAATATACGACGACTGACCCAAACTATTTTTTCCTTGAATAGCTCCTTCGGGAAGGCTATTTTCTGCAATTGAAGTAGTACTGGGCGAAATATTAAATAGAATCCAATGATCAAATGTTTTACCACGGCCATCAGGATCTGTTGCGGCATCAGGATCATCCATAATCATTACTATACTTTTAGCCTCCTCGCCTATCCCTCCAAAATCTAAGGGGGGGCTAATGTTTTCTCCGTCAGATGTATATTTAGCCGGTATATAATCACCGTTATTAAAAGCAGGGCTGGATATAGTTAAATCTTGCATAAGCAGAAGTTTATATAATTTATAAAAACAATAGCTGTTAGCAAAATTACTTAAATATTTGGTATATTATGCAGTTATCGCTTATGCTAAGACTATGCAAGACAGCCTTTTTATTCCGGTACTGGCGGGTACCACAAGAGAACAACGTAAAAGTTTCTGGGCAGCACAACTGGTGGCTGAAGTAGGCTCTACTATAGAAGGTGTAGAAACATATTTAGTTGACCCAAAGGTATTTTATTTTCCAGGAGATGGCAATGATCCTGAGGGTAAAGATGCTCGATATAGCGAGTTAACGTCTAAAGCAGACGGATTCTTTATAGTTACGCCAGAATATAACCATAGCTTCCCTGGTACCTTAAAAAGAATGCTAGATAGCGAGTTAGAAAACTATAACCACAAACCCGTAGCATTCGCCGGTGCATCTTCCGGTAACTGGGGAGGTGTCAGGGCAATCGAGTCTTTAGTTATAACAGTTCGCGAAATGGGTCTGGTCGCTACTTATACAGATATGCACTTTCCTCGTGTACAAGACTTATTTGACTCTGAGGGTAATTTGCTAGATGAAAAATATAGAGAAAGATGTATTAAACCTTGGCAGGAGCTAGTCTGGATGGCTAGAGCCTTAAAAAAAGCCAAAAATTCAGATACGCAGAACAATTAATTCAAACTGACTCCTCATTTATACGTTAGAAATTATAGATATAGCAAATTAATAATGGTTATTAAGGGTTAAGTTAGCTTTTAAAATGCCAATGTAATATTTTTCGCTGTTTTATTGTGAATTAGTTTTAAAGTCGGTTGTGTAACATCCATTAATTTTAGGAGGGCTACTTATGTCAGAAAAGGTGCAATCTCCAAAAGAAAAATCTAAAGCCCTAAATACGAATAAAATAATTTTACCATTAAGAAATCATGTGTACACTGTCGTTGCTGCATTCATCGGAGTGGCCATGGGGGTTGCTGGCTCTGTGGGCTTTCTTACCTCGGCTATCCACTCGCAAATGGCTGCCGACACAGCGGCTTTAAGAAACCAATTAACCTCTATTAGAGCTGCTGGTTACACATATGGTCTTTCAAGTGCGAGTAATCCACTAACATGCGTCGAACCTAGCACTACCACGGCTGCGGCAGTAACTACTAGTATCACTCCGCCCAGTACCCAGCCAACTATGCCTCCAACACCTCAGACAACAACTACACCTCCATCAACTCCTTCTACACCACAGACTTTCATTCATAAAATAATCAGCGGTGTATTAAATAAGCAGGTTGCTAACCTTTCTAATACCGGGCCTAATTCCTACAACAAGATTGAACAAAGCAATACCGTTACAACTTCTGTGTCTAACACCAACGACGTTAACTTGGTTAACAACAATTCTCAATCTACATCAAGCGGTTCTAGCAAAGTTATTGAGAATACAACCGGCGGGACTGCTAGCACGGGTGCTGCAACTAATAACAGCAATACAAGATTTGATCTCTCTATAAGTAATTAATATATCAAATACGTGCGGGCTCTCTAAAAGGGGAGTCCGCCAAGGCCAGGGACACAGGATATTTTTTGGGAGGGTTAAAATGATCGGCATCACACCAGAGCGGACAAAGCAAATAAACTATAAGGGTAATCACATACTCCATAGTTTATTGCTGGTTTCTGTGATTGTTATTACCGGGGCTATAGCAATCGTTGGGCTAAGAGCTACTTCAAACCTATACACTAGTGATAGCAAAAAACCTACCTTATATTCATCTGATACATCTAAGACCGTTACTGGCAATATGCCAACATTACCGCAAACAAACACTCAACCACTAAATCATGTTAGTTCAGACGTAATACAAACCCAAACATCAACTGGCACTCATAGCACACAGGCAAAAGTAACAGTAAACGGTCAGAATATTGTGGTACCTGCAAACGGTAATGTAAGTAAAACTATTAGTTCACCTGATGGCACCAAGTCAACTGTAAATATTTCCTCAAGTAATTCGGCTGAAGGTAATTCTGCATCTTCCTTTTCTTCGACAAATTTAACAATTAATTTGCATAGCTCATCTTCATCGTCAGCAAGCTCTAATTAATATGATTTGCGGTTCGTCAGGAGGGAATGTTCTCTATCGTTCTCTCCGGTCGGGCTACAAAACCCGAGGAGCAATAATCTAAATAAAGGAGGTGGCTATGAACCATCTAAAGGTATTAAGAGTGGCTGGTTCGGCTGCGGCTTCCCTGGGCTTGTTGGCAGGCCTAGGTTCTACTGTCGGAGCTACAACAGCTAACGTTAGCAATACTGGTCCTGACTCGACCAATATTGTTAAGAGCTATAGACATATGCATACGCATTTGTCGAATATGAACACTATATCGGCATATAATAACAATCCGCAGAGTGCTTGGACCGGCAATACTGTAGTTGCACACAACACTACTGGTGGTGCTGCGACCAGTGGGGCAGCTACCAACAACAGCTCTCTATCAGCTGCAGTAAGCTTAAGTAATTCTACATCTAGTAGCGCTGCTTTAGGCTCAGGGTCAGGCGGTACTAATTCTTCTAGTACGCCATCAACTGTAAATATGAATCAGACTGGTCCTGACTCGGTCAACGTAGTTAAGTCTAGTACTGATGTTAGTACCACTGTTACTAATACTAACAACATATCGATTGCCAATAACAACTCACAAGAGTCCAGTTCAGGTAGGGCAAAAGTTGTCGACAATACTACTGGAGGTAGTGCTACATCAGGAAACGCTACAAACAATAGTACTACGACAATGAGCTTAAACATTTCTAACTAAACATGTTTAGGTAAGTAACTTAGCGCTAGGCTGCAAGCAGGACGAGCTAAGGCCAACACTAGCTCGCCCTGCCTAAGACAATACAAGGAGAATAGCATGAGGCAAATAATATGGTTACGTAAAATATTAATCAAGGCAAGCCTAGTTATTGCAGTAGCGGTGCTGTCTGTTGGCTGGAATGCCTCAGTGGTTCTAGCTGCATCAACAAGTACCTCTAGTACTAACAGTAATTTATTCGCTTCTTCACCGACACCATCTGTCTCGTCGCCAACAGACGTCACTCCTACTGCAGCCAGCTCTAATTCAACAGACTCTGTAAGTAGTGCTAAAGTCCAGACATCAACTACGCCAACATCATTAGTACCGACAATCGGTGCTAATAGCAATTTATCATCTACAACTAATTCAAGTATTATAAAACCATCTACAGATAATAACTTATCAACGAATAGCGAATCAAATAGTGGCGCGTCGATAGAACCAAGTAGTAAAACAAGTAACGTTAACTCAGTTAGCTCTTCCACTACCTTCACCAAAAATAGTGGAAGTTTAGAGTCTACAAATAATAGCAATCAAGGGCCGACTTCCCCAAGTGGACCAGCTGCCAATACTTTTACGTATAATTCTTCTACCGGAATGTGGGAAAACCAATATTATATCTGGAATCCTAGTACAGGACAGACAACACCACGTACTCCTCAAGCATATAGCTACAATCCTAAAACCGGAATGTGGGATACTACAAAGTGGGTATATGATCCAGTCAGCCAGAGCTATGTACCAAACGTTATAAGTACAATTGCACCGCCTGTAGCCGACTCTCTAATAATAGGTAACCAACCGACTGCTAACCAACCGGCTAACAGTTTATCAACCGGCTCGAACGATAATGCAACATTTAACAATTTCTATAACGCAGCTATCAGTAATAATCTAGATTCTAGTGCCTTATCGGGTAATGCGAGCGTTATTGGCAATACTGAAGCAGGCAATGCGACCAGTGGCAACGCTCAGGCATTAGCAAATATCATAAACGTACTCCAATCTAGTGCACCAATGACCAATGGTAATGTGGCTTCTTTTGTTTCTAATCTATATGGCAACATTCAGGGTAATCTCTTGATTGATCCAGCGGTATTATTACAAAATTTGGGCGGAAATACGAATAGCAATCAGGCGGTTAACAGTAATCTTACCGTAAATAGTAACAACAATGGCCAGATCGCTAACAATGTATCGTTAGCGGCACAAACCGGTAACGCAACTGTCTCGCAAAACACTACAGGCGGTAATGCCACATCAGGCAATGCTAGTGCCATAGCTAATGTCATTAACTTAGTAAACTCTATGATCGGTACCAGTAAGTCGTTTATCGGTACCATAAATGTATATGGAGATTTATCAGGGAATATTGAATTACCTGCACAGTACCTTCAGCAAATCATAGGCTCTAATGCACCATCATCAAATACGAGCACTACCGTTAACAATAATATTAACGCTACGACGACAAATAACACGACAATTAATAATAACGTTAACACAACCACCTCAACTGGTAATGCGACGGTGACGGATAACACCAACGGAGGAAGTGCTACCAGTGGTAATGCGACTTCTAACGTTACTATGCTTAATCTTACGGGCAATAATGTAGTTGGTGCCGATACTCTACTGGTGTTTGTTAATGTATTAGGTAAGTGGGTAGGCTTAATGATAAATGCTCCATCAGGTACTACGGCAGTAGCTTATGGCGGTAACCTGTCGCAAAACAGTCAAGTAAATAATAATGTCAATCTAACTAATGCCAACAACTATAGCATTACCAATAATATCAATGCTTTGGCAAAAAGCGGCAGCGCTACTGTATCAGATAATACTATTGGCGGAAATGCTTCAAGCGGTAATGCTTATACGGCAGTCAATCTAGGTAATTTAGTTAATGATAACTTTAGCTTATCTAGTTGGTTTGGAGTTCTATTCATTAATATATTCGGGAATTGGACAGGTAGCCTTAGTACGCTTACTCCAGCAGCTAGTTTTCCTAGCTTAGAAAACAGTAGCTCATCCTCCAGTTCCCCAAATCCGTCGACGTCAAAAGTCCCGCATGTATTTAGTTTTATTCCCGTGTCTATGCCTAAGGCTAATGCTAATAGTTTGACTAGTTACAGTAACAGTATTAATAGCTCTTCTATTGCTAGTGGTCTAAAAACTGGCATCTACGGAATTGTTAACCCGTCATCACAGTTAGTGAGTGCAATAGATAAACTTGATCCGACAATAGCATCGGTTACCAAAAAAGTTAGCTCCAATAATGATAACGGATATAAATATGCAGCAATTGGGTTAGTATCGGGCGGTCTTGTTATGCTGTTTACCGAAAGGTACATCTCTATAAAGAAAGGTAAGATCAATCGCTAATTCATTAGCAAATCAACTATTAAAGCTGCAGTCCATGAGAAGTTAGATACACCTGCCGGTTCTCCAGTTAGCGGGTTGTAATACTCATAAAAACCGTTATTCTTTGTCATCTGTATAGTTATATCGGTAATTTTGCACGCCTCTTTCACATAGCCATATCTTTTTAACCCATCAATTAGCAGCCAGTTAATGTTTACCCATGATGGACCCTGCCAGTATCTCATTGGTTTAAACCAACTGGAAGAAGGCGGGACGCTAGGTATAGGAAAGGGCACATCAAAATGCTCATTACTGTTAATCAGAGAAACTATTTTAGCTGCACGCTCTTTACTTATTACGCCCGAATATATTGGCAATAAAGATGATACACTTACCTGTTTAAGAAGATTACCGGTGATGATATTGCGCGAGAAATACATGCCTTCCTGATTGTCCCACAGCTCTTCGAGTGCCATCTCTGTGCTATTCATTTTTGTTAATAGTTCATTAGGGAGTGGTCGCTTTATTTCTTTTGATATCTGTTTTAAATACTGGTTTGCTCTGATTAATAAGCAGTTAAAGGTCAAATCCTCTATTGCAAAAGGGGGTTTATTAAGTATTGATGAAGTATCATATTTCTTAGCTCTTATATGGCGCAAAGCATCATATAATCTTAACGCTTCTACAGATGAGCTTCGTTGGTTGTAGTCTACATATTTACCGTCAAATCTTATTCTGTCTGCGATCTTGTCGATCTTTAGCCAAACTATTACGTTAACCCACCAAGGAGCATGACGGTGCCTTAGTGATTCAAGCCAAGGCGGTGTGTTGTCGAGCCCCGTTTCCCACGGATGTATTAGTGTTATAAGTCCCCTGTCCTTTGGGTCTCGCTCTTTATATAGCCAGGTGTGGTAATTCACTAGCTGATCATATATAGAGTTGTACCATTCAAGTCGTTCCGACCCATTGAGTTTAGATCCGATCTTGGTGATTGCTTCAGCAAACATTGGCGGTTGGGTCATGCCACTGGTCGCTATGGATTTGTTGGCTAAAGGAGATATCCAGCTTCTCCATATACGTCTGTCATACCAATAACGGGGAAGAGGGTTAAATATAATGTGAGGGATCATTCCATTTTTCCATTGGGCATTGAAGAATTCTCTTATCTGTTTTTGGGCTTGTTTGACGTTATAGTGGCTCAGGCCTATAGAAATAAAACAGCTATCCCAAAGCACTTGGTGGGGATATAACCCTTGAGCTGGAATAACTATGCCATTTAGCATATTATCTTTCAGCACCTGTTTAGCTTTATCCAAGAGCAGCTTATCCGAACTTATATCTGCAACCATTCTATTAAATTAACATACCATAAGGTCTGAGTAATAGTTGTTTTAATTACTAAGCCGACCCTTAAACATATCATTGTTAGGTGGGTGTGCTATAGCAATAGTTAGCTGATTTCTATAGTCCTAGCAGAGCTTCTACCTTAGTGAGGTCACTGCTATCAGGTTGGTTAATACCTAGGCCTTCTTGCAAATAGCTTTGTCTAAAAGAAATAACACGCTCTCTGACTGTCCGTAAAATTGATTGAACGTCAGCAGATTTTTCACTGTGATTGTAGTTTGATTTTATATTGTCAATAATTAGGTTCAAAGTCTGGTCATCTATAGCAGAGCTGAGTAGCCCATTAATAGCAACCATATCTTTTGTGGCCAATATAGCCGAGGCTTTGGTCAGCAACTGGTCGTTGGAGACCGACAGTCGCATATCCACATCCGATAACTTATCATCCAAAAATATGATGGTAAACCTTTTTTTAATTTGTCCATCGTCTAGCTGAATTTTATATAAATCAGCTGAATTAAACTGCTGTAGATTATCTAGTCGTGAATGCGACAGCGATAAATTAGTACCTAACATCTCTGTACTCGAACTTTCTCTGAACCCAGAAGTATATCTTAAATCAGGAAGACATAAATTATCATATATACCTGTTCCAGTAAGTCCATATGAATCAAATCGATTTGTTAATCTATCATATTGTGCTACCGAACAAGCGTAAATATAAAGATATTGTATGTCTATTTTGGCTCTTACTATCTCGACTTCATTATCTGTGCTTTTTCTAATGATTAATGGCATTGATTCAACGTCGCTGTTGCCGACAAACTCTATATAAATTCTTTCAGGATCGTTGTTAATTAACTCAATGGCTCGATTAGCAATGCCTAAAATTCGCCTATCGTTTTCATTTAAAAACTCAGTGTTATCCGGATTACTTTCCATATATTCCCCATATAATTTACCACATGTAAAGTTACCCGTACTGTCAATAAAAATCTGTAAAATATATGACGTTTTACTTAGAGATTGCTTCATAGCTATTCGGGATATAATGGTTAAATAAGTATGGCAATAAATGTTGATCAAAGGGTCGAGAGTTTTTTTGCAAAATATCCGCTAAAGAAGTTTGATAAGAATCAGATAATTATCTATGCGGATGAAGAACCTAAGGGGATATATTACTTATTAAAAGGTAAAGTTCGACAATATGACATTTCAGACAAGGGCGAAGAAGTTGTAGTAAATGTTTTTAAACCGACTGCTTTCTTTCCAATGTTATGGGCGATAAATAAAGTATCAAATGAATACTTTTATGAAGCCTTAGATAACGTTGAAGCAAGGTTGGCACCAGCAGAAGAGGTAGTCAATTTATTGCGAAAAGACCCTGATATAGCTTTCGACCTATTGTCACGCCTGTATTCCGGTGTTAATGGAATGCAGAGACGTATGGCTCACCTAATGGGCGGTAGCGGCCAAAGCCGAGTGCTTTTTGAAGTTGTGTTGGAGTGTAAAAGATTTGGGACAATAAGGAAAGATGGCTCTTATCAGCTAGATTTGCATGAAGATCAGTTAGCTAACAGGTCGGGATTATCGCGAGAAACTGTTAATAGGGAGCTAGTAAAGCTAAAGGATAAACATTTAATAGATGTTTTTCGGAAACATATGGTAATTTATGATTTACAAAAAATTCAAGAGATATTAGGAACTCATTTATAACTCATTTAACTTGTTTATCGGTATCTGGTTTGGTTGTATGGACAAGCCTAACATAATATATCGGCCACTTTAAGTAT
>JAJZOE010000060.1 GCA_021829145.1 bacterium | reverse complement strand
TTCTTTTCATCTGGCGTCGTGTTGCTACTTATCATAATTCTTATTGGGTTGGCGTTCTGGTTTAAGTAAACTCATTAGCAAATGTCTTAACCTACGCTAAAAGCAAAAAATGATAAGAGGGTTATTCCTAATAGCTATTCTGACCTTATTTTGGGCTTTATTTTAAATTAATTAAATGAGTATATTTAATCATGCAGCCCTTATCAAGCTTAATATAGTGGTGCGCGAGGCGGGACTCGAACCCGCAAGCCTTGGTAGGCGAGAGATTTTAAGTCTCTTGTGTATACCAATTCCACCACCCGCGCATTTTGTTTGGAGGCGCCGACCGGAATTGAACCGGTGTAAAAGGTTTTGCAGACCTCTGCGTAACCACTCCGCCACGACGCCAGATGAAAAGAACTATCCAAGTATATCCTAATAAGACTTATTTATTCCAGGCAGTAGGCGACAAACTACCTTTTGTGACTTGATGGCTGGTAGTTTATAGCCGATGACCTGATTTGGTCAAGCATCAACTGGTTAGAAATACTATTGCTGACAATCTGAGAAATAGATATATTACCTTTATTATTACCGCTATTTACTTTAAGGCTGGAAACAAGAGTCCTTCCAGATGAGCTGAGGGATAGGTTGGGCTTAACTAATAACTGACTTAATAGTACGAGGTTAGTACCCGATTGTTTAGTAGTAAATACGGATATGGCTAACATTAGAATGCCTACCATGGATATAGCTATAGGTACTAAGGCTAATCTAAAATTTTTTATTTCCATTGCCAGCTACTTTCCAAGGCGCCAAATGATGGCTTATAGGTAGTTCTAATAGCCCTGCCCACAATGTATACATTATCTACCACTGATGAACTATGTACAACCATAGCAAATATACTTTCAGTCTGCTGCGAAGCATTACTGGCATAAACTATGTAGGCCGGACTTTTAGCGAACGTCCCACTAAAACCATAAAGGTATGTTCCGCCGGACTTTGCGATGGCATTCTTGAATATGGTTTGTGCTACCCTTCCTAAATCGGTAGCCGTAATATTGGGATTGGCTACGGCATTGACACTAAATTCTTCGGCAGTTGATGCTGCATCAAAATTACAGTTAGTGGGTCGGTAATTATTTAGACCACTGTCAATGCTTACCTCGTAGCAGGGCGTATTAATAGCTACCAGATTTTTAGTCGGATCGGCATTACCTTGTGCCAACTTAAGCGGAACACTCTTAGATGCAGCATACCCCCAGATACCGACTCCCGACAGAAGGCCCACGGCTGAAATAACTATTGCCATAATACTTAGCGTATGCCTATATTTTGACCTGGATATAGTGCTCAGGACTAAGCCTGCGACACCAAGAACTAAGGCTACCAGGGGAATAAAAATAGAACTGGTAATGGCTATAACACCCAATAATAGTCCTATCGTTGCCTGAACTTCCCCCCTTTTAGCGGCCGGATCAATCGCTTCTACCGCGTAGGGGGGTATCGAATTATTGGCTGTTATAATTTCAACGTTAAGTCGCTGGCCACAATTGCCGCAAAAATAAGCTCCCGGCTCTATTAATAACCCACAATTCGGACATGTGTTCATTTATATTTTCCTTTAATGCCCATTTAAGCATGAGCTCCGCATCGGGTGCAAAAAAGATTATGATTAGGGTTAGCCTGGCCACAGTGCCGACAGAAGTTATTGTGGCCAATAGCCACTAGACCTTCTTGGCGGTCAAGTTCTTTGGCGCGCATGAAAAATAAAAATAGGCTAGCAGCCAACACTCCGGTAATTATCACCGATATCATCACTAAAAAGATATTGCGTGAAAACAGACCAAAATCGTACATGGCGTGAAGCATTATAGCCGCCAATAGAGCTAACCCCGATTTGTAGAGGGGCTTCCCATCGACTTTAGATTTACCCAAAAAGTAGCCGACCATAGCCGTAGTTGTGGCGTGAAATATTGGATCCATAAATATTCTTACCAGACCTGTTTTAGCTCCAAACTGTGCAGTGTAAAGAATATTCTCCGGAATACCAAAAGCTAATCCAGCAATAGCAAAAAATATTACGCCATCGACATGATCCCGGAAGAACTTACGTTTATAAAGAAAAAAGGCGGATGGCAAGAACTTGCAACATTCTTCAATCGCCCCCACCCCCAAAGTTGCCAGAAAGACATCCGGCAATGGAGAACCTGCCACCAACGACAAGTACTTTGCTGGTATTAGGTAGTGCTCAAGAAAGACGGCGGCCACTACTCCAATCAGTCCTAATCCGGCAACAATCCATAAGGCAGTGACTGGTTCCTTTTTACCCTGATCTTTAACCAAAAGAAACCAGGTCAAGCCAGCCCCTATAGCCAAAAATGAAATAATAATGGCAACCAGTAGCATATTTTTATACTATTGTAGCATTAGCATAAACAGTTAGTGATCTATCTGCATGCTAAAATATTGTTGATGAAAAAGTTGACTACCCAGTCTGGAGCAGCCCTAACTCCACTCATCATTGCGTCTGCGACTTTCTTGTTAGTGGTAGCTATTGGTTATTATGTATTTACTAGTGTTAATACCAAGGCAGTTAACAGCACCCAATCCTCACAGCAGACCAAGGCAACACTTCAACCTCAGCCTATAAGCCCTTACGCAACTCTTAAACCAGCAACTGTACCATCTAAGACAGCAGAATGTTCCCAGCAACTTAGCTATAATAGTAACGGCGACCCCTCGCCAGTAACCTGTAGCAATGGTGATCTTAATATTTTAGACTGGCAAGCAATGGCAGCTTTAGAACCCAAGGTTATGAAGCTCGGGTATTCGCCGACCCTAGCACAAGTTGAAGCAGCTATCTGTATTGATGGAAACGCTGCTAATGCCGATTCAAGTGTCTACATAACTGGCCCCCTGGAAGCAAATGCTTACCAGGTTTCTTCGCTTTACTACGGCTGGCATTTTTCGATTAACCCAATAGCCCTACTGTACAATGGCTGTTAATACCGCATTGTAGCAACCATCAGAGCGCCTTTTTTCGGCATATGGGAAGATTCGATATTTATAATACTTCCACCGCAATTCCACACTATTCGGGCTATATCATTTACTGCTTGCGACGACTCTACTGGAGGAAAAGTGATCACTGGAACCGGCTTATAATTGTCTCTTACTGTATCTGCCGTATAGCGAATCGAAGAAACTAATAATTTATCTACTCTTCCTTTTTCAGCTGCGTCGGCAATAGCAGCGAAATTATCGGCTGTTAAATGCGGAGCCTGACCATTTAGGCCCTTATACTCTTCAATCACCCTATCATGATAAGGATTAAGAAGTTCATGACGGATGACATTCATCGCCAGCCGATACAGATCAATAGGGTTTGAGCCACTAAAGTTACCCTCAATATGGTGTTTAAGAATTTGTGGATAGTGTGAATGGGCTAAGTATTCACTGATTTCACTAGCGATGCCGGCTATAATTAACGGTCTTTTACGATCGCCGTGTTTCATTAAAGCCTGGTCAATCATTCGCCAGAAACGCATTCGTTCATTCTCTGCTGGATTTTTATCTCCCCCACGGCCATTAAACCCATACGTACCCCTAACTCCACCATAAGCTGAACGTTGCTGCTCGTTTTCTTTTCCCGTTTCGTCGATATTAAGCGCAACCTTCAATGATGACGGGAGTTTTATATCAGACTTATAGACTCCATAAAAGTCACCTTGATAAAGTATTGGGTACTGCTGAGCTAATATAAGGATGTAATATTCTCTGAGATCATTAATAATGCCAAAAACAGGAGCTAGATGATACTGATCGGAAACAGCTACATACTCTTCCGAGTCTAGTGGCAAATGATATATTGCAAATCTTCCTGGCCTAGAACATACCAGTAAACCTGCAGTCTGATGTTCAAATTTATTAGGACTGGCTAGCAAAGGCTCAAAACTTTCGGTAAATTCCTTTTTATAATTACGGCTGTCGTCTCTGGTATCCATAATACTGACTGCTTTATTTAGCAGATTCTTCGCTCTTATCTCATCCTCACTCTGATTAGGCGGGGATGCGTCCAGGTGAGTCGGTAAATATATAGTGACTGCCGGTGCTCTTGTCTCATCAGTTAATAGCTCTTCCACGTCCCCAACAGACAAATTTTTCATATCCATCAATTAGAATTGCCCCATTTCACTCGAGTAAAATTGTATCCAACAGTAGCAATTTGATCCGTTAGTTATTTAACTGTTTCTCCGTTTCTCTGCATTTTTTACAATAACCCTGTATCTCTATCTGGTGTGCAGAGGGTAAGAACTCTTTATCTGATGCTATTGAATTAATAAAAGCTTCCAGCTCTTTTTTATTAATATCTGTAATCCGGTTACAGCCGATACAAGTTAAATGATGATGATGTTCGGCAAACCTGTCACTAAGCTCTAACTTATATTTAAATCCAAAGTTAAGACGCTGGATTATGCCTAATTCCTCAAACAGTTTTATTGTCCTATATACACTTACCCGGTCAATTCTTTTGTTTATCCTTTTTATTAAATCGGCAGTAGTTAATGGGGTACTACCACTTAGAGTATTAAACACAATCTCTCGTGACCGGGTGATACTATAGCCGCGTTGCTTTAAAGCGTGGTTCAGGTCTTCATAGGCTGACATGGTTCAAAAATATCATAAATTGCAACTTATTTGCAAAAATATTCTCAGTGAGAGAAGATATATATGTTTTGCTGACACAGATTGTTGCACTGAATTTATGGAATCCTACTCATCTAGCCGGATGGGTAGCAATTTTGGTTACTTCTCTATTACTGGGTATGGTGCATGGTATAACCCCAGATGAGCATACCTGGCCAATAACTTTTAGTTACGCTATAGGTAGCTACTCAACCAAAAAAGGCATAAAGTCCGGGCTTATTTTTTCATTAGCTTTTACTATTCAGAGAGCTATAGCCAGCGAGCTTGCTTACCTAGGATTGTCCCGAGTATATACTTTTGCTTCGTTAAATAACATCATTTACATAGTTGTCGGTCTACTGATGGCTATTGCCGGACTTTTTATCGTTAAAAGAGGAACCATACTTCATTTTGACTTACCGTTTTTAAAGAAACACCATGAAAAAGACAATCTCACTGACAGCTGGCTTAATGATCCTAAGCCATGGATGCCAGCAGTTCATGGCTTTGTTGCCGGATGGGGCTTCGGAGCCTTTGCCCTGATTCTTTATACGGTTCTAGCACCCGGAACTCATTCAGCAGCATTTGCCTGGGTACCAGGAGCGGTCTTTGGTATTGGTACCATGCTTATGCAGATGATAGCCGGTGGACTGTTTGGCTATATAGCAATTAGGCGCGGTCTAAAAGAGGATGCCGTTAGGCGCGTGGCACTAAAGACAGCAGGAAATACTCTTACTTGGGGCGGCGTAGCCTTTATCATCGGCGGCATAATTAGTGAACTACTACCCAACGTTGCCGGCATTAATTTTTCAACCGGGATTAAAGTACACAACCTAGACAGTATCGGATTACCCTTTATGCTTGTTATCCTAAGTGTAATAATCGTCGGAATGACAACTTTGATATTAGGCACAAAAGAAGAGTTTAGAAAACTAAACTCAACTAAGAGTTTGTAAAAGTAGTAGATGCTCGGTGATAAATAAAGGGAGTTACTAGGTTAGATACTTGATAAGCCAGTGCCGCTAATAAAGCAACCGACATGGCTGCCCCAACCCAATGGAGCGAAAATGACAGCGACACTAAAACGATGCCTGCTCCGCCCAGTGGCAAACTACGTCGTGAAAGCGAATAGCCGGTAGCATAGGCAATAAGTAGGGCAACCCAGCTTAATTTAATATCGAACAACTGCAAAGAAGCCCACAAGGCAAATATTTCCCCCGTCCAATACCCAGCCATACCAATAATGAGCAACACCATCTGCTGCCAGTCCTGGTCCTTCAACATACCCATCATAAAGTCCAGAAGTTTGTGTGCTCTGGGAAATTTAGCTATACGTGTGCGATTTGATACGCCGATTACAAACAAAGCAGCGCCAACAGGCACACCGATTATCCATGGTAAAGATAAAGGTACCGGTACTGAACTGTTAATATAGGCATAGATAGCGGCAATTAGAACTGCCGGCGCTAGCGCTGCATACTCCCATATACCCAGATAATAGACTCTCGCCTGAGCACCTAACGGTTTATGTAGACCCATATCATAAACAAAGCCACTACCAGCTTTTAATGGCTGAAAGCCTTCGAAGGCATGTAGTTTTGCCTCTTTAAAACTCATTTTAAATACCATCTTATAGGGAATAACATACGCCCAGTAGGCAAAAGACTGGGCAGCGACAATTAACAATACCCAAATTGCATCAGCAGACAACAAATGGATAGCTACGTCATGAAAGCTGGTAGTAACTATTAAAGCTATAGCCGAGATAACTACCAGGAGTGTGATGCAAATTACTAAAAAAGGCTTCTTTTTGTAGAAAGGCATACTAATAATATTAAAAAAAGAAGCTTAGAGTTTCTATGAAAAATCTTTAACTGCCCTTCATTTGCACTTCCCAGTAGTATTGTTATGTAGGGTTATGGGTGTTGTGTTTGTCTGAGCCGTTTACTGCGGGTATATTTAACAAATTGGCTAGGTGTTAATTCAGCAATTCTGACTAACAAAAATTCTGCTATATCGGCTGCTACGGTTTTTGACCAGCTCAGTTGCGGGTCCTTACTTCTTTTAACGCGCTGAAGGTCTTTATCTGCTAGGTCAAGTAGCTCTCTGCCAGAAACATCATCCCCTGGTAAGATGGTAGCATGCCCGATTGAAACTCCGGGGGAACATCTCTTTATGGTTATGTCGTCGATTAGACTAATGCCCTCTTCTACCTTAGTAACAAGCCGATCTTTAATAATTTGTGCTCCCGATTCATCGACAGGACTTAAGACAATCCATTCATCACCACCAACCCGTTCACTGTCAATTTCACTGATAACCAAATCAGTATCGCTGCGGATAATACTACTCCTCAATACATTGTCAACAACACGCAAAAGGTTATTTCCTGCAATATGGCCAGCCTCTTCATTGACTTCTTTAAGATTATCAAGATCGATATAGAGAGCAGATAACGATGTGCCTTCTTCATGCGCTAATTCGATTGCCGTTTGGGCCATTTTCTCAATTAGATCAGAGCTTATCGGCGCTCGTAGAAAGTCTAGACTCGTAATGCCATTGACTCTTTCAAGCTCGTCAACCAAACCAAAACTAGCTAATTCACGTCTCTCTTGCATAGAGTTATATATTATGGCATGTTAAAACTTTTTTGTCTATACTTCGTACTTTTAGATAAAGCACTTAAGAGAAGTGTCCTAGCCTGTCAGCTTCTAGTCTTCTTATGGTAACAGTGATCCAGAAGTCTCTGTGTCTGAGGTAACTGTCGGGATTATGCCATTATTTGGGGCAATTACAGGCTTAAGTGGAGTTGGCAATGAAGCACTTGGATTACAACTTACGGATTGCCTGGCTGTTAATGGATCGGCAGTCGGCTTTGGCAAGCTAGAAACTGACGTTTGTGACGTCTGGATTGATGCAGCAGATTTCGTTAGGTCAGGATTTGTGTTTATGCTATTGCTGCCTGATGAAGTAGGCATTACCGATACGGGTGCAATGGGTTTTATGTTTGATACCAGCGAATTAGGCGGTAATACCGCTGAAGCTTTAGAAGTAACTGATTGGATGCTAGTCGAGGCTGGCGAGGTGATAAGCTGGCTTCCAGGAACGGTTAGTGAAGATGAACCGGTCGATAGCGTCCCGGCAGTATCCACTACTTTATTTAATAACGATCCATCTAGTTTAGCAGCTGCTGCTAGAGTTGATGCAGCCTGATGAACAATATTACCAGCTACAGAAATTGTAGTTTGAGTCACTGACATGACTGGTTTTAGGATAGGCTTAACTATAGAAGCTTTTGTACTAGGAGCCGACGAGATGGGTAGCGTTACAGATATTGTGACTTTGTTTTGTGTCGTAACTAAGTTAGATGAATAACCGGGAGACGGTTTGATTGTAGATAATGTATTGCTAGGTATATTTGCAGTAGTAGCTATAGATCCTACTACGTTAGAAACAGTAGCATTAGCAGTTTGGCTGGTTGAAACTATATTATTAGCAATAAAGCTTGGGCTGGTTATATTCTGTAAAGTCTGTTTAATTGTACTAGAAGCCTGGCCTGGATTCGGCGTAATAGCTGTATTTTTTATAATACTTATGATATTGGGCTTAACTGCCGTAACTGCTTTCTCGTCTGCCATATTAACTGAAGATTTGGCCGCATGCTCAGGTATTAAGGGGAACATGGCATTATAGACAACTTGGCCATTATAGGTATTGGTAAGTGAAGTCCCGTTAGTTCTATTGCCAGTTGGTTGTTTTATCTGCATCGGCGTAATTATGTAGGCATAGATAACTAATAAAACAGCAACAATCATTAGAAGGACCGGTAATACTTTTTCTGTAACACGATCCTTATAAGCAATAGCCAGTTCTGTACCTAATACAAGCCTGCGTCTTCCCTGAGCGGGACCATACGATGATCGAGCAATTCTTGAAACTAAGCTAATGGACGCTATAACTATTAGCGGTACTTCACTTAAAGACTTAAACCGAAGCAACATATTATATACCTGCCTATCGGAGGGGCTGAGAGTAGGGCCCACTAAAGGTCCGACAAAAGTAAAAGAGTGCTGATTTATTTGCGGCTTAAGCCATTTGTGATGACGCTCGGGCATATTACCTGCGAGTGACCCGATCCTGGCATATGGAGATAAGCCCATTTCAGCAAAATTATGCTGATAAGTACCTGACTCATAGACATCCCTAATAGTTCGATCTGGTTTATATACTCCATCCCTATCCATAGTAAGCTTTAGGATAGTACTAGCCGAATAATATGCAAGTAATCATCGCTACTTTGAATGAGTAGATAATTTCCTATCTCTTCTGTTATTTTTTTGTCTTAGATTCATACAAAATGGTGAAGTATTAATATTATCTATTCTTATACTAGATGTTGGTGAATTAATATTAATAGTTCATTGTAGTGACTGACACAAAACCAAATATCGAAAATAAGAATCAATGGGAAAACAACAAAAGTCTCAAGCGACTTGCCGGTTGTAAGTCGCCATGATTTGCCCGGAAAACCAAATTTACGACCATAGGGTAGCAACCACGGTACACCTTCTTTAGTAAAACTATCGAGAACTAGGTGACTGAGAACTCCTATCAGGAAAGACCACCATACTAGCCCAATATTAACATGACCCATTATCGGATGGATAAATTTCAACAACATCCATGCTAAAGCACCAAAAATAACAACCCCTAAAATCGAATGCGTTAAAAACCGATGTCCGCCAATGGATTTATCTACTATTTTTCCCAGAAACTTGCCTTCCGGCAGGTTTTTCCATAGCGGTGCAGTAGGTTGATCAATATCCGGCAAAATACCGCCAATCTGATTAGCTAGGACAGCAACTAAAGCCGTAGCTAGGGTTACGGTTCGAAGTGGTTCCAGTAAGACTACCGCGCCAAGGACTGTTATTGCTGCTAGGTCATGTGTCCGCCCGGTCATAGTATATATAGAACGATCGCACTTGTTTTCATTTATGAATTATATCATTAGCATTATGGATAATATTAGTCAGGCAAGAGGTAAAACCTGGCTTTGTAATGATCTGGATTATCCCTATCAAATAGGCCTATATAAACGTCGGTCGGTTTAGTTATTTTTAGTATAGACAACAAACGATTAGCGGTTTTAAGTGCATCATCTGTTGCTTCCTTAAAATTATCGCCGTGAGCGTCAGTGCCGATACGAATACCCTCGTATTTAGTATCGATAATACATATCCTACCGATTTCCGTATCAACCTTATCATATGTGCGCGGATGAATGCTAACACCACAAGGGAAAGGTACGGCTATTACGACATCCCAGCTGTTCAGTACTTCACTCATTAAAAAGATAATCGCAAGTTATTAATTCCATTGCAAATCATTAAGTGGTATATATTTGTTTAGCTTATAAGAGGTCCTCAATAAATGTCATTACGGCATTACTATCACTGTCCACTTCTATAATTGAATAGTGAATGTTGCCTAACCATTCACTCTCCTCAATCCAACTGGCTGCTGCTAACCTTATGCTAGCAATTTGGCTCGGCGTCATTAATTCATATGTCTGGTTACTTTGACCCAATAAGATCACTGCGACAAAGTATATTTCGCTGTTTTTTTTGGCAACGATATCAATAGTGTACTTTGACCTTTTATAATTCAGCTCATTAATATCATAGCCACGCATTTGGAGGTATAGACTAGCTGACTGTTCAGCTTGGAGTCGCTTATTTGTAGCCATGTTAGCTTCTATTTTAAGCCAGTCTTAATTCAAGTCGTGAATGTAATCAATGCATTCAGCAAACATTTCGTAAGAAGCACGTTCGGCATCGTTACTGACTGCGTATATTATGTGGTCTATACCCAAGCTTTTAAGCTCTTCCACCCGTTTCTTTTGATCAGCAATATTATTAGCAGCCTCAGTTAACTGAACTCCAGCCAGTGAAGTCTTCTCAATTTCGTCATAGTTTCTGCCTATTTCTTGGCAATGTTTTTTTAGAACTTCAAGCTTGTGCTTAAGTTGTGCTAGATCACTGGCGAACAAATTGCAGGCATCGCCATATTGAGCTACAAAACGTAAGGTTTTCTCTTCACCTCCGCCGCCAATAAGAATAGGTGGATGTGGTCGGGAAACTGACTGTGGATTCATATATGGTTCCGGTAGATTATATATCTCACCCTTAAATGGTTTACTATTACCTTCCCACATCTGTAATGCTAATTTGAGAGTGTCTTCTAGCCTAGTAAACCTCCTAGCATTAAGTGGGTCCGTTAAGCCTAAGGCTTTAGCTTCCTGATCATTCCAACCAGCACCAATTCCAAAATAGGCCCGTCCCCCGGAAACAACATCTAGGCTAGTAACTGCTTTTATTAAAACAGCCGGTTCTCGGTAGATGACCCCAGTAACCATAGTGCCAAGTTGAACCTTAGATGTTATTCCCGCTAGAAACCCAAGCGTCGTATAGGCCTCCAGCATAGGATCTGTATATGGACCAATATGTCCTATTTGAAAAAAATGGTCCATTACCCACAAGCTATCAAACCCTACGTCTTCACTGGCTTTTGCAATTACTCTAATATTTTCACCTATTCTAGGATCTCCGCCAGGATAATCAAACCGGTTAATTTGCAATCCTACTTTCATTCTTCCCTCCTTTAATTTAGCTTTCTTAGTCTTGGCAGAACTTCCTGGCCAAGCATTTTAATTGTTGCAAATGGATCGACTGAGGCAGTCTGAATACCAACCACACTAGCTTTCAGTTGACCTATTAACGGTGCATAGGTGTTAAAGTAGTCTTCGTTATTAGCTACTAATTCGTATCTTGCCAATGTCTCACTGTGAGGCATAGCGTCTACTTCAGCTTGCAATACTTCCGGATCAATAGCCTCGCCTCGACTTGGAGCTCGTAAACCTCTTTGTGACTGTATTGCTTGCCAAGCCTCTTCCTCTGTAGCGGCATATAACGACCAACGGACAGCTACGACACTAATATCCTGTTTGGCTTCTTTGGCTGGTTTTATAACATTTTCCCAGGATTCGGTAATATTCTTAGCGCTAACCATTACACCATCGTATCCCTGCATAACTGTTGCTGCAGTCTGTGGTCCGCCGGCCGCAAGAATAATAGGTACTTTGTGAACAGGAGGGCTATATAATTTTGCAGCTTTAGTCTGGTAGTACTTACCAGCAAAGTCTAACTTTTCTCCAGCTATTAAACGGCTAATAATCTGGTAAGCCTCAGCAATTCTTTCTTGCCTCTCTTTATATGGTGGCAAACGAAATCCAAGTGGACCTTCGTTTATATTTTCACCAGTACCTATGCCGAGTTCAAAACGACCGCCACTTAATCGGTCGACAGTGGCTGCCGCTTGGGCAATAATAGCCGGATGAAACCTGAAAAGCGGTGTAGTGACCGCTGTCATCAGATTTATTTTTTTAGTTTTAGCAGCAATAGCGCCTAGGGTGGTAAAAGCAAATCCGGAAGCACTTTTATCTGCTACCCATGGATGAAAATGCTCCGAAATCATGATGCCATCAAAGCCAGCCTTTTCCGCTGCTATGGCATGTTCCACAATCTCTTCAGGCTGATACTGCTCGTCTGAACAAAACCAATAAATAGCTGCCAACTTATCCTCCTTTTAGCCTAATTATAATTTATAAAACTGTTTTAATAGGTGCTTATTTTAATATTAAAACTTAAGGGAATGCTTATATCAGGTATTACGCGTTTGACTTGAGTTAGTGCGCCGTTTAGGAACACAATCTATTCCGAAAGGAATAGATATGGCTCAAAAACAAAATTGTAATCTTAATCTCTATCGAGATTTCCTCATTGCTAAACAGAATAGATAATCTGGGCTAGAGTTATCCCGAGTAGAACCAAGTGGTCAGATGAGTCACGACGCTGTGACCCGCTGGTTTATGAAAGCTGACTTTCAGCCACAGGATCTCTGGCAGTTTGCCAAGCCATTGGTAAAAACAGAGACTCGTTACCTTGTGCTCGATGACACGATCGTGTCTAAACCCTTTATTCGAAATATTGACCTGGCTCGGCATCAGTACTCGGGTCTAGAGCATAGAGAGATTAACGGTATCGGCATTGTGAATCTGCTCTGGACGGATAGTACTGAGTACGTACCGATTGACTTCCGACTGTACACTACAGACCATGATGGCAAGGGTAAGAATAACCATTTTAGGAGATGTTGGATAAGGCCCAGAAACTAGGCTTTACTCCCCATTACGTACTCTTCGACAGTTGGTATGGCAGCCTGGACAACCTGAAGGCTATCCGTAAGAAAGGCTGGCACTGGGTCACTGGCCTGAAATGTAACCAGTTAATTTCACTATATCCCCATAAGTTTGTAGTTGTGAGCGACCTGGATCTTGACGATGGAACCGTCAAGCACGTCTGGTTCAAAGGCTACGGAGAAGTGATGGTATCTCGACTAGTCCTCAATAATGGGGACACGAGGTACCTGGCGAGTAGTGATCTCACCCTGACTGATTATGAGGCGCTCTTAAACCAATGGCAGCAGCGTTGGCCGATTGAGACCTTTCACTATAGGATCAAGCAAACAACTGGTGTTGGTGACTGCTCCGCTCAGTGGGCTCATGCTAAAAAGATCCATGTCTATAGCTGTATGGTGGCATTCCTAAAGCTAGAGAAGATACGTCAACGAATTGATCAAACCTGGTACGAACAGAAAGCCGGTATTAATGTGCGTCTTTATTGGCACATATATACTTCCGATTGATCATTTACAAGTAACTCCCAGAGTGTCAGCTTCAGTATCGGCAAATTTTTACGGCCTTAACTGGCATCCAATATGGATTAATTCTACCGTCCAGGATCAAGAGATAAGCCTATTTAAGGCTGCTGGGGTAAAATCTGTCAGGTTCGATGTTCCATGGTATTTTATTGAACCTACCCAAGGCTCATATAGCCAGACCTATTTATCACGATTAGATAATGCAGTAAACGAGCTAGACGCCAATGGTATGGATCCACTAGCGATCATTACATCGGCGCCAACATGGGTTACTGGAGCTCCCAGTGGCGATCCATCCCCTAGCACCGAGCCACCCCTAAGAACGATAATCGGTTCTTCTTGTGATCCCACTAAAACTAACTGTACTCCATATAACGGTGTCTCAGATTACGATAATTTTTTGTCCTATATGATGAAGCGTTGGGCAGGAAAAGTTAATGAGTATGAAATATGGAACGAGCCAGTCGGCGGTTGGTCCTGGCAATATACCGAAACAACTTATCCAAACTATGATATAGACAATGCGATAGACTATACGACATTACTAAAAAGCGCTTATACCACCGCTAAATCAATTGATCCATCAGTTACCATATTAGGCGGATCTTTATCTGGTACAGACGGAAATAACCAGATATTCTTAAAAACTATGTACCAGCAAGGAGCTAAGAATTATTTCGATGTTCTTTCCCAACATTACTACTGTGATCCACCTAGTGATAATTGGTGCGCCTATAATGGAACAGCTGCAAGTAGAAATATCATCGACCCCGGTACACTAGCCGCGACTTGGAAAAATAACATATACCCAATTATGCAACAGTACGGTGATGGAAATAAGCCAGTGTGGATTACTGAAACTGGCTACAATACTTATACCGCCGGAGGAGGAATATCGCCTTCATTACAAGCAACGTATCTAACAGAATCGTTAATGATGCTGCCACATTGCCTAATGTAGCCAGGCTTTATTGGTATGAAGCTGATTGCACTGATAGTGGCAGTAGTACCCAAAACTATTACTGCATTATTGACGGCAATACATATGACGTTAATAGTCTGACTTATACACTATTGCCCGCATATACTGCATTAAAAGATCTGGCCTATTCGGCACCACAAACAACTAGCGGCTCTGGTTCAGGCTCAAGCCCCCCTCCTACAAACCCACCACTAAGTGGCGGATCACCTACTCCATCGCCTACTTCTTCTCCTTCTAGTACAACCGGTTCTTCAAGTGTGCAAAACCCACCAAATCCAACCACCTCACCTACTAATACAGTTACTTATTCAGTCAACGGAAAGTCCTCGAGAGGTCCGGTCAATACCAATAAGTTACCCGATGGCAAATATGTCATAACCCAAACGATCAACAGTGGAGGACATACTACTACAAAGAGCCAAATAATAACAGTTGATCATAAGTCTTTTTGGGGTAAATTAACCAGCGCCAATAATGTTAAATATGTGATCGGAGTTTCTATACTACTAGCAGGAGCAGCTATTTTTACATATTGGACTAGGGTTATACTAAGAAGACGTGTAGCTCACCATATTAACCAGAGTTCTGTTACCTATACACCGGTAATAATACATCCGACCAATAAAAATAGTCGTGGATTAGGATTATAAATGAGAAAAACCGGTTATCTAAAGTTAAGTCAAATCCCAACTTACATTGCCCTGTAGAAATATTAAACCAACAGTTAGCCCTCGAAATCGTTTATTTCGGCTTTAACAATAGGGCTCGTCTTTAAATTCGATCGAGGCAAAGCCACAATCCGCAAGCCTAGCCCCAAGTACAGCTCCTTCTGCAGCTTTGGCAAAGAAGGCGTTATATCCTGGCAGCTCTCTTATTCCGACTGAATTAGTTAATACGGCGATACCATCTTCAGAGATTTGGTCATAAAAACCTACCTTATCGGCCGTAACTCCCACCATAAGAAGATCAGCACTATCAATGCCAATTCTCTCTATAACGTCTTTTAAATTAAGATCAGAGCATAACCGGTCTGTGTTGTTATAGTCCTCCGGAGCCTGACAACCCGCACCAGCACAAGCATTACCGCCTAACTTACACGTTCTCCGTAATATATCACCGACGAGTAGTTCGTTGCTTGGCACATCTCCCAGTTGAACTGGCTTACGCATTCTTGTTATATAGGCAAGAGAGTTATTCCCAACCGTAAACCCATCGGCATACGGATAGAAAGAAGCCATAATTCCTCTCTGTCCGTATATTTCCGGATTATTAACTGCTCCATTGATACTAGTCATATATGCTCCACTTGTATTTTGTATACTATTATATGCTTGTATTAGTGACAACCTATTTTCACTACTTTAAATAATTATGTATCTGTCGCTAGTATTTTTGTGATTCTTGTCTTCACGTTATAATTTATTTCTGCTATCCTATGATTATGGATATACAATCATTAACCACAATTGGCTTAAGTCAGCTACAAGCCGAAGCTTATGCTCTGTTAATTGAATTAGGAGAAATAAAGCCGCCGCAAGCTGCGACTAGATTAAACATTAGTCGCACCAACGCCTATAAGCTGTTAGATAAATTATCTGAAATGGAATTAGCTGTAAAGGAAGATATCAATAATAAGGTAACCTATAAAGCAGCTAACCCAATAGCATTGGCCAATCTTACTGCTGCGTACCGGGCTGAGGCTGTCGTAAGAGAAGAGGCGGTTAGTAAGGTCATCCAGGAATTACTAACAAAGTATCATAAGCACTTTGACCAGCCGTCGGTTCAAACCTTTACCGGAAAAAATGAGGTAGCAGATGCCTACAGAGCCCAAATAAAACTAGGTGAAGACATATTCTTTATTCATACAAGAGCAGACGTACCTAAGATGACGTTTGGTGTAATGCATGAAATCCGGACTATGCCGGTCCAAAATGGTCAAAAAAGAAAAGGTATCTTAAATACCCAGGACAGTCCGGTAAATTGGGAATCTCATAAAAGGAGCAACTTAGACATAACATGGATAAATCCTATGTATTACAATGCACCCGTCGAATGGAGTGTAACCGATTCGTCGCTTTTAATAGTACTCTATGCCAGCGAACCCCATGCTATACTAATTACAGATAACGTCGTAGCTATGGCATTTAAGCAGATCTTTGACTTCTTGGATAAAATCCTAAAAGAAATGCCGGATCATCAAAAAAATAAAATGACAGACTAACTAATTAACGTCTGTAATTCAGCTTTCATTTGATTAAAGGTCTGGAACTGGATAGCATGCATACCTACACCCAATGCACCCTGACAGTAATCATATCGATCGTCGATCATAACACACTCATTTAAAAGAACGCCCAGTTCAGAAGCTGCAATCTCATAAGCCTGAGCCTGAGGCTTGGCGTAGCCGATATCTCCTGAAGCAATGACAACATCAAAATTATTAGATAGTTCCGCTTTAGTAAAACGACTGACTAAACTTTCCTTGCTACTTACATTGCTTAACATACCGACTTTATACCTTTTTTTTATATCGGAAATATAGGTAAGCAACTCACCATTTTTAATTTCGCTTGCCTTAATTTTATTAATATACTCATCGAAGCTTATGCCAAGTTTGTTAGCCAAAGCCTTTCTGTAAATGACTGAGGGTATTTTCCCTCTATTAGCTACGGCAACCAACCTCATAATACCCTCTTTTTCGTAGTCGCTTAGCTCAAGCTCAGCTAGAATTATATCAAGCGGATCGGTTATTAGAACACCGAAGCAATCAAATATTATTGCTTTTATCTTAATAGCTTGATCTGCCATATTTCCTAAATTATGCCTGAATTTGTTCTACTATCTAGATTAATTAAAACACCTATTGAAATAAAAGCATATGCCTTTTAAAATAAGCTAGAGAGGTGAAAAATAAAAAGTCGATGGCAAGGCTATGAATAGATATTTACAGCTTACTCCAGTAGACATGGAATTAACTAAGCTACTGCCCCTACCCGTGCTAATGAATAGCACGGATTTTAATTTTATTGGAGGGAATTATCATCATAACTTTCATCCTCAAAAAAGTCCGGAACTAGGCTACGATCCTTTAACTGGAAATAGATTTAAGTCGGACGACGACAGACTATTAGAGGGATTAGCTGTCAGGTTTTCTCGTGGACAGCATATGCCAGTATGGCTACACAATCGTTACCACGATACTTTCGCTGGGCCACCCCTGCCGCAAACAACTAAAGATAAGTTTACTAGCGTAGTCTTGGCATGTGCTGGAGTAGTTCCTCGCCAGGCAATCAATTTGTATAAACCCGGA
Organism: bacterium; assembly: GCA_021829145.1. Taxonomy (GTDB): domain Bacteria; phylum Patescibacteriota; class Saccharimonadia; order Saccharimonadales; family UBA4665; genus JAJZWH01. The sequence goes on along the minus strand of JAJZOE010000060.1, from coordinate 24,804 downwards.
GAGTACGAGATAGTCGAACTTACTGATAGACAGCACGATTTTATCGCTCAAAATATCTTCTATGAGGGATACAACAAGCATAAAAGAGGTCCTAGAAACAGAATTGGTCAATTTTTGGCTGAATATACCATTAATAACGCTGTTGCTCCGCTTTTATCGGAGCGTGAAATTAAGAAAATTGTTAATAAGTTTTTAAAACCTACGAATAGATATCAGAGAATAGCGGCAGGCAGATATCTGCTTACATGCGCCATCGACGCCTCGGTTGCAGAGCTTATGCCTGTATATAAAGAAGCTCAGCATGAAAAATTAGTCTCCAGAAACAAGAAAAACTTAGGCAAGGTAATCACCGAGTTCTTTGTTAAAGACCAGTTTGTGGCTTACTATGATCCGCTAGAAGACATAGTTAGATCAGCTATAGAAGTAACCTAAGCAGGCAGCAAAATCAAACATAAGTTTAGCACTAGACTTTTTAGCTATATACTCAGTAAATGAATCAGCAGCCAAAAAATAAAAGAAAAGAGTGGCTAAAACGATATATTCCGGCCGAAATTTTAGGCACGTCTACAGCTCTAATTGGCGCCTGGATTGCATTCGCTCATACGCATTCATATATCACAGCTACTGCGTCCGGATGGATCGGAGAAGGATTAGGATTCTACAGCTATTTTGTAGTCGTTGAATTAATATACAACAGCAAGAAATATGTCAGTCATTCTTTGATAAAACGTACTTCATTAGCAATTAGTGCAGCCAGTACAAATCTTTTGATCGAATTTATGCCGGCTGAACTTCTAGATAATTTTCTAATCCGCCCATTTGCTATGTATAGCGCACCGCATTATATACATCCATATCCGATCGGATTCTTGGTTGGTAAGTTCAGCGCAGACATCATTTTTTACGCACTGGCAATAATTGGCTATGAAACAAGAAAACGACTGCTTAATCGTTAAACTTAGCTAGCTGATACGGCCTGAAATTTTTGGGTGAAGGCCTTAAATACTCTAACCGTTTGGTTTTCGATGATGCATATCACTAAGCATAAGCTTATTAACCTTATGGTCCAGAGCTCATGGGCATAACCTTAAAATCTCGATATTGATTGTTTGACCAGATACTACTAAAAGCATCGGCTACTATTCCAGCTGGTCCTGATGAATATGAAGTATCAGAAGTGGAACTTACTACTTTTCCATCAATCAGCGCCGTTAATTGACTACCCTTCATAGTCAATGTCACTGCGTGCCATCGATCTATACCCATTTCTCCTAGAGAACCAGAAGCGAGAACTATTGGCTTAACAGGAAGGTTGGAATTTTTATTCTTAAGGATTTGCCAAACACCATTTTCGCTAAGCTGTAACATGTAGCCATCAAAGTTACCTATGTCTCCTGCGCGTTTGCTAAAGCGTCCGATAACGCCTCCAGAGCTGTTAGTATGCTGGAACAAGATATTGACACTTACCTGATAATTAGTCCAGTTATCGCCTATAACCGCAAACGGGTAGCTGTTTTTGCCATTGGTATTATTCCAATGAACTGGAATCTGAGAGGTCATCTGCTGCGTGCATAATCCCATTACATCCCCCAAGCAAGGCATAAGCTCAAATGAACCATCTTGAGGTGTCAATAACGAAGGCTCGTCACTTCCGTCATTAAGTGATAAGGAATTTGAATATGGTAACGATAAGGGATGGGCGCTGGGCGGTGAAGTCATCCCTTTAGACTGGCCGTTGGTATTAGTAAAGCTAACTTCCATACCCGGCTTTATGGTATAGCTGAATTTACCGTTTAGGGGATGGATGTCACTCATACGATTAAACCACTGGTTGGGGTTATGAACCCATAGGTTAGTTTCCCAAACACGTATAACGCTGTCCGGTAGATTAGCTAGCTTAACATGAATGGTTTGTTTGCTTACGTTCTGGCCGTTGTAGGCTCCGGTATTCTCGACTACTAGTGTCCACGACTTATGGCTTGGCGATTCATATGCAGTATAGGCTCCGCTATTACCTATTTTATTGTTAGCCACATTAATATAGCTCCATCCCGGAGCAGTAAACTGAGCAGTCTGGGCAATAGCCCAGGTCATTAAATTGACTTTATAGTACCCGGACCATGGCTGATCCGCGGTGATAAGGCCCCTCTTTTCGAAAGGAAGGCCTGGAGATATTGCATCGATTAATGGCCACTCAAGATAACCAGTAATTTTTGCTTGGTTATAACCATTAATAACAGATCGGGCCATTGCAGCCGCTCCATAATTAGCTGACATGCCTCCAAGCTCACTTTCCCATAAGGGTAGATTAAGCCTGGTAGCTGTTGGGTACGAATAGCAGCTGTACCCTGTGGTGGGGTTAGCAGGGCATGTATCATGGACTCCTATAACAGATACTGCTTTTTTAAATTTAGGATTTCTTAATAATGCATCGGCTACACCCCATGGGGTCGATACGTCATCAGAAGCAACAATTTCTGTATTAGCATAGCCATTATTGTTTAAAGCACTCCTTAGTAATTCGTACCAATTGGCATTATAACCTTCCTCGTCCCAGCCTCCGATATAGCTAATATTAAGTCCATGTGACCTGGCACAATTCATCCAATCGATAACGTAATTGACATCCTTTTTGGTCCAAATAGTATTTTGACCGTTCCCCACCCACCCAGGTGCCGACCATTGTAGCCCATAAAGCTTAATAGCCGGATTACGATTTACTGCTTGTTTGGCAATCCACCATTCATACCCCGAACTACAATTGATTTGTCCTTGATTATGCTCAATGGATGGTTCCGCCCCGTCAGTAGTTCCGCTGTCGCCACCAATTTCGATCTTAAGTAATTGTAAATCAGCCCCATAGTCAGGTTTAAATAAATAGTCTAAAATTTGATTTCTTTCAGGTTTGGGATAGTCGATTAATAACCTGGAAGCCCCACTACCGCCGGAAATTGCGCCTACTCCCTGGAATAACATACCGGGATTATTGCCGTTTAAACTTATATTGGTAGCCTGTGAGACATCCCCTAAAACAAATGAAACAAATAAAGCAAAAATAACGATAACTAAGCTAATAGATAACTTGGTATGCCAGCTTGCTGACTTTATAAATGCTAAACATTTAGCCAATCGCATCGTCAAGTAAGTTTTATATTTAATCACATATTTATATTTGATAGCTTTAATCACCAATAGTTAACCATAAATTATAGTCTAATTATATGTAGCCAGGCTATTGAAGACTTAGTACCATCGCCACTAAGCCAACTAGTGATCCTATCGCCGTTATTGGCAGATGGCTTTCGTCTTGTTTCTTGCGCCTTATAGAAAGAGGCAAGACAAGTAGCAAAGGTAGGATTGGCAAAAAATACCTGCCATAAAAGCCATTTACAAACGTTGAGCCTACCGATGTATTCCCAATATAAAAAGCCGATGCCAGCAGTAGATAAGAAAGATAAAAGATTAATATAAAGATAGCAACAAGCCATTTTGAAGATTTAAGTTTTATACTTATGGCTCTAATGGGTTGAGTTTTGGCATAGGCATAAAAAAGACAAAGGTAAATCAAGCCAATGACTAGAATAGAAAGATAAATCAATCGATTAGTTATTATTCCGACTAAACCAAGATATGTGGTGTCAAAAACTTTCGTGAATGGCTCCTCCACTATATGCCAGGCATAGGGAAATAGATGGTGAGTCATGTAGCTGATTTGCTCGGTGCTATTAAGATTCATTCCGACCGTTGGGGTCAATACTACACCATGTACAGCATGGACGGTCCTAAGCGTGAATAGAAAAGCAATAACAAGGACAGCGGCCGCATTAACTCCTTTAAATAGAGCTCCTATAGTCTTGGTCTTGAACCTCGTCAGAGGAATAACTAGTGGCGTAAGTCCAAGCAGGAAATACCCGTCTTTTATAAGTGCCGTATAAGCAGCAACGAACAAAATTCCAAGCATCCACCAAAGATTAACGATTTTCTTATTAGCGCAGAACATTAGCACCGATGCTATAAGTAGCCATGACAACCCCATGAGTAGACCATCGCCTCCAATCGTTGCTCCTTGGGTTATTGCAGTTGGGGTCAATGCCAATACCAATAAGAACCATTTACCAGAAGGAATAAGCTTGATCGCAAAATAGCATAGTAACATCCAAACAACGAGATTGGCTATCCTTGACAGATACACATACCAGATAAGTGATAAACCTAACCCTTTAGCTATCATCAGACCGATCAGCGAAGGAAAATAGGCCCAGGGAGGGTATATAAGTGTAGAAGTGAAGTATGCGGTTACCCTTCTTGCTCCTGGGTTACTAATGCTTGAATATTTGGCGTTGAGCTGTGCTCTTCCCTGCAAGTAGCTGTTTCCTGTCGGAAAACGGGATAAATTTCGATAGTCGTTAATCATATTATTTACATTTACCGGTAGCTGACCACCAAATTGGTTTCCAGGCAGATGCTGTTCCCAAAAAGTTCCTTCACTTATCTGATATAACCTAGGAAAATGAGTAAATTCATCGGTACCACTAAGCGGTGCTAGTCTAAATATAAATAACAGGCCGAATACTAAACTGAGGATAACAAACAGAAGTTCTGGCCTTTTTACCAGTAAACCCATAGATTGCTTTGGCTTAAATATGGCTTCTTTCATGTAGTCGATATTAGTAGCATAGGACTATTTTGCAAGACTATAGTTTTAACTATACTTATCTTAATAATAGTCCTCAGAATATCAAGAGACAATCAGTCTTGCTAGAACTTATAAAAGAGAGACTCATTAATCAATAAGCAAGTTAGCATGAATAAAGCTAGCGACTTAGGGGATTGGAGTTAAATTCTTATATCGCACTTGTTAAAAAAACTACCAACTAAAACACCGATTACCGACAAAGCAATAAAAACAATCCAAGACATTATTGGTATATGGTTGGCACTTAGAGCCTAAATATAGTTAAGGTAATAAAATAAAGAGCCGTATTATAAGAAGCTAAATATCGGTTTTAATGCTGCCAAGTATTCATAATAGTCTTAGTGGGAATGATAGATAAACTATACACTGACCATGTTATTTGATACTGGTGTTATTTAGGTAAACTAGTTTTGAATGTTTTGTTTGCGATGCCTTCGCCACATAACCCACATACCAATAACTATGCCGATTAGCAGTATTATTATCCATGCATAGCTATAGGAAGTTTGAGCGGAGCTTGATAGGTTAATCTTTACGCTAGGACTCTTTACTTGTGCGAACGAAAGCAATGCTATCCCATTGCGCGTACCTAGGAGTGTAATTTTAATGTCTGGCTTGCCGTCACCGTTTACGTCGTATTCGTCGGTGTCACCGGTTTGGATAGTGACGGTCCTTGGTGTTGAGCGAAGAGTTAATGTAACATAGTCTCCGCCGACTTTATTAACGGTTATGCTATGCGTCGTAGTGTCAACCTTGAAGTATACTACTTGATTAGCGTTAAGATTCAACTGTTTGCCCGAACCATTGGTGTATTGATTATAGGTATTTAGCAATATAGATTGGCTTGACTTAATACTAGTGGTGTTTTGATTAGTAGAACTTGAGGTTGTATTTGTATTGTCTTTTTTGGCCGCCGTGGAAGAATTAGAGCTTGTTGACCGGATGTCATTATCATAATCACCATCTTGATCTTTAGCTTGTGTAGTAGGAGATGCTTGAGATGACGCTTTAATCGTCACCGATCCGCTAGAAGAATATGCCGAAACGTTGCCTACGGCGTCTGTGGCTTTGACTCTAACATACCAGATTCCAGGCGTGAGACTTACTGGAAGAACTATAGAATTACTTTGACTGGTAGTAGATGAAACTCCACTAGAAAAATTGGAGCTTTGGGACCATTCGATTGTGTAGGGCGTGTTAGACAGACCACTACCGGTGTCGGTAGATGCAGTCCAAGACCATGTAGGACTAGTAGAGTTTGTCGGAGAGATAGTTGATGGTACCCCCGGTACTGTTGGGGCGGTAGTATCAACACTAAAAGCTGTATTGCCGGAATTTGCACTAACATAACCCGACATGTTGCCTAGCGGATCAATTGTCTGAACCCGCCAATAATATTTGCCATCAGGTAGGGTTTGGCCGCTATTGCCGCTGATATAGGTGCCAGAACCAGCTAACTGACCAACAGTAAAACTATAGCTACCCTGTGGCCCTTGGGTTGACTCGTAGTCTACCGTGGGATTGGTAAAACTACTGTTGTCTGCTACCTCGATTTGATAGCCTACACTGCTGCTACTATCTGAGTTACTCAAGCTAAACGTTAGTGATGGCGTTGAAGTGGCTATGAAGCCGTCATTTACATTGGAGGCAGGTCCTAATGACGTTGGCTTATACGGCGCGAACCAATTGTAGTTGTTGCCGCTATCAGTACTATTGCTCGGATTAAGCAAAGTACTACCCGAATTATTAGAATCCTTAACATCCAAGTAGCTTAGGTTTATGCCGGATTGAGGGTCTATATTCCACTGCGTGCCACCAATAGAGCTTCTTAGCGACAGCAAGTTGCCGGGTGATCCTCTTAAGGAAAGATCATTTGTAATAGTTTGGGTGCTGCCGGCAGCAAACGTTAAGGTGTCGGCGCTAGAAACTAATTTAGATAAATTATAAAAAGTAGTTGAGCCAGATATGGTTTGGCCAGCACCAGATAAACTGACCGTTCCGTTGCCCGAGTTAAATGTAGCGTTATTAGTCCAGTTACCGCCAACTGTTAAATTGTACGTACCTGCCGATAATGTACCGTTTGTTATGGTTAGATTTTTAGAAATATTCGCATCACTATTTAGCGACCAAGATCCAGTTCCATCAAACAAAAGATTATTGTATACACTACCCATACTGAGAGACGAGTATGTGCCACTGCCGTCGTATTCTATGACACCGTTTGATGTATCATTTGCAACTCCAGTTATTGTTTCTCCGCCTTGTAGTATCAGCGTTCCGTAGTTAGTGAAACTTCCTTGATCGTTCATGGTTAAGTTATAGCCTTCAAGGTTAAGTGATGCTCCGGAGTTGATCGTTAATTTTGCTACTCCTACTGATGTAGGAAGCTGCGGCTGGTAGCTGCCGTTATCTATAGTGATATCCGTAAATGGATCAGGTATAGCATTAATATCCCAGTTAGCTGAACTGTTCCACAGGTTAGAGCTTGATCCCGTCCAGGTAGCGCTGGTGTTGCCGGTGTTATATAGTTCAGAAACCTCACTAGATGAAAGAGCCCTGGTATAAACCCTTACATCATCAACGTTGCCGGTAAAATTGTCGGTATTGCCGTCCATCAGACTGGCGCTGCCGATTTCCATTTGTGGCGTTGAGCTTCCCTGATTTACTAATGTCCTGGGCTGTGCGCCTACATCTATACTGTTTAGATATACATTAACTGTTGTTCCGTCATATGTAACCGTAACGTTAGACCATTGGTTGAGGGGAACAATATGGCCAGTGTCAAAGTCGTAGTTGCTGCCGCATCCCCAAAAATGCAAGTCCATAGAAGAATCAAGAAAGAAACCAAACTCCATGCCAGTGTTCGTGCTTACATTGTTGTAGGCGCATTGGCCGTAAGCCGCAGGGACGGCCGACCCGGAAGTCGGCGCTGCGGTAGGATAAATCCAAGCTGATATAGTGCGAGGAGAGCTGCCATAATTAACGCCTATAGGGTTTGCTTCGTCTAAAGTATTAGATCCGTTGAACGCAAGGCTTCTACTGTCTGGAAAGCTAATATTGGGCGGCACGTTTGTAGAAGGCTGAGGGTTACCGCTCGGCGTAAGGTTATTGCCATTACCTGACGAGTCGATTGCGGTCGATCCGGCCGTCGTTTCGTCCAGCTTCCAATATCCCGCCAAGCTGCCTAGCGGAACAGCATATACCGTTGCCGTAAGCCATGGTAAATAGATTGCACTAGCCAGTAGCAACAGTACGGTAACAATACTCACGGTCCTTTTTGAATAGCCTAAATTATTACACCTTTTATTCATCTTTTGGTTTCACTTGCTCTCACAAAGCTTATGCTAATTATTTAACTATATGTTATCTTAAAATACAACAAGGCAGGAATAGTACAAAAATTTTTAAAAAATATGGGATAGATTTAGACAATATAGAGGGCCTACGGTTCTTGGAAATACAGTAGTTTTACATCAATAATAGTAACTAGACTTTAAAGATTATTAAGAGGTAATTGCAAATTAAAATATAAGAAGTCTACCTTTGGCCTCTGCATCTGTACATGTGGTGCCCCCTATCGGTCGTATTTAGAATGGAATGTCATAACAGTATTATCGGTTTTTCTCGAGATATAGAGATAGCTAGGTTATACTAGGGGAGAATTTTTCGGGCAAGTTTTATGCCGTTACGAGTAAGTGAATTGACCCACATATTTTGCTTCTCCCAAGTAGTTTAGCTGGATTGCCTGGAATATAAATATCTTTTAGTAGGTCATGATAAATTGCTTCATTGCCCTCGCGTTCAAAAATTACTTTACCGGTATTTTGTCCCAGTACTTTATGTCTTCTAGGAGTATCTTAAGTAAGGACCGAGACTTGCACACGCCTAGCGCGACATACCCGCTTCCTGTATTATTGCTCCCATGAAACCGCAATGGATTGTATTTGATGTAGGAGGCGTATTACTTGACTGGGAGCGCAGCTCAGCCGCTCTTGCAAAGAAGCTCGGTGTAGAACACAGTCTACTACTTGAGACCATGTTTTCATATGCCCCAAAAATGAACATTGGACTTATGAGCCCAGAGGACGGCTGGAAGCAGATTCTGACCGATTTAGGCAAGTCATACGACCCGCTTGAAGCCATCCGCAGTTGGCGTAGCACGGACTTCTGGATACAAGATTCTTTAAAGCTAGCATCCGAACTCCACGCTGCCGGTTATAAATTGGCTATTTTTACGAACTCTTGGCTTGGACTGGAAGACGAGACAGATAAGAAACTACTACCCAAAGAAATTGACCTATTCACGCACATTGTCGACTCGTCAAAAGAAGGTCTGCGCAAGCCCGACCCCGCTTTCTATGCCCTGTTGGAATCAAGGCTGGCCGATGAGGGCGCTGCTCTATTTCTGATTGACGATACCGACAAAAATATGCCGGTCGCCGCCGAAAAGAGGTGGCAAACCCATTTGTTTGATACCAACGATAGTCTGAGCTCTGCGAATCAGATACGGTCAATATTACTGTCGTAGTGTGACGCGATTCCTATCCGCCCTGTCAAGTCACCATAAATCTCGGCAAAATTTGATGTTTCGTCGGTTGACTCATACTTCATAATCCGGTTGTCATCACCCACAAACAAAAGGGCCGACTCAAGAGTAACGTCGGTAAGCAGCTGCGAAAACCGCCAATCGTTAAAAACGGCATTTTGTTTAACTGGACCCCGCCTGTCTTTCCGGGCGTCGTATACCTGCTTGGTTGCACATGCCATAACGCCAATTGTACTAGGCAGAATTACATTACCCCTTCTTATTGCTTCGTGAACACGTTCTAACGCATAATCAGGAACAGTGACCTCAGTGGGCTGAGAATCATAGACGTACCGTGCGCGCTGGTATGCATATAGTGAGATAACTGACTTGTCCTGCAATACCTTACGTCCCAGGGTGGCAGCCTTTACGGAATCTTGTGACCTGTGGTATTCAAGTCCAAGGAAATAGTCAAAGCAACGCCTTGCTTCTTCGAGGCTGTGAGGTAGTCCTAGCGGAGGCGTCACACCTAACTTTCGAGAATAGAGAGTATAACCACTTATCAGTTCTACCGACGGATCTTTCACTAAGGCACCAGCCATGGTAGTTTTGCCGCTAAAGCTATGGCCTTCTAGGCTATGGATTTGCATAAATACAATTATCTTGTTGTAATAAGGATAGTATCATAAATGCTACGCATTAACTATTCATCTATAATATGGCCGAGCAACACATCCCAATCCACACCACATATCCTTATATCAATCTCACGGACATACTTGATAAAACGGAAGCCGGTTCGGCAGACATGCCGCAGCTAATTCACGTAGGCGGCGTATCCGCGGCAGGTAAGACTACCCTATCCAGTTATTTAGCAGAAAGACTACCCGACGCTAGAGTCCTGTCCATAGATTCTTATCTAATAGCTGGCCTGGGTAAGATGACAGTTCACTTTGATGACACGCCACCAGACCCGAACCGTCCTTACATCGGAGGCATTAGCCCGAGGGTGTGGGAGCTAGATTTGTTAACAAAACATCTAGGCGCACTCAGGAAAAACGAACCGGTAGAAGTACCAATTTTTGACCAGACCACTAAAGACCGAGTTGGTTGCGAAGAGTTTATACCTGGACGTTACATAATTCTGGAGGGCGGACACGCGTTTGGAGACGAGTTGCGCGACACTGCCGATTACAGAATTCTTGTAACTACACCTCTGCACGACAGGATAACACGTAAGATAGTCAGAACCTTTGTACATTACCGAAGGACCGACCTTGATGATATTGTAGGGCGCTATCTAACGAAGGATGAACCGGTATGGCAACACTATCGCAATGAACATTCCGCACTTGCTGACCAAGTTATAACTAACCCCTCACGTCCCGCAGAGCATTACGAGCAAGTACCAGAAGTGGATAAGCCAGTACCCCTTATAAGAAGGTTCAATTTAATCCCTATGCCAGATACAGGTGTACTGCATGATGGCGAGACATTTTATGTGGGTCATTCTGAAGACGGAATTCACTATGTTGGCTACGCAATCAATGACAGGACTCTTGTGCACCTGCCTCTGAACGCTGATATTGTTAGACGTCTAGCAACGCACTATCGCTTTAATGAGGTAGCTCCATGAAGCCAGAACAAGACCACATGTTCCAGTATTTGACTGAGATTGTTAAAAAAGGATTTCCAGAACCAACCTTCATGAACGCAATTAGCCCAGGGGAGTGTTTAAGTGTGGCAGCCTATAGCAATTCCATATCACAAGAATCTCTGGCCTTACTAAAATCGGAAGACAAAACTAACGTTGGTTTCTTCTTTGACGGGCCGATATACCCAATCAGAAACGGTGCCTGCTACACATTAACTAATCTTATGCGGGCACTTGGTGAATCCGGCAGCGTAAATCCAATCCTTATTAACTGTTATCGAGGCTGGGATGATTTTACAGAATACTACGATAAGAAGTTTGGTAGCGTGTTCATGACACCCAAAGACTTCTACGAGCCAACAGACATGCTAACAAGTGTAGTCGTCAAGTCGAACATGGAGATGGCTCAGTTTTATGACACCGAGCTACTCGTGAATATTGGGCCACGTCTTAAAAATATGGGAGTTAAACTTATTCTTGAGGTTCAGAATATTAACCATGTTTTACTTGAACGCCTCGGTGCACCACAACCAGATATAGCTCGTGCTCTGGAGTTTGAGAGAGTTGCATTCAGACTTGCCGACTATGTCCTGTGCCGTTCAGATGTTGATATGGGACTAGCCCTGGAACAAGGCTCAGACCCGGCACGGAGTGCGGTATACCGTGGCGGTATCTTCGTTAATGACTTTGAATTCCAGCTTAGGGGCACTGGCAGTAAGCTCTTGTTTCTCGGTCACATGTACTATCAGCCAAACGAGAATGCGCTCAGGGTGATGGCCGAGCATATACTGCCAAATCTTGACGACAGTTACACATTGACGGTTATAGGCATTACACCTCCAGGGGTTATTGAGAAGTACTCATCTGACAGGATACTTTTCAGAGGAGGTGTAGACGACTTGAGCGGGGAGCTGCTGGATTATGATATTGCCTTAGCTCCACTGCTCGAAGGGTCGGGCACCCGTCTGAAGGTGTTGGACTATCTCGCTTCTGGCATACCTGTTATTGCAACCAGTATTGCCGTTGAGGGGCTTGACCCAAACATTATCCAACATTTATTTGTTGAGAATGATATTGAACAGTACCCAATGATTATCCAAAGAGTTGGCAAGTCAACAGTAGATGATAAGTGCGCTATCGAAGCACGGCGATATACCGCAGCGAATTATGATTGGCCCGTGTGCATTGCACCCTTCTTGAATACATATGATACATTAAAAGGGTCAAAATAGTGGCAACCGCCCCTGTCACAGTAAACGTAGGTCAGGAGCGGGATCGCTTTGTGTGTGGCTACCCTAAAACAGGTAGGACATGGCTGCGCTATATGATTGCAAACTACCTTACTGGTGTTTATGGCATCGATGTGGATATCACCCTCGCAAATATCTACAGCGTCGTGCCAAATGATTCCAATGAGTTAATACCAGGCCAGCAAACTTTTACTTTCTCTCGCGTCATGCCTAAAATTATCATGAGTCACGCTAGTCACGAGCCTCGCTTCGATGATAGCCGACTGATTTTTTTAACCAGAGACCCCAGAGATGTAATGGTTTCGCACTGGTTACATCATAAACACCAACGAGCTACCTTTAATGGAAGTGTCTCTGAATTCATAACGAACCTGGGCTTGGGCATAAATGCATTTTGTGAGCATTTGGATAGTTGGTCGCCGCACCTTAATACCGAGCAAGTCGTGTCTTACGAGACGATGCGTGACAAGACCGAGGAGAAGTTTGGGCACGTACTTGACGTACTTGGCATTAATGTCGACACGTCTCGTATTAGCTCAGTAGTTTTGGCGTCATCCTTTGAACGTATGCGTCGAGTTGAGATGGCGCATGGTATCGCGGGGCATGATTACGACCGACTTGACCCAGAAGCGCTGAGGGTTAGGCGCGGAGAAGTTGGTGGTTATCAGGAGTATTTGAGCGACGGAGACATCCAATTCATAGACCACAGGGTATCAGCATGTACCGCTGCCAGTAAGGCGATTCTTGAGCTGACGGCGTACATTCCTAGTAGTAGTTAGTCGACAAGCCCACATCGTTACGGAGCCGATCGGCAATTTCTGAGGGTATATCCGAAAGATCAGCATCTTCTCCCAGCACAATGCTACCAAGATTCTGCCGACGCTGAATATAACGCTGTAGTGCAAGCTCGATTTTTAGATTAACCTCGTGTTGAACGGCCGCATACTCGGCTTTATTCGCAGTGAAGGCATCTAGCGCATCAATCATAAATGCCAAGTAACGTGGGTCGAGTAATGACATAATCTTGCCGGTTTGTGCCAGCCCAATATCCCCAACGACCAGCTCTTTGATTGCACCGTACCGCCTTCGTTGGCTAAGAATATTAGCAGTAGACCCTTTAATCACAAAACCAGCCCACACGGCGAGCCTTGGATCTTGTTCAACCTTTTGAATAGCCTCTGCAACTCTCTCGTCATAGGCAGCGGTGGACATGTGATCGGTGATGGTGTCTTTGCCTAGCGCCATCGTTGAATAGTACTCGGGGTTTGCAAGAAATTGCCGGGCACTAAATCCAACACCACTAATAAGTTCCGCTTGGCGGCTAAGCAGAAAACCGTCAAATGGATAGCCGGTGGCGTTAAAGAAATCTGAATACTTATATGCTAGGCCAATCCTTCTTGCATAATCAAAGAACCAGAGATGATCCAACGCGTCATGATACATGTAGTTAATCCGAGCATCAAAGCCGTTAACGTTAACTATCTTAGACCGCATGAGGCTCTGGGATATCGGCATACCAGGAGTTAATAGCTGATCTGATTCTGATAATTTACTTTCGTCGAATATATACGTTAGTCCGTTGTGCAGGAAGTAATCAAGATTACGTCTGCCTCTAGCGGACTTTATCTGACCCTCATCCGCCCTTTGATAAGCAGGCGCGAATTCAGGGTGCACATGCAATACCGATACCTCATCGTCAACAATCATTGCGGCATGAACTGCTACGTCATCGGCCTGTAATGGAGTAACGAAGCCCTCAGTGTCATTTCCTGCATGGTAATCTATGGCTTTTTGAATGTAGAAAACCAGATTTGGCGCTAAAAAGTCATGTTCTTTCGCCAAATACTCTGCCGTTGAATGAGTAAGTATCTCGGTATGAATAGCTGCCATATAAATGCGATTACCAACACAAACATTAGTAGCTGATTATATATCTGTCAATAATTTCGCACAATTTTCTATAATGTCATCGGATAACTATAGGAATATTTCCCATTGAGTAGGCAATGAATTATAAAAGCAGGTCTTGACTAACAACTTTTATCGTGGTGCGGGTAATGGGATTCTAACCCATGGCCTCGTCCTTGGCAAGGACGCGCTCTAAACAGCTGAGCTACACCCGCATTATCGACTATTCTAACAAAACATAGTCTCTAGTCAAACTAGTTAAACATAACTATAAAGATATACAATAGACATGGTTATCTAGAAAATAAATGCTAGCAGAACAAAAACCTATTAGAGATATAGTTCCTGACGAAACACAAATTGTCGTCAGTCATATGCAAGCGCCTACTGTCTTAGATGCTTTACATAAACTACCGTTTAAAGTTATGCCGCCATTAATTATTGCAGCTCTATTAATAATTCTTAGTGGCAGCGGACTTGCTCTATATCATTACTTAGCAACAGGCTCATCGACAAGATTAAATAGTACAAACAAGCAAATCCCTAAACTAAAAAATAATAATCCGGTAGTCTCCAATAATAAAAGCAATCTAACTACAAAAACTAGCGGCCCTACTATTGCCCCATCTCAGAATAATTCACTATCAACAACATCCTCCGCTCCTGCGCCAAAGACAAGCAGCAATCTTTCTAACTCCAGCACTACAAGTCAAACAAATAGCAATAGCAGCGTCGCTGGGGATACCAGTGGATCGAGTGGCTCTACAAACACTGGTGGATCAGGAAGTTCTCCACCAAGTTCTACTATGCCCGACGGAGTTAGCGGAAATTGGACACTTAAATTTGATGACGAGTTCTCGGGATCATCTCTGGATACCACGAAATGGAGTACAGGTTGGCTGGCCGCTGGAATTACGCCGCCTGTTAATTCTGAAGAGTTAGAATGTTATGACCCTTCTCAGGTAAGTGTTAGCGGGGGATACTTAAATCTTAGTGTTGTAGCGAAACAGGAGAGTTGTGGTGGCACAGCAAGGCCTTATGCATCAGGAATGATCAATAGTTACAATAAATTCGACTTTACTTATGGATTCATACAAGCAAGTATTTATCTTCCCGGCAATAGCAGCGGAACCATATATAATTGGCCAGCCTGGTGGAGTGACGGACAGGGATTAAATTGGCCCACCGATGGGGAGTTGGATGTCGTTGAAGGTCTAGGAGGACAGGCATGCTTCCATTTCCATAGCCCGAGCGGAGCCCCTGGTGGTTGTGTTAGTAGCAATTATACTGGATGGCATACATACGGTGCCAATTGGCAGCCTGGGTCAGTAACCTACTATTATGACGGAACAGAAGTCGGCCAAATTAATTCTGGCATAACCAGCGTTCCGCAGTTTCTTGTTCTAAATTTGGCCGTGGACAATAGTAATGGCGGGCCGATTTCGGTACCGTCTACCATGAAGGTAGATTATGTTAGGGTATGGCAATAATTTGGTGGCGCCTCCCAGACTCGAACTGGGGACACAAGGCTCTTCAGGCCTCTGCTCTACCAACTGAGCTAAAGCGCCAATAACCAAATAAGTATATAATATCAACTTCTTAGCTCATAATGCTAAGCTTATTGATAAGTCCTTATTTTAGCACTTGTACAACAGATTATTGTTTTAGAATGCCGATGCTTCAGCGCTTAATTGACTACTGTCTGAACTACTAGCAGAAATACTAGTGTTATTTAATGCCTGCAAAGCGCTATTTAGATCAGAGGCATTATTAATCTGAGGCGCGGCAGGTGTGGCCACTGAATTAGACTGTGGCGCCGTTACACTTGTTGTAGCGGTGCTACCTGTATTATTCCCACTTTGGCTTTTAGCTACGTTTATCCCGACAAAAATTATTGCTGCCAGTATAACTACACCTAGAATAATTTCAGCTATTGAAAATCCTGATTCGGTTAACCTTTTCATTGCTTACCTCCTGTTGTGCTGCTGGCTTGATGCGATGTGGAATTCGATAAAGTTACGCCATTAGCTGACGCAACAGCTACTATTAAGTTCTTAACAGATGTACGGAAATTCTGTAGGTCGCTTATCTCCTGTTTTAAATATCCCTTAAACGAGCTGATCATTCCCTTTGGGTTAATCGCATTACAATTAAATATTGCATTGGCCTTCATCGTACTTAAGTCGGTTTCGGCTTGTAACTTAGCGGCAGCTATGTCTCTAACTAATTGACTATAATTACTGACGGTTTTACTCTTTTTAGTATAAAAGTTTTCAACCCTTGTAGCTATAGTGGAAAATAACGTTATCTGATTATGGGCCCTCGTATCTATTCGGCTCATGATGTTATTGATAGCAACTTGACGTTTTTGACACATCTTAAGTTTTGCTGCTGCAATATGCTGCTGCGCATTATTTTGTCCAGTTGTTGCTAATGTCGAATTAGAACTGGCTGCAACACCCTTTGTTAAGTTATCTTGTGCCGGCCTACCTGTTTGCGTCGGCAGCGCAAAAACAGTTGAGCTGCTAAGCACGATTAGTGCAAGCACTGTACTCACAATTCCGATCTTACCTTTTTGTTTATTCATTAAGTTACCTTTCTTAATATGTAACATTCTATAATATATAGCTTATGGTTAGAAGTGTTCCATGTCAAATAATATGTACATTAACTGACTAATTTGAGATACTGCTAATGTAATGAGTGAAAGTCTACACCAGCAACCAGAAAGAAGAGAAGAAGTGTTTGACTTATTCAGTATAGCGGATAAGACTCTAATAGAAGTAGCCGGAAAAACGTTTACTTACGGTGATGCTCTTCAGATGTGCCCAACAGATGAATCTAGAGCTGCTTTAATAGAGCTTGTAAACGGCGATCCTGATGACCCGGATAGGCAACTTTTTCTGGAAGCGCTAGCAGGCCATATTTTAGATAAAACTCGCGAAACTTCTTAGTAATAAAGTTACGGGTAAGAAATGTCGGAGTTTGAATCGACAAGCATATTAGCCCAGGAGCAACTGGATGCCCAAGCTACTGAAGATCATAATGCATTATCTGTAGCGTTAAGTAGTTCAGCTCTTAAAATACCTAGTAACTATTATAGTGAGCAGGAGGTATCTGGCAATGAGGCTAATTTAGGGCATGATCCAGATGGGCAACAAGAACAATCTACAGATACTATTACGGAAAAAGCCAGGTTTACCCATACCTTGCAGGATGGAACTGTGGTTGAAGCCAGATCACTCAATGAGCTAGTTAAGAAATGTCCGTTTTTTGGAAAAATTGCTCTTCAGGAAAATGGTTTGAAAAAGGTAGAAGCAATGGCTCGTATGGCGGAAAAAGGCCGTATACGGGAAGAAGCAGCCAAGGCAAGGATTACCAATAACGAGGCTCAGCCGGGCGAAAGAAAAATAGAAAAGCCTTGGTTCGAAAATGTCTTAAGTAATATTTCCGATAAAAAAACTGAGTCCACGTTCAGAGTACCGCTTCAGCGTAATACAACATTTTCAGCTAATAGAATAAGCCAAGGAAAGACAGACCTAGATATTCCATTCGTACATATGCTAAGGCATGATCTGCGCGGTCAAGATATGTTAGATATAGACCAAACAATAGACAGAAAAGATGATGATGTCTTGGTTAAGGACATAATCACTTCAGGGCCGACAATAGTTCAAACACCAAAAGTAGAGACTAAAAGACAACCAGGGATAGTTGTAGAAGCTAAAAGACAAACAGAGATAGTTCAAGCTAATCAAATAATAGTTGCCAATAAAAACACACCACTAGTGCCAATCGTCGAAACGAAAATTCAAGTGCCGTTACTAGTAGAGAAACGCAGTTCGCTGACAACAGAGCAAGGTTACGAACAAATTACAATGGAAAGACAGATTATCGCCGATGTAACGGAAATCCATATCAGTCATGAAAACTTTGCGACCGACCTGATAGCTGAGCCCGACCTGATAGCTGAGCCAAAATCAACATTCATAGAAAATAAAGTATTTGATACTGATAACTTCGAAAAAGATGAGATTGATGAAGTCCAACTTACTAGGTTGGTTGATCATAGCGTGACACCGCAAATAGTCTTGGAGCAAGCATACCTATATGATAAATTTGTCGACTCGCTTGCATTTATCGCTTCTGCAGAAGAAAGTGCCCCTCAACTAAAAACTGAAGATGCGATAAATCCATTAGACGATACTCCTGTTTATACTATCAATTTTAGCCGTGATGTTTCCATAAAACTTCAGGAGATAGAATCAGTAATGGCACAGGAAATTATCCCAATTATTTCTGAGATAGTAGATACTATTAGTCTTATTAATTCGGTTGAAGAAGAAAAGCTACCCTTAGTCGAAGAAAAGTTAGAGCTTTTATGCCGGGAACTTTTCACTGCTATTGATGTACAACCTAGCGAAGACGAAGTTAGAGGCTTTTTAAGCCAACTCATGGATTCACAATTTAGCGCCAGACTTCAACAAACTGAACAGATAATTGATCTCGAACATAATGGCACCCGAGAAGTAAAAAACGGCCTATATAGCTTAACTAATAATTTGGTTGGTATGAGCAGGCAAATAGAAGTTATATTGGGAAAATTGGTATTGTTTTACGCTAATAAGATATCGCTTGCCGAAGCAGCATAGAAAGCAAGCTTATAAGATTCTTAGTATTATCCCTTATGCTGCTTAACTGTAGTTTTGGTGGAGCATATCGGATTCGAACCGATGGCCTTCTGACTGCCAGCCAGACGCTCTAACCAACTGAGCTAATGCCCCTAAATAAACTTCACTAATAATACCAGCTCTATCTTGTTATTCAATAAATAAAGAAAAAACCGGCTGTTGCCGGTAACTAAGGATAGCGTGCGCGCCCACCCTAGGCCCTTTTTGTTTGACTAGTTTTTGTTTTAGTAATTCGCCAAGAGCCATTGCGCACGCTTAACCTTCCTTTATTAGCATAACGGTTCTGCTTAACTAGTCAAGCATGGCTAAAAATTCATCTTCTTCTATTATGGGGGTATTAAGTTTCGAGGCTTTAGCTATCTTACTGCCACCAGGATTGTCACCAACAACCAAATAAGACGTATCTCTGCCTACACTGGATTGAAAAGTACCGCCTCTAGTCCGGATCTTTTCAGCAGCTTCTTCCCTGGACATAGTAGATAAAGTACCAGTTAGGACAAAATTCATTCTCTTGAATTTACCACCTGTATGCCTAACTTTTTTAGGCCATACACCCAAGTCTTTAAACTTTTGCAATAATTTCTGATGCCTGGTTTCAGCAAAGTATTCAACGACCGCTTCGGCAACTATTTCCCCTATACCATCAATTGAAGCCAGTTGATCAATATTGGCTGTGGAGATGGCTTCTATAGTTCTAAAATGACTGGCAAGATCAATCGCTGTCTGAACTCCTATATGCCTGATCCCCAATCCGTAGAGAAATCTTGCCAGCGATGGGCTTTTTTTTGCCTGTATAGAATTAACCAATTTATTAGCGGATATTTCTGCAAATCTTTCCAGCCCTAGAAGCTGCTCGGGTGTTAACTTGTATATATCTGCTGCGTCGGTAATTAGTCCTGCGTCAAGTAAAGCGATGACGTTCTTCTCACCTAATCCGTCTATGTCCAGGGCTTCTTTGGAGGCAAAGTGTTCTATCAGTTTCCAGGCTCTGGATGGACAAGCAGTGTTAGGACAACGCCAAGCTACGTCTGCCTTTTTCTGTTTAATCAATACCGTCCCACATTCCGGACAGTTTTTAGGCATCCGAAATACTTTTTCTTTACCGGTCCTCAGTTTAGTTAGAGGTTCTACAACCTCGGGAATAATATCTCCCGCCTTATGGACTATTACACTGTCTCCGATCCTTATGTCTTTCTTTTTAACTTCGCTTTCATTGTGCAAAGTAGCCATCTGGACCGTACTGCCGGCTATTAGTACCGGATCCAGTACGGCAACAGGAGTGGCAGTACCGGTTCTACCGATGGATATAAAGATATCTTTAACTTTAGTTGTTGCCTGTTCGGCAGCATATTTGTATGCCACTGCACCTCTTGGAGCTTTGCCGGCAACACCGAGCCTTTCATAAAGCAGTCTGTCATTTACCTTTACTACTAGTCCATCAGTATTAAATTCAAGTGTTTGCCGCTTCTCTTCCCACTCATTGGCAAAGCCCATTACTTCGACTATGCCTTTAAACACTGTAGCCATGAAATTAGTCGAAAAACCTAGAGCAGATAAGGCTTTATAAGCATACTCATAAGTAGGAACTTCGCTTATATCCTGTCTGAGTAGGTCGTAAGCTCGGAAATGTAGAGGTCTGTTTGCCACTAAGCTAGGATCGAGTTGCCTTATAGTACCGGCAGCCGTATTACGAGGATTAGCAAAAAGGGGCAATCCTGCTCTACCCCGCTCTTCATTTAAACGGGCAAAGTCTTTTTTATACATAACTATTTCGCCACGTACTTCCGTATAACCACTTAAAAACATCGAATACTTCATGACATTTCGCAGTGACAGTGGTATCGATTCCATCGTTCGTATATTAGCCGTAACGTCTTCACCGACAAATCCGTCACCTCTAGTTACTCCTCGCCGCAGAATTCCATCTTCATAGACTAGGGCGCACGCCAACCCGTCCATCTTTATGTCAGTAAAGAACTCCAGACTTGAACCGGGCTCTAGCTTACGGATCCGATTTTCCCATGCTCGCATTTCTTCTATAGTGAAGACATCATTAAGACTTAGCATCCGCCGACTATGTTCAATAGCCGTAAACCCAGGCAAGACAGCCCCGGCCACCCTTTGCGTCGGGCTATCTGGTGTAATAAATTCAGGATAATCAGACTCCAGCTGCGAAAGTTCATGCTTTAGGCTGTCGGCCGCCTCCTCGCTCATTATTGACTCATTCAGAACATGGTAGTGATAACGGTAGTCATTAATGAGATCTTTTAATTTTTTAATCCTGTCTTTGGCGTTAGCTTTGTTCATTATCTAACAACTCCCTGTAGAGATTGTAAAAGTAGCTGTGAAATAAGGCGATAAAAACTAATGTCAGTAACATAAAGACCCACTGAGAAATCACTGAGACAAATAGAATAGTTGGCAGCATGACCACAGCAGACAGAATCAACAGTGCCAGAGGCAGATATAGGACCCTCAATATTACCTGTAATCGTCTTTTTTTCACCAATTTTTTCGCAGAGCTTAGCGCTTTCATCGGTGTCATATCCGGTAATGTAACTATGTATAAAGCGAAAATCGAGCTGCTTAGCCAATAAAGGCTTAAAGCCGTTAAAGCCAGTGCCAGAACACCGAAAATTAATTGTTCAAATCCATTAACGGCAATATTATTGTAGGCGGCCGTTACGTAGAGAGAGGTACCGATAATCAGCGGTATCATCTCCAACACAATCACCAGTAATACCAAAATAAAAGGAACGATCGGGTACATGCTTCGGTAATAGGCATCCCTTATCCTGACTTTAGTATTGTTGGAGGTATTCCTGATCGCCCATATTAAAGACAGGCTGACCATTATTGTTAATATAATGCCGTAGGCCAGACCACCGTTTGTATTTGAGCTTCCGGCATTAGTCAGCATTAAAGTAAATACCGTCAGCCCACCCTCTATCTGTTTGAATTGACCATGAAAAAAGCTCGTAAACTGATTTTTAGTATTAGCTAAATTAGCTCCGGCGCTGAAACCATTAGCAATAGCAAAATTAATTACACCGAAGATTAGGACTATGCCTATAAAGAGCAGACGTTGGCGCCATAACAAACGTAAACTACTTGCACTCAAGCTCCAGACATTAGCCAACTTATGCTTCTTTGGTTTTTTATTGATGTCTAACGGCCGGGCATTTACGATATTCGAACTTATATTAGTTTTGCCCGACTGATTCTTTTTGTCTGGCTTAACTTTTACCTTAGGCATGTGTCTCCATAGTCTCCAGACGCTTTATTCTTTCCTCGATCGGAGGATGAGTTGAAAATAAGTTTGTTATACTGTGAACTCGTAAAGGATTAGCAAAAAAGAAGTGAGCAGTAGCAGTGTTCTGGTGTTTAAGAGCACTGCCAGTATTTGCTATCTTCCTAAGCGCCGAAGCCAGACCTTCGGGATATCGAGTAGTTAATGCCCCAGTAGCATCTGCTAAATATTCGCGCTGCCTAGATACGGCCATTTGTATTAAAAATGCAACCATAGGGGCTAAGATTGCTGCTACAATACCAAGGTAAAGGGCCATCTGGTTATCCTCTTCTCTATCGCCAAAGAAACTCATATTTAAGAGAATATCTGCAAGTAGCGATATTGCGGCAGTTAAGGCAAAGGCAATCATACTTACCCGGCTGTCGTAGTTCTTAATATGACCGAGTTCATGGGCAAATACACCGGTAAGTTCATTATCGTCCATAATATCCAGCAACCCTGAGGTTGTGCAGACAGCACTGTGATTGGGGTCTCTGCCGGTTGCAAAAGCATTTGGGGCCGGATCATCCATTATATACACCCTAGGCATTGGCAGTCCGTCAGCAATACTTAAATTCTCTATAATGCGCCACAGTCTGGGATTGTCTTTTTTCTTAATTTCCCTGGCCATATTAACCGCCAGGCTCATCTTCATACCCATGAAGTAACCAATCAATGAATATATAATTGCTCCTACGCCCACACCTATTAAGACTGCCGGGCTACCTCCCGCATAAGCCAAATCAAATATGTCAGCCAAACCAACAAGTATCAGCACAAACAATGACATCACCAGGATCGACTTGCGCTTATTCTTTGCTATATCGGAATACATGACCCAGCCTCAACTAAAACTGGACGTTTACCGGCTGCTCAACTTCTGCAGTTTGAGCTTCGTCTAATTCAAAGTATTCTTTATTATTCTTATAACCAAGTTTATTTGCAAAAATACGGGTCGGAAAAGTTTGTCTCTTAGTATTAAATTCCCGAACGATACCGTTATAAAAACGCCTCGAAGCTTGAATCTTATCTTCGGTATCTACCAGTTCTGCTTGTAACTCCTGAAAATTCTGCGAAGCCTTTAGATCTGGGTAATTTTCTGCCACTGCAAACAGGCTCTTGAGGGTTGACTGGAACTGGTTCTCTGCCTGAGCGGTTTGCGCCGGCCCATTTGCGCCTAACGCCTTAGCTCTGGCTAAAGTAACATCTTCAAACACCTGTTTTTCGTGAGCCGCATAGCCTTTAACCGAACTAACAAGATTAGGTATAAGATCATATCTTCTTTTTAACTGGACCGTGATATCACTCCACGCCTCGTCAGCCTGTTGATTTAAACGAACTAAGCCATTATATGAAGAAAATACAAAAGCTAAAGCTAGCAGTATGATTATTACAATGGCCACTATTGCAAAGACCATAAGTTTTTGTGATTACTCCTATTACTTAAGTTTAATTATACATCAAAAGCTAAGCTTGGTTCGTGTATCATAAAAGTAATGAACCGCTACAAGCGCAAACATACTAAGCGCCATGTTATTTCGATGGCTGTCTTAATTGTATTAATCGGCCTTTATGTGGCTACCGATCTGTCGCTTCCTATAAAAGCATTATCGCCATATCAGACAAACTCAACGCTCGACATAACCACACCATCAAGTAACTTGCCTTGGCCTCATTATGGAGAAGGGGCAATTGGATTATCTAACGGTTCAGTTATTCAGACTCATGGGGCTCTAACACCTCGGCCTATCGCCAGCGTCGCCAAGCTAATAACCGCCATAGCCGTGCTTCAAAAGTATCCGCTTAAACTGAACCAACAAGGACCGATGATTACCATTGATGCCGAAGATTATAGTATTTATACGAAATATATTGCCGAACAGGGCTCAGTCGTTCCCGTCTATACCGGCGAGGCTTTATCTGAGTACCAGATGCTTGAAGCAATGTTAGTTCCCTCCGGTAATAATATTGCCGATGCACTTGCCCGATGGGCGTTTGGCTCTCTTTCCGCTTATGAGACTTATGCAAACAATTACGTAAAACAACTTGGTATGGAAAGCACTCATATTGGTAGCGATGCCAGCGGTTTCTCGCCTGACACTACTTCTACGGCCAAAGACCTGATACTTTTGGGTAGCCGGGTAATGTCTAACCCGGTACTGGCACAAATTGTGGGCATGAAATCTGTTACCGTTCCAAATGTTGGAGTCATGAACAATTACGACAATATACTAGGCCAAAATGGCCTAGTGGGAATTAAAACCGGTAACTCAAACCAAGCCGGTGGAGTATTTTTAGGTGCCGCCGACACTACCGTTAACGGCAAGCAGGTCACAATTATTACCGCATTAATGGGCGCACCAGACTTAAATCAAGTACTTATTGATACCGGTCCTTTAGTCATAGCTACGGAAAACGATTTTGCCCAGACTATTCTGGTCAATAAGGGTGAGGTACTTGGTGAATTCAAAGAGCCTTGGGGCGGTATAGTTCAGGTTGTCGCAAATAATAACTTGGTAGTATATGTATTGCAAGGTCAAACAGCTAAAGCAACCTTAAACCTTGCTTCATTAAAAATACCGACAGCAATCCATTCTGTTATAGGGGCAATTACCTCAGACTCCAATAAGTTTAATGCTCCGCAAACCGTATCTGTTATTACCGTTGAATCAACCTCTAAACCAACATGGCTGTGGCGCTTAACACACCCAGAAAGCATATTCTAATTTAGCCAAAAACGCAGTTACTAATTATATAATAAATTATTTAAGTGCTTATTTGGTGGAGGTGA
>JAJZOE010000035.1 GCA_021829145.1 bacterium | reverse complement strand
CTTCTCTCTTTGCTGATGTAAAAGCAGAATGAGGGACATAGGTCTCAAATTCTGCTGTCGCATTTGGCTGGGGATGAGGGATTCGAACCAGGTGCTTCCACCGCCTAAATTTTAGGCTCGCTTTACTTTAGCTTACTTGTGTAAAATGTCAAATAAATTAAGCTGCTTGCCCTACTAATTCTTCTATGGATGATAGATGGTTTTGGTACATGTGATCAAGAATGCCCCTATTTATGTCATGGGCAATCTTTCCTTTACGCTGACGAATACCTGTAACTATCTGGAGAGC
This sequence comes from bacterium, assembly GCA_021829145.1. Taxonomy (GTDB): domain Bacteria; phylum Patescibacteriota; class Saccharimonadia; order Saccharimonadales; family UBA4665; genus JAJZWH01. Next base: position 10,548 of record JAJZOE010000035.1, on the reverse strand, counting down.
TTGAGCACCAGACTGCAGCCTTTCTATAGCGGATTCGGAATCGTTAATAGCACCTACTCCTATTCTTTGTAAGGATGTCCCGCGTGTTGCTCTAGTTATGTGCTTCATGCGATCGTTAGCGCGTCGGCGGAACTCAGAAACATTCCCACTTACGCCTCCGGCCTGACCTTGCCATCCATAAAGCCTTTTCAGTTCCTCATCTATTGTGGTGTTGGAGTCAATGATGCCAGTAACAGCGTTATCTAAGCAAACGCCTATGACGCTATCAAGATCCTCTAAAGCAAGATCGACAGTTGTCTTTATAAAAAGCGGCTTTTTCCCCTTGTTTTCCAATACTTCGTTAACGGCCATAACTATGTCAGTGAGAGGTTTTGGATTAAGAAGGTTCCTCAGGCCAGGTGTGTTAGGTGAAGCAACATTAATAACGAAATAGTCCGCGTAATCATAAAGCCTTTCTGCAACTGCTGCATGAGCCCATGGAGCTTGCGAGTCTGGGGTTAGTTTATTTTTGCCGATACTAATGCCAACGATACCTGGTCTATTTTGTGTATCTAAGTAGCCAGCAACAGCTTCCATGCCACTACTATTGAAACCCAGCCGATTAAGACCTGCCCCATGCTTATACCATAAGCGCGGCCGAGGATTACCTGATTGAGGATGGACCAATACAGAACCCACTTCAGTACCAGCAAAGCCCAAGGCATAAAGACCGTCGACGGCCCAGCCTTTTTTATCCCAGCCTGCTCCAACAAGCAGTGGATTCTCTAGCTCTAAACCACCAACCTCTGTTCGCAGTCTTGGATCTTCAATCCGCTCTCCACCTTGAGCCAACTCTAAAAGTCGATTACCAAATTGATAACGTGATAGCGAATGTAAGCTAAATTCAGCAGCGAATTTAAGCTGCTCTCCCTCGATAGTTTCCCGCCTTGCCTGCAGTTCTTCCTTATTCACAACTTCTCCTTATATGACCGTTTCTCGACTCGTTATTACTTGTGGATATTGAGCTACTATCTCCTCAGCTGAAACAAGTCTTCTGCCTCTAATGTCAAGTGCATTAACAACGCCTAGAGCCATTTTCCCTAAATATGGTGTCCATAAAGAATTCGACCGTGAGTCATCATCATGGCCTATCCTGTATTCACGCATATTCCAATGCACATGTGTATTTTTTCCTATACTAACGCCAAGTATCTCGGCCGGTTTAGTAGACATGGCGTCAATCACTCGCTCAAAAGATATATGTCCTCTTCTGGCTTGATAGAACATAAGTGGGGCCGCAAATTCAATACCTGGTACACCAAAACAAGTTGTATGCCCTGCTTCATGGATACCTTCAGGGTTATCTTGCTCGGCTTTTAGTTTGCTGTCGGATGAGTGTGGAGCATGATCAGTCTCAACAATATCTATTGAACCATTAGCTAGATGCCTCATTAATTCTTCAGACTCAGTTTGACTGGCTAAGGGTGGTTGCATTCGCGCAAACCATCCCTCAGAGCGAACATCATGGGAAGTTTTAAGTAGATGATGTGGGCATACGCCTGAAGTTACAGCCCAGCCCCGGTCTTTTGCTTGACTAATAGTCTCGACTTCTTGACTACTATTGACATGATGAATATGCAAATGATGGCCAAGTTCTCCAGCTATCAAAGCTATCATGTCTTCCAGATTATTTTTACCTGCATGTAACCCAATCGGTTTATCTTGTGCAACTCTATGCCATTCGGATGCTATTTCTCTGAAATCTGAAGCTTCATAGTCGTTAGCATTCCCAGTAGTGGGGGCGCCGTATAATTTAAGCCAAAGACTTTGCTGAGCCATTTTCGCTAGCTCGCCAACATTGTCTGATTCGGGTTGTGACCCTGCATGAAAAGTAACCGGTATATATGATGTATCTGTGGAAATTTTATGCTTTTCAAGCATTCTTTGTTCTGACCATGTTGGATGGCCAGGGTTATTTGGCATGTCTCCTATAAGCACATACCCGCCCAAGAGGGCTGCTCTAGTACCGCTGGCAATTGTTTCGGCTGTATTATTACTAGGCTCTCGTAAATGAACATGTGGGTCAACAAATCCTGGTAATGTAATTTCACCTGATAGTACTGGCATTAAACTCCTTTTCAAGAATTATGCCATTATGACAAAACAAATTCAAACTTGTGCAAAATAGACAATTAATCACAGAACTAAAGTTACGCGTCAATGTGTTTAGTATTAATGCTAAGTCTAGATTCGAACTTTACAGTGCTATTTACCATCAATTTTCCTGACTATCTTGCATACTAGCACAGCCCTTACCCCTGTAAGAAGATTATTAGACAATACGGTCACCTTTGGTGCAAGTCTTGGCTGGGGAAGAGGGATTCGAACCCCACCACATATTGCCATCGGATTTTCACGACTCGCCCTATACTAGCTTACTGCTCTCCATTGTCAAAATGATTATTGGTTTTATGAAACACCTAACAAAGCAATGCTTGTAATTAATCTATTAAATGTACAAAATTATATTAATGAGCGAAAGAATTTCCGACAATGTTAAAGCTGTATTTTTTGACCATGACGATACTCTGGTCGATACGATAGGTTCAAAATGGGCGCAACACAAGTTCATTGCTAGCAAATACTATGGCAGAGAATTGACAGAAAAAGACCTTCGTGAGCATTGGGGAAAGCCACTCGAAGACTTATTCAGGCTGTTTTACAACACCGATGACATTCAGCAAGCTATGGATTATACCCTGGCACATCATGAAGAATTTCCTAAACCATTATTCCCAGAAACTATTCCCACTTTAAGACGTTTACATGCTGCTGGTAAGATAGTCGGCATAATAACCGCGACTCTCAGATTTAGTTTTGAACATGATTTGGATTTGCATAATGTGCCGAGAGAGATCATTGATTATACGCAGACTGCAGATGATACAGAATTTCATAAGCCAGATCCTCGAGTATTTGTACCGGCTAAGGCTTGGTTGGCGGGACGTTCAATTGAGCCCGGACAAACATTATATGTGGGTGATGGACTAAAGGATATGCAGGCAGCTTTAGGTGCAGGCTTTAATTTTCTTGGAGTAGAAAGTGGTCTTGTAACTGCCTCTGAATTTCGTCAAAATGGCGCTGAAAGCGTTGCTTCAATTGCAGAAGTTTATAAATAGTAAACCTTTAATAAAACATATTAGGCAATACGACCACCTTTGGTGCAAGTCTTGGCTGGGGATGAGGGATTCGAACCCCCGATCCTGGGACCAGAACCCAGTGCCTTACCGCTTGGCCAATCCCCAATATTGTCGTTCTAAACTAAGTTACCATAAATTATATGTTTCTAAAAGGTTAGGCAGACCGTTTCCATAGTTGCAATTATTTGATATGGCAAATCTATTTGTCCCTGTATTACAATGCTCTATATGGATTCAATAAAAAACTTAATGGTACGCATAGCAAACAGGCTCAAGGATACAATGCTAAGACGTAAGCTTATGCTGCTGGTCGTAGTGCTAATTGTCGGCTTAATTATATCGGCAATTATATATAACGAATACGGATTAAAAAGTTTAGCAAAAAACAGCCATAAAACATCCGGTGTGAGTACGTATCAGACTAACTCGCCGCTATCAAACGAAACAGCTCAGACTGCTTCCATAAGATGGCTGATTGCTTCATCGGCAGTCGGCTATATAAATTTAGCTGCAGGTAACAATAACTTTGCGCAGACAATTTTCAATCATTCCTATGATTATGAGATAACTGCGCCAAATGTAACTTCTACGGATATACTGCCCCAAAGCATAAAGGTGCTTAGCTATAAAAGCTATGCCGCTTTCCAAGCCGACGTGAGCAATAAAAGTATTCCAGCCGGATATCCAGTCTTAATGTATGACAATGAATCCTGGACTTACACTCCGCCTAACGAACAACAAAACCCCATGCTCTACTATCAAAAATTTGGTCAACTGGCGCATAGCCTGGGATATAAGGTGCTGGCAACACCGGCGGCAGACTTGACCAGCGTTTTATTACCAAAGACAGATAAATACAGTGGGTATTTGCAGCTAAACCTGGCTAAAACCGCGCGCTTCGCTGATATATTTAATATCCAAGCCCAAAATTCTTCCAACTCTCAGGCGTATACTTCGTTCGTTGAGTCGGCTATTCAGCAGATCAAGCAAGTGAATCCGAACGCGGTAATATTAGCCGGTCTGACGATCAGGCTTAACGGACCCTCGTTATCCACTGTAGAAAACGAATACAACGCGACTAAGAATTTAGTCAATGGCTACTGGCTTAATGTGATCAGTCATAATCGTTCGAATAATGCAACGGTCGGTAAGATGGCTATTGAATTTTTGAACGCTATTAAGGCTTAGGACTGTTTATTTTTCTGACTTTTTAGCCGGTCTTTCTCGTCTTCAATTTCGTGATTAATTATTTCCTCAAGCAAGTCCTCGATTGTTACGACACCAATAACTTTATCGTCGCGCTCTACGGCTATCATATGGCTCTTGTTGCTAATGAATTTTTTAAATAAGGTATCCAGCGCTGTATTGTATCCGAGTAATTTAGTAGGATGAACCACTAAACTATGTTCTATGGTTCCTTGTGGTCTGTTATAAATAATTTCTCTTAACATAACTATGCCTAAGCATTCGCTAAGTTGCTTATTAAAAACCGGTATCCGGCTGTAGCCCTGATTGCGTGCCCGTTCAATAAAGTCATCGTCGATTAAGGTTTCGGGATGAACATAAAAAACCTGATCAATTGGCACCATGATGTCTTTAGTTCTTTTTTCGCTCAAACTTAACGCGCCACGCATAATATCGATTTCGTCTTCATCCAGCTCTGACGATTTATTGTCATATTGTTCGGCGATAATGACGCCGAGTTCTTGTCTGGAGAATAATTTTGCTTGCCCCGAAGGCAAGAGCCGGTTAAGTAGTATTTCAAGCGGTTTGCTCAACGGATAGGTTAAAATAGTGCCGCCTATTAAAAAAGCTCTGAATCTATAAGAGTATTTTAAAGGACTGCGTATAAAGATGGATTGCGGAATAATTTCGGCCAGGATGACCGTAAGTAGCGTAGCTATCACGCCTGCCAGCCAACTGACTATATAGCGGTTAAGTAGTAGTGAGTTGGCAGAAATCGTGGCGATATTAATTATGAGGACGCTAGACAACACAAGATGACCCCGACGCCTAATCTTGAGCAGCTTTTGGGCCTTATTATTCCCGATTTTGGCGGCCCGCCTTAATTCGCTTACACTTAAAGACATAAAGGAAATATTCAGGCCAGAATAAATTGCTGACAGAAAAAGCAGCAAGGCTACGATTAAAAAAGTGGTTAGCTGATTCATGAATCCTGCGCTTCCGAGATCATATATTTATTTTAACTTATATATACGGTTACTAAATCTTAACGATTGGCCGGCTGCAAAACAAGAGTTTTAGGAAATTCAAAGCTTTAAGGCGGTATACTTAAATTTAAAGCTAAGAGGAGTAGATGAAATAAGTTATGTCAAAAGTTATAAAAATTGACGATACAGAAGTCTATGTGGCTGAACCTAGCCAGGAAGTTAAGGGTGGTTTAATCGTTATTCATGAGGTATGGGGACTTAATAATCATACTAAAGACGTTGCCGATCGATTTGCGCGTCAGGGTTATTTGGTCTATGCACCGGAATTATTGTCGGGAATGGCAATCAAAGAAAAAGTTGATGAGCAAATGCAACACGATCTTTTTAACCCTGAAAAAAGAAGTGCAGTCCAGCCGGTTTTAATGGAATTGATGCAGCCGACTCAAACGCCTGAATTTACGGCTAAAACAATCATAAAACTACAAGCCGTCTTTAACGCGTTATATGCCATCCCGGCAGTTAAGCAGCGTGTCGGTATAGTCGGATTTTGTTTTGGTGGCAGCTACTGTTTTAATCTGGCCGTAGTCGAACCGAGACTAAAAGCGGCGGTACCGTTTTACGGGCATTGCGGGCATCCGGTTGAAAAACTACGCCAAATCAACACACCAATCCTGGCTTTTTACGGTGAAAACGACCGCGGCTTGGCTACGGAACTGCCCGATCTTGAAAACCGTATGCATGCAGCCAGCGTGGATTTCAGTTACCGGGTATACGCCAATACCGGGCACGCTTTCTTTAATGACACGAATCCTTATGCCTATGACAAGACGGCCGCAACCGATGCCTGGAGACGGACGCTTGAGTTTTTAGATAACTCCATCAGTCGTTAAATATGTCCAGGTCACTCAGTTCGGGCGGTAAAAAGCCCTGCTGCGGTTTATAGCCGGCTTGCCAGTGGTAATCCTTGTTATACCCAAGTTGTTTCATCAATTTAGTCGGTGCGTTTCTTAAGTGGAGCGGCACATTGAGATTAGGGTATTGTTCGGCCGCGAGTTTGGCTTTTACCATACTCTCGGCAACCTGACGTGACTTAGGCGCTTTGGCCAAGACTGCTGCGCAATGATACAGATTGTATTCAGTTTCCGGCAAGCCAATACGCTCAACCGCTAAAAATGTCGATACTGCCAAATTAAGCGCGGCCGGAGCCGCCAAACCTATATCTTCGCTGGCAAAAATAATCATCCTTCGGGCAATGAATTTCGGGTCTTCGCCGCCCTGCAATAATCTAGCCATGTAATAGTAGGCAGCACTCACGTTGCCGCCGCGCAGACTTTTAATAAACGCGCTAATCAGGTTATAGTGCGATTCGCCGGATTTATCGTGCAGTGGTATTTGTTTTTGGGCCGCCATCATGACGATAGCGCGGTTGACGGGCTTTTCCCCGGCCAGATTAAGACTCAATTCCAACAGGTTAAGGCCGTAGCGGCCGTCCCCGTTGCTAAGTGAAGCGAGTAAGTCGATAATTTTATTGGGGAGTTTAGTTTGGCTGACTTTCAATTTGCGGGCGGCCTGTTCGATTATAGTCTTAACGTCGGCTTCGCTCAGGCTGTTTAATACGACTACCCGGCAGCGGCTGAGCAGGGCCGGAATAACTTCAAAACTGGGATTTTCAGTGGTAGCGCCGATTAGTATGATGGTACCGTTTTCGACATAGGGCAGAAATGCGTCTTGCTGGGCTTTATTGAAACGGTGAATTTCGTCTACGAACAAAACCGTAGCCTTTTTAAATAACTGATTGGATTTAGCCTTGTCAATGACCGCCATAACGTCTTTTTTGCCTGAGGCTACAGCAGATAATTCAATAAAATCAGCGTTGGTTTCACTGGCTATAATCCTGGCTAGAGTCGTCTTGCCGCTTCCCGGAGGACCCCAGAAAATTAGGCTGATCGGGTGTTTATCGGCGGCCAGTTTATTCAGTAGTTTACCGCTGGCCGTTATATGCATTTGCCCAATCACCTGGTCGAGTTTTGTCGGTCGCATCCGGTCGGCTAAGGGCACATAAGTCTCGTCCATATGACTTAAATTATAGTGGGTCTTGTTCATATAATATAGACATGATGAATCGACCGACACCCCTGGAGATCGAACTGGGGCAATTAACCGCTTATGAAGCGGCTGCCCGACTAATCGGTGGGCATATTATCGTTAGAAGATATGGCCAAGTACTTCGCTGTCAAATCGTTGAAACCGAAGCCTATGATGCATCAGATCCGGCCAGTCATAGCTTTAAGGGCCCAACTAAACGAAACCGTGTCATGTTCGGTCCGCCGGGCAGAGCCTATGTATATTTTACCTATGGGATGCACTATTGTTTGAATGTAGTGGTCGGTCGTGAAAGTAGCGGCTCGGCTGTTTTAATCAGAGCCCTAAAACCACTGTCTGGTTTTGACGACATAATAAAATCACGACCATCTAATAAGGATAATGATTTTCTCAACGGTCCGGCTAAACTGACTAAAAATCTGGCGACTTGATCTTAGTCTTAACGGTCACGATCTAAGTAGTGAACCTTTAATATTGGAACTGCTTGAGCCGCTAAAACCGGATGAAATTATCTGGAGCAAACGCATTGGTATTAGAGAGTCTGTCGGGCATGAACTGCATTGGAGGGCTTGTTTAAAAGGCAGTCCTTATTTGTCTAGGGGTCTGTAATCTTTTCTATTGAAATATTTACTATATAGGCATAAGCTTTTAATTAGGAAGTGTGAGGCTTCCTAATCGACCCGGAGTCAACCCTCCGGGTCTTTTTGGTAAGATCAAGTCGCTTGGATGGTTATAGGGGTACCGACTTGAGTCCAATCGTATAACCATTTGGCGGTATTAAGCGGGGCTTCGACGCAGCCGTGTGAAGCGTTGGGAGAACTAGTTGAAATATTACCGAATTGATTAGGCGTGCGCCAAGTAGCATCGTGAAAACCATAGGCCCCGTATTGGTTGAATAGAAACGGCATCCAGTAGCTGACAGGATCGTGCCATGAAGTTACACCGTCGTTGCCGGTTAGTGTTACGTTAGTCTCCTTGGTATAGATATGATAAGTTCCGGTCGGTGTAACGTCGGCTGGGTTACCGGTATAGCCGGTGACCACGTTAGAGCTGTAGGCGACCAGATTGTAGTTACAGGCCCAGAGATGCTGTAGGCTCAATATGACAATAATCTGTTTCGGATTAGTGTTGCCGTTACAGACCGTCGTTTGTGGTTTGGATAGCAGCGCGGAATTAACGTTGGCAATCGGTCGATTAACAATCGACTGATTAGTAATCGACTTGACGTCGCCGCGGAATAAATAGCCGATCGAGCCGACTATTGCCAAAAATACGACTAGCCATACCAAACTAAAGCGGCGTTTTTTAGCCGGCTTATCGGTCTGGTTGCTGACGACCACCGTTTTGTTGATGTAGTCGGCATAGTTACCGACTTGCAGCATGCCCGGACGGTATATGCGCATGTTCTGGTTATTTTTGTTGTTACGGTGCATAAACTTCCTTCATATATTTTACACCATCACCTTAATAACTACTTAGATTTGGCTATAGTTTTTCGTCTGGTTTAAAATTGTCATGGATGAAAAAAATTGCTTGGCTTTTACTTTTCTTAGCCATTATCATGGCCGGCTTCAGCATTCAAAACCTGATCAGTAAACCTAGTAATCATGTCAGTGCGCCTAAACCTAAAACCAAGCCGATCCCAGCTCAGGCAGTCAAACCCGCTTTTAATACCGCCCAGTACTCGCATACCGACCCGACTTCGATCTGGGTAGTGGTCAACAAGAAAAATCCGCTGAACCCCATCAACTACATTCCGAGCGATCTAGTTGTGCCTAACGTACCGCTAAGAGTGCCGGGTAACGAGACGATGCAAATGCGCCGAGTGGCGGCTGATGCGCTTACTGCTATGTTTCAGGCGGCAAAGGCGGATAACATATCTTTAATGCTGGCTAGTGGCTACCGCTCATACAGTTACCAGACGTCGCTTTATGACGGCTATGTAAGCACGCAAGGCAAGGCTGTTGCCGATACGCAAAGTGCCCGACCCGGATATAGCGAGCACCAGACCGGATTGGCAGCCGACGTCGAGCCGCTCAGCCGTAACTGTGAAGTAGCTCAGTGCTTTGCTTCTACCCCGGAGGGCATATGGTTGGCCGCCAACTCTTACCGCTTCGGCTTCATAATCCGTTATCCTCAAAACGGACAAGCTATTACCGGTTATGAGTATGAACCCTGGCATATACGCTATATTGGCATACCGGCAGCGACGGCCATGCACAATCAAGGGATAACGACGCTGGAACAGTTTTTCGGCTACCCGCCGGCACCTACCTATTGATTGAATTCAGCATAGTATTGTTTGGTACTTAAAAGGGGCACGCTCACCCCATAGCTATCAAGAGTGGTACTGATTCTTTGCTCTTGGGCTTGGATGGTGGTGTTGAGTTCTTGGGTGTTAATCATGTTCTGGTTGGCATCTTCCAGTAAATAAAGGTGCAGATTGGTCCTGGCTGCTATGTCATCGGCTGCTTGCTGGCTTTTACTCCACTCGTAATGCATGTAAATGGGTAGAAAACCTAATTTTGAGATTGACAGCGACTGAGGATTGATCTGCATGAGTGCGATACCGTTAAATAATGTTGCGGCCGGTTCCTGGCTATGTAAGAAGTTACCCAATCCGTACCAGACAAGAGTTTTGCTATTTTTAGCACCGCTTAGCCATTGTACCGGTTGCAGTTCATGGGTGCCGTGTCCGAGGACTAGATTAACCCCCTGATCGGCCAGCCATTGGGCGTCTTCTGTCTGAGTGGTATTGAGAGTCTGAGTGTACTCGGTGCCCCAGCGCATGCTTACGATTATGAATTTGGCACCGTTTTGCCGGGCGGAGCTAATTTGCTGAGACGCGAACGGTTTTGAAAATATGTTGACGCCGTAGCCATTGAGTGGCGGAGCGTCCGAATTGGAGTAGGTAGTATAAGCCAGGAAGGCGAACTTGACCCCGTTTTTTATAAAGTATTTAACCGAATCATGTTGAGTTTGATTTTGGTTTTCACCGGCAAAAGCCAGTACGTTCGGCGTATTCTGCCAGGCGGTGACCGAGTTATTGATATTGGCTTGGGTAAAATCGAAGCTGTGATTGGAGGCCAGGTTGA
>JAJZOE010000022.1 GCA_021829145.1 bacterium | reverse complement strand
TTGGTGTAAACATTAACTAACTACGAAAGGAGACAATAATATGTCTAACCGTATTGGATCATCTACGATCTACTTAACAACTTTACCAAATAACCAGGCTTTAAGTCGCATCCGAAGCATAAGTCTATCTAGAGAAGCTAAACACCGCCTAAGAGTAATTGAGTATTATTTAAACTGCAATAACATTAGTTTAACCTGCAGACACTACGGTATAACTAGGAGTTATCTATACAAATGGCTTAAAAGGTATAACCCAAAATACTTACAGTCACTAGAAAGCATAAGTCGTAGGCCTCACACTGTTCGTAAGACTACCTATAATACTGACTTTGTCAGCTTAATCCGTAAGCTTAGACAAGATTATCCCTATATGTCAGCTAAAAAGCTAGCTAGGATAGTGCATAGGGACTTTGGGTTGACCTACAGTGCCGCTACCATTGGCCGCATCATTAAACGGTTTAAGCTTTACTTTAGGTCTGTCATACTGATCTCAAAGCAGCGGGCAGCTAGACAAAGACAAATCTGGAAGAACCGTAAACCTTACTCGTTGAAGGCAGATAAACCAAGATCTGTGATTGAGTTTGATATGAAGCATATTTACTTAGGCGGAGTAAAACAGTATGCCTTTGTAGCTATAGATATCTATACCAAGGAGGCAGTTATTCATCTAGGCCGACAACCAAGTAGTTTCCAGGCCATGTTAGCTTTAGATAAGGCCGTAGAAGTATTTGGCAAGGACATGGTCATAGTCAATGACAACGGCTCTGAAAACTACCATCATGCTTACAACTATCTAAAGTCTCATGGTATAACCCAATACTTTGCTAGACCGCATACACCTAAAGATAAGCCTCATGTTGAAAACCTTATCGGGAAACTCCAACAGGAATGCTTAGATGAGTATAGAGGGTATATGACAATAGCAGAAAGAGAACAACAGATAATTAGTTGGCTTAATGATTATCACTTCTTTAGGCCACACCAGGCCTTAAACTATCTCACACCAGCAGAGTTTTGTGATACATTAGGTTTAACTATTCTGCGTCGGCAAGTGTCTACGATGTAGTGAGTAAGTGCACAATATTTGCAATTAATTATCTAAATTGATATGATTACCCCTGTTGTATATGGGCTCGTAGTGAAGTGGTTTATCACGCCTCCCTGTCACGGAGGAGATCGCCGGTTCAAATCCGGTCGGGCCCGCCACTATATTGACTTTTAATCAAGCTTATGCTAGCATAAGCTTGATTAAAGAAACATATAAAACTTTTGAGCCTTCACGATTACCAGAGGGCTTCCACCATAGCAAGCGTACTTAGATAGCAAACGACCTAGGAACAACGTTATTTGAACCTCATACTTATTTCAAAGGTAGCTATATTGTAACTACTCCTACAGGCAGAGTGCATATAGAAGGAGGCAGTAAATTACAAGGATTGCGTGAGCAGGGATTATCAGATAACGAAATAGGTACACATCTTGATAAAGAACAGCAGGAAGCAGTTGAGAGGCACAGTAAAGCATTCTGGAAAGCAGTTGAAGAGGACCCCGAGTCACTTACTCGTCAGGACCCACTTGCTGGAGATGTCGACCCCACTGGTGGCTATTATGAAGAGCCGCAGAATCCAATGGATGCCCATAGAGATGAGGTTGCTCGTCAACATGGCGACTAAAAACTAATCTATTCTATGGTCAATTGAATTGACTATTGGGTATGAATCGGCGGTCTTTTTATATATTTGGCAAGCAAAATAGTTCCACACTTGGCCCGCCACGGCCCGCTAAATGGACAAAATGTCAATTTTATGCTAAAATGTTTATGTGTCAGAAAAAATAAACACTCCTATAAATAACAATGTTTTTTATAATCCTCGCTATGTTGAAGGTACCGCAGAAAACACAGAGACATTAGAACGTTTTTCTTCAGGCTTAAGAGAACTTAAACAGGCTAATCCTGAAATACTTGGCGCTACAGTTTTCGGCTCTAGGCTAAAGGGCGAAGGGACTGCTAAAAGCGACGTGGACTGTACAGTTCTTATTGATGCTGATGCTCTCGAAGGGCACGGTATAGCAATAGAAGTTAGTGAAACGGGAATTCTTGAATGGGGTGAGAATAAAGATTTAAAACATGACTTTGAGGCCCATTTTGGTAAAGTACTTGCTGATAAAACAGACAAGGCTGAGAATACTTTAATGGGAGGCATCTACGTGCAGCCCTTAAGCGATAAACTTATAAAAACACAGCTCAATAAATACCTTGCATACCTTGATAGCGTTGATCACTATAGATCGGCAAAAGAGCAATGGTTGGAAAGTGACAGTGCTACCCAGCCTCCAGAAATGCCGGAGACAGTCGTAATTACAGGAGGCATTCCCGCATTATTTGGACCAGATTTAATAGATGGCCTTGGTGAATACAGAAAAACTGTAATTGATACTCTTTCTCAGGCTGGGAGCCATGGAGAAGAAGCATGGCAAACCATCCTTCATGGTGTGGAGTTTGGTGAAGGCCATAGAAGCATAGAGGACCAAACAGCTTATCCACTGACTTTAGAGCAAGCACGGCAGTGGTATGGCATGAAAAATGTTGAAGAGGTTAGTGTATAACAGTTTCTGGAGGCACCTCTGCTTTTACCCGTCTCAACACAGTGCCATCACTTAGCTTTATTTCAGTTGGCATAGGTTCGTGAGAGTCAGGCTTTGCTATGTAAAGATTAACTCCTTTGATGCCATCAATGGCCGTAATTTCAGCTGATTGGATCTTGAATATGTTTGAGAAACGGCCTTTAGCGGTTTGAATTAGTTCCTGGTCATTATTGCCCTCAACCCAAAATAAACTGCTTCGGACTAGATCATGAAAATCTTTACCTTCTGGCGACCAAATAATATTTTCCCAAGGCTCACCCTCTGACACTATTACATATGCATTCATACTAGCTTCTTTTATCTTAATCATTATTATACATAGTCTGCAAAATCGTAAGAACGATTTATATAATAGTTTCAGATATTCGTAGCTACGGCCCGCCAGCACTTTAATTTAAGGTGCTTTTTATTTTGCTCATGCTTGTGGAGTCAGTTAGAAAATAGAATAATTGAAACTATGACACACCTCAACAACCCCATAGAACGATTTATGGAAAGAACGCTAGAAATACCTAATGAACGGCCTGATTTGTTACGGGCTGATTCTAGAAAGCGATATATTAAAGCAGGCATAGCAGGTGTATTTGCAGTAGCAAATTATTTTGCCTCAACAAAAAACTACCTACCTAGTATTCAGCCAGAAGCTGATATTGCTAATACAGTTGCCTTTATTGGAGGGTCTGCAATGACGTTTATATATGGGCTTTCGGGCGTCTTTCAACGAACAAGAGCAGACGAAATAAGCTTTCGTGCTTTGGAGAAACAGTTTCAAGAGCAGGATAATGATGGAAATAGTCCAGACCAGTAGTATATCTACCGGAGATCTAACCAATAGTTCCGGCCTCCGTTAGTGACGCCCGCCAGGCATAAGCACTTTAATTTAAGAGGTGCTTTTTATTTACAAAAATTACTATTGACAATATGTAATCATTTGCAACACAATGTAACACATGAGTGATGCAACACTAACAATCAGAACTGACAATGCTACAAAACAAGACATAGCTAATTTTGCGGCTTCTCTTGGCTTATCAACAAGCGCTTTTATAACAGCTGCAACTCTACAGGTAATGCGTGATGGTCAGTTAACACTGACTCCAACTTTAGAGCCCACATCTTATCTAGAGAAAATTATGCTCGAGGTTGAAGAAGACATTAAACATGATAGGAACATTACACACACTAACTCTAAAGAAGAAGCAATAGCCCACCTGAAGTCGCTAATGTAATGAATATTGATTTTAGTAGAAATTTTGACAGGCAGTTTCATAGCCGATTAACTGCAGTTCAGCGCCAGCAAGCTTTGGATATAATCGAACTATTTATTGATGAACCTTTTCACAAAGACCTGCGGAATCATACACTTTATGGAAAATGGAAAGGCTATCGGTCTATTAGTCTTGGAGGTGACCTACGACTACATTTCAAAGAGATTGGCGCTAATAGGGTTATATTTGAAGCTGTTGGTAATCATAACCAACTTTATAAGAGCTAAAATAGTTTAAGATATCGTTCGTGACGGCCCGCCAAGTAATACTTACTTGACTCCCAATGAATACAAGTCCAAACTAGAAGATAACGAAGTGGCGCCCATCACATGAATCACTACAGTTTCGCACTTATTCCATATGTTAGTTGTCGTCAAAACCTAATCTGCAATAGCCATTAGTCTTGAAAGCTTTATCAAAACCAAAAATGTCTCTAGTTTTAAAGTTACTTGCGAATACCATTACTATACAATCCGTAAAGCTAACGGACTTTGCTTGTTTACTGAATAAGGTAAGAGCATTATTTCTAAGTAGCCCATCAGTTTCTATAATTGAATATGCTCTAGAGCTGATAAGTTCTTTACCGACCTCAAGTGCTAGTTGATGATTAAGTTTCTTACCGATAATATTTAAAGTTTCGCTAAAGACATCGCTAGGTACAATTATTAGGCTGTTTAAACTATTAAGTTCTTTAGCTATTTTTAGGGCAAATGTGTGATTGCTATCACTTTCTGAAATTAGGGAGACTAAACCGCTAGAATCAGCAACAATGGGAGGGTTCATTTATTCGTATAAATACTTATCTAGATTTACAGAGAGGTCAGGAGGGCCACCCTTAACCTTAAGAGATGCAAGTCTGCTCATAGCAGCTCCCACTGTTGGTCGATGCCTGTTTTTAATGCCCTCCAACATTAACTCTCGCATAATCTCAGCAGCTGGCTTCTTTTCCTGTCTTGCAACTGTGTTAATTTCTTGCCGCAAGTCCTCTGGTAGGTAAAGCTGAGTTCTTAACATACATCTAATGTATACCACATACTATTGTAAGTCAAGCGAAAACGGACCACTGATACAGGGTAAACCAGGGATTAAACTAACTGACCCCTGACGAACTTTAAGCCTATTTATTGACTAGTATTATCCGCTAATTCCTGGGGCCGTTGGAGATTGTTAGCTTCAGCGAACACGGCTGCATTAATAAAAGTAGTCTTATCTCTAATAATGGCTTGAGGCGGTATTTGTTGAGAGTTTGTAGTTAATCCGTCTATTTTCTTAACTGCCGTACCAATGGCTAAGAATTCTATTAATCCTCCGCCGAGGTTGTATATGTATGTCTTGATACCTAAAATATCATCGGCGCCTATCTCCTGAGCTTGCTGAGTCAAACGATTAATAGATTGTTCTCGAGCTCCGTAAATCATATTAGTTAATTCACTAATCTCGCCCTTAATAAAATTTTTTAGGCCTGCTTTTAGACCACCAACTAAACCTAATGAATAGATAGAAGTTCCAAGAACTAGTTTTAATGGAGCGTAACCCAACCTAGCAACATTCCAAGTTTCTTCAGCAGTCATATCACTGGTAGTGACACCATTAACTATCCCAGCAATACTATTAATCTGACTGTTATATGATGCTGTACCAATCATAACCATTTCCTGAACCGGACTAATGCCAACCGGTAAGATAGTAGTCCTAATCCCAACTACACTATTAGCGCCATTATTTTTGGCCTCCGTAATAATTCTGTCTAGGGCTAAGTTTCTTGTTTGGTTGAAGATGTCACTGTACTGTTGAACCTCACCTTTTTTTAATTGCTTGAATTCTCCTAGTATGCCTTTAACTAATCCAATGGAGTAAGCTACATTACCGAAGATAAAATTAATAGGCTGGTACCCAGCGTCCCATTGACAAAATAATTCTTGCCCATCAGAGGAAGAAGTAAATCTATTAATCCCATTATTACTACTAACGGCTGAACCAATTGTCAAAAACTCAACATTCCCAGGATGAAAAATTAACTCACTAGTTAAGCCTGTAGCACCGGCATAATTACCGTTTGATAGTTCTTGATTAAATCGATCAAGCGAAAGTCTACGACCTTCGGCAATCATGTTAGTAACCTGAGTTATTTCACCGCCTATTGCACTACGAAATTGCGAAGCAATACCGCCAATAAACCCCATTGAAAAAACACTATTACCGATCAAAAGATTTTCTGGAGCATAACCTAGAAGAGCCAGACAGTACATCTCATTACCGGAGAGGCCTGACGCTTTAACTGTGTTTTTTATATCTGGGTTCACCCGATCAGTATACTACAGAATTTGTAGTCCAAGCTATAACTAACGATGGAAATTTAATGAGCCGACTTGCGCCAATAAAAATCAATGTTCTAATGGTAAAAGATACTAAAATTAGATATAATTGAGAGCTCATGGAGCAAACACCAAGACGTTTAGTTGGGGGAGACATAGATGGCTTTATCAGGCCTCGACCAAAGTTACCTAAAGATTTGGTAGACTCAAACTTTATCCGTCCAAAAACTAGTTTACATGAACCTGTACGCCCCGAAAAACCAGTTAGCCAAATCACTTCGCAGCCCAAAACCTTTTCTTCGTTTGGCCAACCCAATGAATTAAATAGTTTTCAGCCTTTAATTACAAAAAGATTATCACGAAAACATAAAGCTAAAAAAAGTCGACTAAAAAGATGGCAAAACTGGTCACTAAGAAAAAAGGTATTCATGACCGTATTAGCTTTTTTGCTGGTCGGTTTTTCCCTAGGCGCATATTATGGAGCTTCAGTTGTAGCAAGTCTTGATAAGGCTTTCCACGGTAATGTGTTTTCAGATGTGCACGCACTATTTAGCAGCACTGTTTTAAAAGGCGAGGCCCAGGGCAGGGTAAATATATTGGTTGCCGGAGATTCTGTTGATGACCCCGGTCATTTAGGCGCTCAGTTAAGCGATTCGATTATGGTACTTAGTATTAACACAAGAAATCATACAGCTTTTCTTCTAAGTATTCCAAGAGATCTATGGGTGTATATACCTCAGTTTAATTCCTATCAGAAGATCAATGCCGCCAACGATATTTCTATAAATACCCTTCAGCAAATAGTTCAAACAGACCTTGGCATACCGATAGACTATTCCGTACTAGTGGACTACGGTGCTTTTAGAGACGCGGTTGATGCAGTAGGCGGTATAACCATTGATATCCAGAGCCCTGACCCCAGAGGTTTATATGATGCCTATACTCATTTAAAACTACCTAATGGAGAAGTTACTTTAACTGGGCAAGAGGCTTTGAATTTGGCTAGAGCAAGAGGCGATGGTTCGGCCGGAGATGTTTCTTACGGCTTTCCGGGCACTGATTTTACAAGAACCATGTATCAAAGAAAAATGGTTATAGCCATAGTCAAAAAAGCGGATACCATAGGTGTTTTAGCTAACCCAATCAAAATCAGCAGTTTAGTAAATGCCGTTGGCACAAATGTTAAAACTGATCTTACCTTACAAGACGTTTTAAGACTGGCGCAAATTGGTAGAAGTTTGAATCTTAATAGCATAGGCTCATATACCTATTCCAGTACGTCAACCGGAACTCCTAAAAGCCAAGCATTACTAACTGATTATACCGATCCTTCTTCTGGAGAAGAATCCCTGATACCTTCAGCCGGTATAGGTCAGTATGGTCAATTACAGAATTATTATCAGCAGCTTACGTCCAGTGATCCAATTGTTAAAGAAGATGCAAGCATTGTTATTCTAAACGGCACTAACGTAAATGGTTTAGCAAAAAAAGCTGAGGGTATCTTACAAGCCAATAAGTTAACTAACATAACCATAGCTAATGCTAATAGTAATTATGCTCAGACGATGATCGTTAATCAATCTAATGGTCAAGCTCCGGCAACTAGAACGCTGTTACAAAATTTGTTCCCAGGTACCATAACTACAAGCACCTCTAGTTCTAAAGAAGCTGAAGAAGCCAACAATTATACGGCTCAGTTTGTGGTTATATTAGGCCAAAATAGTGCAAATATTAAACAGCCTTAAACTTTTTATCATATCTTGATCTGAAACTGTTATAATTTGTGCTTGATAGAGCAGGCCGTCTTAGCTCAGTTGGTAGAGCGGCGCTTTCGTAAAGCGTAGGTCACCGGTTCGATCCCGGTAGACGGCTCCATATGCGGGTGTCGTATAGCGGCTATTATGCAGCCTTCCCAAGGCTGAGATGTGGGTTCGACTCCCATCATCCGCACCAAACTAATCTTGACTTATTAGTCATTTTTTAGTAACATTAAAGTTATGGATAAGGATAACACAATTAGCCTGCAGGAAGTAAGAAAAGACCCACTAGGTTTTTTAAAACAAGTGAATAAAGGTAAAAGAATGACAGTTATTTATCACTCTAAACCTTTTGCAACTGTTATGAGTGCGGATACAAAAGTGACTAGTCAACCAAAAAGTACAAAACAATTATTGCAATACGCTAAGCTTGCTCGTAATAGTGCAAAGCTAACACTAGACAATACTAAAATCTACAAAGAGCTCTACTATGAAGACAAGGCTAAAAAATATGGTATTTCTTGATGCTAACATACTATTAGAAATTATATTACAAGATAGAGCCAAGAAAGTTCAGGTAGAAAACTACCTAGCATTAGTGAGTGAGCCTACTGCTATCTCGATACTGAGTGTTCATTTGATAATGTATTTTGGCAGAAAGGAAAAAGCAGAAGACGAATTTCTAGAAGGAGTTATAGGAGAAAACGAACTACTTGCTCTTTTGCCGGAAGATTATGAATGGGCCTTAAAAAACGAAAAAAGAAAAGATTTCGAAGATGCGTTACAAGTGGCGGTTGCCATTAGGACAGGCTGTGAAAAGTTTATTACTATAGATAATAAGCTTGCCAAAGCGTATGCTGACTTTCCTATAACTATGATAACTATTTAATCTAGTCGATGCCTAAGGTGTCACGAAAATGAAAAAATGCATTAAAGCTAATAATATCTTAATAGTAGATAATTATTAACACTTTAGCGCTACATATACTGTGTTATACTCGCTACTTTTAACTATACCTGTCGGCTCTACGCCTCAGCTTATAGCTGTTAAATTCACTACCGATAGCAGAGTACCAACCATTTAGTTCATCTATGATTTGATGTAAACTTTTTTCGACCACCTGCACCATTATTATAAGCTTGCGTTCAAGACGATAAGCTTGTCTGAAAATATGGCTTTCAGAGCTTCAAAATCTTTATCAAAAGTAACTAAAACACCATTATTTTCTTTAGCTATAGCTGCAATCCAGAGGTTGTTATGTGACAAAACTTTAGCCTTTTTAACACAGTAAAGGCACATCTCGGCGTACTTATAAGTTGTGTTAATTGTCGGTAGAACTATCTCTACATGTGGCTGAACTAAAAATCTCATTAAATTCTCTTCATTCTGAGTTGGCCTTGAGCCTTTTAAGAAACCATACCTTAATTCAGCAATAACAGGTAAAGGTAAGGCTAGATTGTATTCTGACTCTATAATAGAAACTATATCATTTTGCCCATTTGCTAAAGCGCTGTAGGTGCTAGTATCAAGAAATAGCATTTTCTTTAGCAAATCTTTCCTTTTGCCGTTTATCTTCAACTCTTAAAGCTTCAATGGTTTGATGATCAATGCCGCTACCTATAAACCAAGTAAGGGAAGAGCTTAAAGGACTGTTTAGATTTGGTACGTCTTTAGAAAGCTCCTCAATCACTACTTGATTAAGGCTCTTATTGTTAAGTTTGGTTTTTTTCTTAAGTATAGGCTAACCGGTTCCGGAATATTTCTTATGGTAAGTTGTGTATTCATGCGTGCATAAGGCAGTCAATATCTTCAATATCTCTAAAGCAACACAAGAACTAATAAGTATTCGTTAGAATTATCCCTAATACCTACTATTACTGCCAAATTACCGTAAACAGTTGAGAAAAATATCAAATTTAATATACAACCTTATTAAACTTTAGGCAGTTGCTTAATAAGGTTTGTCTGTCTAGATTTGCTACATGTGCGCAGAGTTTAGTTTTATCAGATCTTAGAACTTAACAATTCAATAAAATGCTACAATAAGAACTAATTTATGGCATCAAACAGTAAGTACTTTCGCGATCATTTTATATTACTTTTAGCAAGTATTAATGTTTTCATTTCAATGTTCACTCTAGTTCTTATAGGAGTTAAATTAATTACTAAGCACAGCAGTTACTATATTGTAGAATATAGACCTAGCCTACTAGATGCTTATAAACCAGGTAGCGTTATTCAGATCATAAGTTTTATTGTTTTTTCCGCCCTTATAACAATTATGGGCTTACTACTCAGCTATAAAGTCTACAAGATAAACCGGCAATTAGCTATTGCAGTTTTAGCCTTAACCAGCCTACTATTGATACTGTCGGTCCTTATAAGTAATTCACTGCTACTGAGTTAAAAAGTAACAAACCTAAAAAAGAGCATAAGTTTTTATGACAGATCTAGAAATACCGTTTGAGAAAGATAGAAAAGGCCACTACCGGTTTTTTGAAATATTGCCGGGGTTTTTAAGTTATTCTTTGCTACTTATACCTATTGCTCTAAGCGCCATAAGCATTAATGCAGCAGTCATATTTGCTCTATTTTATCTTTTGATCTTTTTCGTCCAATCGATTGCATATGCCACCAGAGCTATATCGGGTTATATAACCATGAAACATCATTTGAGGCTTGATTGGACTGAGTTAAATAACGACCTTAATCTAGGTAAGCCAACGACTACAACTATAGAGAGGCCGAAATGGCATTATAAAAACCTACGGCTTTTACATACCCGTGAATTAGATATTAGACCAAATCAAATAACTCATGCTGTTATAGTGGCAACCGTTAATGAAAGTAGAGAAATTTTGGAACCGACCATACAGTCAATTCTAGGGGCAGATTATGATGCTAAGCGAATTATTCTAGTCATAGCTTATGAAGGTAGAGCAGGCCAAGAAACCGAAACCAGAGTTAACCAATTGATCGATATGTATGGTGGTTATTTTCAGCATGCGATGGCGGTTAAGCATCCCTCGAACATTCCTGGCGAGATTATTGGTAAGGGAGGTAATATAACATATGCTGGACACAAGTTAGCAGCTTATGTAAAAAAAGCTAAACTTGATACCCGACGAGTCTTAGTCACTACGCTTGATGCCGATAATCGTCCCGATAAGCGCTATTTTGCTGCTCTAGACTATCTTTATACGGTAGTTCCATTTCCGCTTAAAGCGTCGTATCAGCCAATTGCCATGTTTACCAACAATATTTGGGATGCCTCGACCTTTATGCGAGTTTTAGCTACTGGTAATAATCTGTTTTACATTGTTGGCACCCAAAGACAGCACTTAAGTCGTAATTTTTCAGCACACTCTCAACCTCTGAAATCTTTAATAGATATGAATTTTTGGAGTACTAGAACGGTTGTCGAAGACGGCCACCAGTTTTGGCGCTCCTATTTTCACTTTGATGGTGATTATAGGGTGATACCATTTAGTATTCCTATATACCAAGACGCTGTTTTAAATGAAACCTATAAAAAGACTTTAAAGACGCAGTTTA
>JAJZOE010000056.1 GCA_021829145.1 bacterium | reverse complement strand
AATAATGGCCTGGTGTACCACTACCTCCATGCAAACTAATATTGCAGTTTATGGCCTCGCGAATCTGTTTTAACAAATCCAGGTCAATTATCTTCGGTACTGGATATTTGCCATGTAGATTGCCTACGGCGGCAGCGAAGGTATCTATACCTGTGGCATCAACAAAAGCTTTAGCTCCTTCAGGAGTTGAAAATGTTTTTCTAATTTCATCATAGTCAATTTTTTCCGTGTGTAGATTAGAAGATCCGCCGAAATAATGAGGCTCGCTTTCGACTAAAGCGCCAGTAAGTTTAGCGAAATCAACAACCTCCTTGGTAGCATTAACAATATCTTCATCAGAGGCATTATGATCCGCCTGGGAAACGTCAATATGGATAAATTCAAATCCCGCTTCTATGCCCAACTTGGCTGCTTCAATACTGGGACTGTGGTCAAGGTTTACATAAACTTCTATGCCGAATGCCGCCTTAGTGTTATCAACTAAATCGCGAATGTTGTCAAGGCCTATATCATCGACTTCGCCTTGACTAACTTCAACCAGTATCGGGGCATTATGCTTTTGAGCCGCACGAGCAACAGCTATTAGAGTTGGCTCATCATCAAGGTTAAAAGCGCCGAAGGCCCAGTTCTGGTCTCTGGCCTCGGACATTCGTTCTCTAGCCTTAAGGCAGTTTGCTCTAATTTGTGAAAGCGTTAGTGGCATATGTTATATCCTAACTTTAATTCAGTTTTTTATCTACCACTTCGTGAGCAGCCAAACGGATGTGTTCTGCATCCAGACCGAAATGCTTTAATAACTCAATAGGCTGTCCCGATTCTCCGAAACGATCCTTCATGCCTATTCGTCGTAGCGGTACAGGCAAATTCTCC
Organism: bacterium; assembly: GCA_021829145.1. Classification (GTDB taxonomy): domain Bacteria; phylum Patescibacteriota; class Saccharimonadia; order Saccharimonadales; family UBA4665; genus JAJZWH01. The sequence goes on along the minus strand of JAJZOE010000056.1, from coordinate 11,644 downwards.
GCGGTCAGTTCACTGATCGCACTGCCAAGTCCACCAATTATCTGTCCCTCTTCAACAGTTACTACCGCGCCGGTCTTTTTTATACTTTTCAGGATAGTCTGGCTGTCTAACGGTTTTAGTGTAGCCACATGTACAACTTCCGCTTCTATGCCATCGTGGTACAGTTTATTGGCCGCAAGTAATGCATGGTAAGTCATAGTGCCGGTAGCAATAATACTAACGTCGCTGCCAACTTCAAAAATCTCGGCTTCACCGATCAAAAACGGTGTTGTATCTGTGGTAATAATTGGTGTTGCTTCTCTGGCTAAACGCATATAATTAGGCCTGTCGTCTTTGGCCATGGCCAAGGTTGCCTTTTCTGCTTCAAGACTGTCACAAGGAGCTATAACTACCATATTGGGTAAAACTCTCATAAGTGTTAAATCCTCAAGCATCTGATGGGTGGCACCATCCGGTCCGACACTAACTCCCGCGTGCGAACCAATAATTTTAACCGGTTGGTCATTTAGGCAGATGGTGGTTCTAATTTGCTCCCAGTTTCTGCCTGGACTGAAGGCTGCATAGCTACTGACAAAGGGTATCTTGCCGGCGGCAGCTAAGCCTGAACCAACCGTAACCAGATTCTGTTCAGCAATGCCTATCTCAATAAACCTATCCGGAAACTCTTCCTTAAAGAGATGCATCTGCGTGGATTCAGTTAAATCGGCGCAGGCGGCAACTACGTTTGGGTCTAATTCTCCTGCTCGTTTGAGGCCACGGCCAAAGCCTTTTCTGATCGGTTCTTCAGCAATATCTGGATTAGTAATATCGACTATAAGCTTATTCATGCTCACTCCGAATCTTACCGCCTAACGTTCTCAACTCTTTTAATGCCATCTTTGCCTGCTCGTCATTAGGCGGCACACCATGCCAGTGAAAATCATATTCCATAAAATCTACACCTTTTCCGGCAATAGTATGCGCCAAAAGCAAAACTGGCTTCTCAATAATTGCCTTTGCCATAGCGCAAGCATCTATCACTTCTTCTATGTTATTGCCATCAATTTCTATTACATGCCAGCCAAAGGCCTCCCATTTAGCCTTATAGTTTTCCAAAGGCATAACTTGTTCGGTGGGCCCGTCTATCTGAATGTTATTTCTATCAACAATAGCCGTAATACGGTTCAAGTGATTGTTTGCGGCAAACATGGCCGCTTCCCAGACATTACCTTCGTCTGTTTCGCCATCGCCCATAACAACATAAACCCAACGATGAGAAATACCATCCATCCGGTGAGCTAAAGCTATACCACAAGCTTGGCTTAGCCCGCATCCTAAGGGTCCGGACGTTGATTCCAGTCCGGGCAATCTAAGCCTTTCAGGATGCCCCTGCAAGCGCGATCCAAATTGTCTGAGCGTCATCAATTCTCGCTTTTCAAAATAGCCAGCTTTAGCCATCGTGGCGTATCTAACAGGTACGCAGTGCCCGTTCGACAATAGTAAAATATCGCGGTCTTCCCATTGTGGATTCTTAGGATCATGTTTCATTACATCAAAGTATAGAGCCGTAAAAATATCAGCTAGATCTAATGGCCCGGCGGAATGACCACTACCCGCATGCTCAAGCATCCGGATAATATCTTCCCGTATCTCATTGGCAATAAGTTCTAATTGTTGAATAGATAATTTCGGCATTTTTTATTTTTTCAGTGCTTCACTTAGTTTATCATAAGCTTTCATTGGCTGATCCGACCGTTGAATGTAGCCGCCGACATTAATTACGTCGACACCGGCTTCGGCCAGGCTAGCTATGTTGATATCGTTAACTCCTCCATCCCAGCCTACTTCAACGTCCTGATTCATCTGTTTCAACCACTTAACTTTATTAATCAGAGCCAGATCGGCAAAGGAACCGCCTTGATAACCTAAGTTACCGGAAAAGACTAAAACATGGTCTATCTGCTTAATCACCGGCAAGATTATGCTGGCAGAGGTCTGCTGGAGTAAAGCGATACCCGCTTTTATACCGCCAAGATGCAACTTGTCCATCACGGTCAGAAAATCTCCTTCAGCTTCAGCATGAATAATTACCAGATTAGGCCTTAGTTCTATAGCTGCTTCTACTATTGCCGATGGCCGCCGAGACATGATATGCAGATCATTAGTTATATTATCCGGCAATACTAATTGATCGATAGCTAAAAGTTTACGAGGAGCTAATGTGCCGTCGGCGATGTCAATATGAACTCTTGTAGCAAAAGAGTCTATATTAGCTAACTGGCTAAAGTAATCTTCTTTACTCTCTACAGTTATAGTCGGGCATATAGTAGCCATAAACTATGTCCTAAACCAGTTCGTCCATTTCTCTTAAACGCCGAACAAATCTAGGCGCAGCAGCAAAAGAGGTACTCAACCAGGTACTGATTATGGACTCTGCCTCTTTTTTATTGGTTGAGCTAGCACTTAAACACAGAACATTACTATTATCGTCATTTCTTGATGAGTGCGCCTCGCGTATATTCCAACAAAGGGCAGCCCTTATTCCTTTATGCCTGTTAGCCGCCATACACATTCCCTGTCCGCTGCCACAGATAAGTATGCCTCTAGGATCGGTTTCGTCGCTTGCTTTCATAGCATTGACCACACGAGCGGCAAAAACAGGGAAATCATCGGCTGGATCAAGCTTTTTGTCTCCCTGATCGACTACTTCATGGCCGCCTTTTTCAAGAAAATTGGCAATATGTTGTTTAAGCTCATAGCCGTTGTGATCACAGCCTAGAAAAACTTTCATTTTCAACCTTCGTGATATTCTGGCTGATGTTCTTCACCATGCTCTTCTTGTTGTTCTGATTTAGATTGATCGTGAGCCTGGTCGGTATTCTCCTGATGAAGCAGTCTGCCCGTATCGGCAACTAACTCGACCAAGCGATTCGAGTAGCCCCATTCATTGTCATACCAGACTACAACCTTAGCTAGGTTACCTGACACAACGTTAGTTAAAGCCAAATCAACTATGCCGGAATTACTGTTACCTATATAGTCACTACTTACTAGCGGTTCATCACTAACGGCAACTATTCCTTGGTAGTAAGGATCGTGAGATGCTTTAGTCAGTACATCATTAATCGCTTCAACTGAAGCCGATTCCCTTAGCAGCATTGTTACGTCGCTTAAGCTAACTACTGGTGTCGGTACCCTGACACTTAAACCATCAAATTTTCCTATTAAATTAGGTACCGTTAACGCTACTGCTATAGCTGCACCGGTAGTTGTTGGCACTATATTATGGGGAGCAGCTCGTCCTTCACGCAAATCTTTGGCCGGACCGTCTGTCAAAGTCTGGCTGGCGGTATCGCTGTGTACAGTTGTCAACATGGCTTTTTCAATACCAAACTCGCGGTCAAGAATGTCCATTACTGCCGCTACTGAGTTAGTTGTACAGGATGCGTTAGAAATAATCTCCCCCGCATCCTTCAGTTCATTATCATTGGCGCCGATAACAATTGTTTTAATGTCGTCGCTCTTTGTTGGAGCAGATAAGACAACCCGTTTAGCACCTGCTTCTAAGTGAGCACGTGCCTGCTCGCTTGTGGTAAACCTGCCGGTAGATTCAATAACGACATCAACCTCAAGATCCCGCCAAGGAAGCGCCGCCGGGTCTTTTTCGGCATAAACCGTAATCGGGGTACCATCAACTATAATATGCTTATCATCATATTCGACTTTATGAGTATAATTGCCGTAGTTTGAGTCATGAGCCAGTAGATAGGCCAGAGTTTTCGTATCCGTAAGGTCATTCAAGCCCACCACCTCTATATCACCGCGCTCAAAGGCGATCCGGAATGCTATACGCCCAATGCGTCCAAATCCGTTAATCGCTACTCTAGTTTTCATCTTTTACCCCTTTTGTTTTTTATATTTATTCTCTTATATATACCAATTAGTATATCAGCATTAGCATTATGGTCCAGCAGCAGCTTGAGTTTGATTAAGTTTGCTCTCAGCAAAAATACCCATAACGGTTTTATATCTATGGTATGTCATTAACTTGGTCGCTTCCTTAACAGACAACCACTTGTATTCTTCATGTTCAAAGCTTAGATTAACCGACTGCTCGGTAACCGGGCAATAAAAAACAAGCCAATTAACCGTAAGAACCTGATCGTCTTCTTGATTAAAGTGATCCCGATCGGTAAAGAAAAGCTTAAGATCTGCTTCCTTTATATTAATTGCAACCTCTTCATTGCATTCCCTGATCACTGCAGCCTCAAGTGTTTCGCCGGCTTCAACAGTGCCACCGGGAATATCCCATTGTCCCGGTCTTCTACTGTCAGTATAAGTTCTACGGATAACTAGAACATTTCCACTAGAGCTATCAAATAAAACTACTTTGGCTATAGTTTTAAAGCCGCCAGTAGACTTAAGCCTTGTAGCGTTCGATTGATTCCTTAATGACCTTTTTAGCTTCATTTTGGTCACCCCATCCTTGTACTTTTGTCGTTCCAGGCTTTTTAAGATCCTTATAATGAGCAAAATGCTCAACTATTTTTTGCTGCCAGCGTTCACCTAAATCAGCCATTGTTTTAATTGAATCGCCGTTATCTCTATCATCTACTGGAACAGCAACAATTTTGTAATCGGCTTCGCCATCATCTTCAAAGTTGAGCACGCCTATATAGCGACATTCCAACCAAATGCCGGTAGGCAATGGCTCGCTTGTTATTACTAAAATATCCAGTTCATCGCCGTCTTCGTCCTTAGTGCCTGGAATAAAGCCATAGTTAACCGGTTTAGCATAGATACTTGGCTCGACCCTATCCAGCATAAAGCAGGATCGATGTCGGTCGTACTCAATCTTTAAGTGGCTGCCTTCGGGAATTTCGATTACTGCATTGACTCTGCCTTCTTCAATATCTCCGGGAGTAAGGACCTGGTTAAAATCTGGCATTAATTTTCTCCTAAATTATTTAGTTTTTAGCTTAGTTCGTATTTTACACTAGACAGTTTTTAAGATTAAGGAATTACTTCTAATTCCGCGATTTTGGGGTTATGTAATCTTCCCTCTAAGTACTCACGGATTTTTAATGCGGCAGTGGCACCTTCTCCGGAGGCACTGGCTATTTGCATGGTAGCGCCGCTTCTTACATCACCGGCCGCAAACACTCCTTTAATATTCGTTTCTAAGTTGGCGTCGGTGTTAATAAAACCAAACTTATCCAAGGAAACTAAAGAAGATTGCAAAAAGGATGTGTTAGGCTTAAGCCCAATAAATACGAACACCCCATCAGTATTGAAGATTACTTCCTCGCCTTGATCATTAGTAGCAACTACTTTGTTGACCCCTTGCTCATCACCAACTATTTCTTTAGGACTTACGCCAAGATGAACGGTAATTTTACCGCTATCGATATATGATTGCAGTTCTCTTTGCAGGATATCACTGGCTTTTATAGTTGAACGCACAAGTAAATCGATATGAGTAGCGAATCGGGTTAAGAATATCGACTCCTGTACCGCCGAATTGCCACCGCCAATTACTACCAGCTTCTTATCTCTGTAGAAAGCCCCGTCACAAGTAGCGCAGTAGTGAACGCCGAGAGCATAAAACTCACTTTCCCCGGGTACTCCAGTTTTCTTATAATCACAACCGGTAGCGATTAGTATTGTCTTAGCTAGAATGTCACCATCAGTCGTATCTAGTAACTTATGTTTGCCTTGGTTTTTGATCGCTAATACTTCACCCAGATTTATAACTGCACCGAATCGCTCGGCCTGTTTCCGCAGGCTATCGGCAAGTTCAAGACCACGAACGCCTTCACTGAAACCCGGATAATTATCAATTATGTCGGTGACCGCCGCTAGCCCACCAACAACCCCTTTTTCATAAATGACAGTATCTATATCTTCCCTTGTTGTATAGATAGCCGCGGTTAAAGCTGCCGGACCGGCGCCAACAATTACTAAATCGTGTATCCTCTCCTCACTCATAAATAACAACCTTAATTCAATCTAAACACAATATGCTGTGCTTGGCTAATTTACATTAGTTAACTGCAGGGGCCAATTTAGCCAAGTTGTAGCCAACAATTACTTCCTTAGAGTCATCTGTCTTAGTAACTACCGTAACCGGAACCGTCATCGCGCCGGACAAGGCGTGGGCTTCAGCTCTGCGGTGAGGATTGTCGTCAAGATTGACTTCCTCATATCCCATATTCTTCGCTGTTAAGTACTTTTTTACCATCTGGCAGTAGGCGCAGGTGTTGGTAGTAAAGATAGTTATGTTTTTGACCATTTCAAGGGTCTCCTTGTTTAAGACTTAGTTTTTTATATTGTCGGCCTGGAAACCTATTTGTTTTAAAAAGTTTCTTCGCTTAAGCATTATAAAATAGCGTCTAGTTTTTGGTCAAGACGCTATATATTGTGCTTTTTAGTACAGATTTATGATTCTAAGGGTTTTGAACTGAATCTACCTGAACATAAAAACCAAGATCCGAGTTCGCCGGAATGCTGTTTACTTTTTGTGCCCCGTAACCAAGTGCGGCCGGAATTAGCAGCTCTCTTGTTCCACCTACCTTCATGCCCGGTATACCCTCTACCCAGCCGGTAATCAGGCTTCCCTGTTTGAGCTGAAGCGATACCGGACCTCCGTGGGCAGCCGAAGTATCAAAAACCTGCCCCGTGTCAGCCAGGAAACCAACATAGTCGACTTTGACGGTAGCACCCGGTTTCACAGTAGTTCCCGTTCCTTTGGATATATCGGCAACTTCAAGGCTAGACAAGGGGCTAGTCTGAGGTTTATAACCAGGTATAACCGTGCCATCCTTAAAATACTGGGCAGCAATTGAATTACTATTAGTGCTTTTACTCGTGGTTTGAGTACTGTTAGAAATGTTTGTCGGTTGACTGTTATTACTACTGCTAGAAAGGGTCATAATTACTCCTATAGTCAATGCCGATGATGTTACTAAGAACAACGCTGCCCCAAAACCAGCAAATAATCTCTCTTTTTTTGCCATATCTTCTCCTAATTATATATTTAACTATTGGTGATGTCGATAGGACTTTGGGGAAACCCATTAGTTATCCCAGCCAATATCGCTCTTTTAATTGATGGCGACCTTATTGGTAGATTTGCCAGTTCATCAACCCGGCGCCAGACTGGTTGATAGCGATTGGTACCCATCTTGTCAATCTTAAACTCCGGTGTATCTATGTTAAGTTGAGCTTCACCGTCGACATAATTACAGACAAATATTAACTGGTCTCCATAAGGTTCGCCAGCCCTTTCGACGAAAACTAACCTGGGCTCCGACACAGATACTCCCACCTCTTCGTTTATCTCTCTCATCAGGGCCTGCTCAGGTGTTTCGCCAATATCGATACCCCCTCCAACCAAAATGTCATATTCATGACCGAACTTATTACGATGCATGAATAGAATCTTATCTTCCTTGATTATGATAGCCCTGACGGCTCGCCTCATATGGCTATTTTAACTACTTATCTGACAAAAGTCAGCATCAGATATAGTTATTTTGATAGTTCGCTGACTAACCGATTGACTTCTGCATCGGTTAAAGTCCTTTCATAACTGTCCACTTCCAGCCGGAAAGTCCAGTTCTTAATCTCAGAGCCTTCAGCTTGATATATATCTATTAAGCTGAAATTAGCATTCATGTCGACGGCTAAATTATTATTTAGTTTATCTGTTAGCTCCTGGCGAATCTCTTGATAAGTCTTATCCTGATCAACACTAATCGTTAAATCTTGAACAACCTTAGGGTAGCGGGACAGTTGTTTATAGGACGCTCCTGCGTGGTTAACTAATGATAGTAACTCATCTAGGTCAATTTCGAGTCCGGCACAAAACTCGGGAAGCTTAAGTGATCTTTGTATTGCTGCAGAGAATTCACCAATAACACCTAATTGGTGTGAGCCGATACTAACAATAGCCGATCGACCTTTTTGGTATAGCTTAGTTAGCTCACCCCACTTTGATTCTGCAACCAAATTATTAAAGATAAGATCAATAGGGTCTATATTTATCGACCTTAGTAGGTAATCGAGATAATACCTTGCCTGGTAATAGGCAGGCCCTTGATAAAAATCTTTGGCGACTTTGGTTTCGGCAGAGACAATCAGAGCAAAACGCTCTGACTCATATGGCATACCCTCACTATCTGTCTGATCATTAAAATGAGTTTTACCGATTTCAAATAAGGCCAATCTGGCAAAGCCGGCTTTATGATTGGCGTGCACTTTTCTTAATAATCCGGGAACCAGCCCTGTTCGATAATATCTGAGATCAGGGCTCAGGGCGTTAGCAATTTTAAAAGAACGGCCAATATCCTGTCCGCTTTGGTTCATTAACTGTTCGTCAATAAAACTGTAGGTAAGCAGTTCATTGGCACCGCCGGCCGCCAGAATGTGCCTTATCCTATTCTTGAGTTCTAATAATGCTGGCACATTAGCTGGTGTCACTTTCCTTGATGGCAGTTCAATTGGCAATGTATCGAAGCCTCTTAGTCTAGCAACCTCTTCTATAATATCTTCGGCTGCGGCAATATCAGTTCGCCAAAAAGGTGGAGTTACACTCAAAAGGCCACTCTCAACTTTAGCCTTGATTTCAACATTGGTGAGTAACTTGATAATTTCCGGCTCTGGCAACTCTAGCCCTAAATATTTACTTAACAGATCAAGACTAACACTTACATCTTGCAGGTCATCGAGTGGCGCTCCCTCATCGGCGACTTTGGATATAAGTACAGAATCGGGACAAATCTCTTTTATAAGATGGACAGCGTAAGACAAGACAGCCGGGCATTGCCTGGGTGACTGACCTTTAGTAAATCTAGTGACAGCTTCGGAGAATATACCGTTGACAAAAGAGGAGCGGCGAATGGTGTACATATCAAAGTTGGCACACTCCAGCAAAATAGCCGTGGTATTCTGATCAACTTCTGAATTCTTACCACCCATAATACCTCCGAGACCAATAGCCCGGTCATCAGTAGCAATAACGATGTCACCTTTATTAAGCTTGACTAAGCTTAGGTCTAACAGGCTAAGCTCTTCATTAGCTTTGGGATGTCTGATAGTAATATTTACTTTTTTAGCTTGTGTAATCTTACTCAAGTCGTAAGCGTGCATCGGTTGACCGGTAACCATCATGACGTAATTGGTAATATCCACAATGTTGTTAATCGGTCTAATTCCTGTACGTGATAAATAACTCTGCAACCAGAGAGGGCTTGGCGCTACTTTAATATTGCCGATGGCCACTGCCATGAAACGGGGACAACCTTTGTCTTTAAGCCGATTATCTACCTTAAGTTCAAAATCCCCTCTACTATCAAGACTAACTTCAGGAGTGTACCAAGAAGGGCTACTGAATTTCTGACCATATATACCACTAATCTCTCTGGCTACCCCCAACTGTCCAAACAGATCAGGACGATGAGTGAACATTTTATTCTCAATATCTATTACCGTGTCATCCAGATTAAGATAATCCACCAGGTAGCTGCCTATTTCCACGTCATCATTTAGTACAACAATACCTGAATGGTCGTCATTAATTGCCAGTTCTTTGCCACTGGCAATCATGCCATTACTAACAATACCCATAATTGGTCTTTCGCTTAATATAAACGGATCTTTACCGACGCTGGAAGGGACAACACTGCCCGGCGGTAACCAAACAACTGTCAGACCAGCAGCAACATTTGGTGCTCCGCAGACCACCTGTATCAAATTATCGTCTTGCCTTTTTACTTGTTTAACTGTTTTCTTGTCATCAAGTAAGCAAACATGAAGATGATCACTTCCTTCTAAAGGCTTGCAGTCAATGATTTTTACAATTACCGCCGCTTCGTAGATAGGCTTAAGGTATGTAATCTCTTCGATAGCACCGATCTGCGCTCCAATTTTAGCTATCAGATCATCATTATTTACTGGCAACTCTTCCACGCCAGCAACTGCTTGCATACACTTTAGCGACACCTTCATCTATAAAACCCCTTTAGCGGCACTAAACTGCCTCAAAAAATCCAGTCGGCCGGATTTAAACAGACGGATGTCCTCAATGTTGTATTTCATCATTACCAGTCTTTCGATTCCAACTCCCCAGGCAAAACCCTGATACTGCTCCGGGTCAATATCAGCTGCCCTTAAAACATTAGGGTGAATTGATCCACAACCCATGATCTCGATCCAGCCTGAATATGAACAGACATGGCAGCCTTTTTTATCACAAAACGGACAACTGATTGCAAACTCTAATGATGGTTCAGTGAAGGGAAAATAAAACGGCTGGCTTTTTACTTCAATTTTAGTTTTATAATACTCTTCAAGGAACGTTTTCAAGCTGGCAATAAGATTGCCGACCGAAACATCACGACCGACAAATACTCCCTCTAATTGGTAAAAAGTATGATCATGTCTTGCATCAACGTCTTCATTTCTAAAAACACGTCCCGGTATAACTACCGCAATCGGTTCACCTTTACCGAGTTTGTCTATATATGTTTTCAATATCCGGTTTTGCATGGTTGAGGTGTGCGCCGGGGCAATCCATGGTTTAGACCTCTCATCAGTTTCTTCAGTCATAAACGTATCGTAATCGTCCCTGGCTGGATGACCCTCTGGAAAGTTCAATGACCCGAACATATGCCAGTCATCATCAATTTCTCGCGACTCAACTACGGAAAAACCCATACTTATAAAGATTGCCAGTATCTTTTCCAGCTCCGCCAGCAGCGGATGAATGCTTCCCCATTCAGCCGGCAAAAGTGTCGGACGTTTATGATGCTCCGTATTTAGCGCAAATGGCGCACTGACGTCTATCGATGGCAACTTATTCGCCTCTTCTCTAGAAGCTTCCACGAGATCAACCAGTTCATTCCTCAAGTCATTGACCGCTTTGCCGAACTCGGCTTTCTGATCTTGGGCCAACTCAGGAATCCTGGCATACAAAGCCCTGATCTCAACTGATCTTAGAACCGAGTTTTTGTCCTCGATTTCATTAATTCTGGCAACCAGTTTGTTTCTAACTAATGCTATTTCATCTATTAAATCTTGGTTCATAAGTTAATAATCAGTATAGCAGAGGCGGCCCTTTATTAACCTCTTGAGAGTTTGTTAGCTTTAACCATAACGACTATACTGTTATAAAGAATTTGTTATGCAACCACCAACCTATCTCTTATCTGAAGCCTTCCAGGTCTTAGACCACAATGATCGCTCGACTTATACGCAGCCAGCTGACGGACTTTATCCGCATCAATGGTTATGGGACAGCTGCTTTATATCGATTGGACTTAGGCACAAGGATGTCGCCAGAGCCAAAAGCGAAATACTCAGTTTATTAAGAGGACAATGGCAGAATGGCATGCTGCCAAATATTGTATTTAATGACGACCCTAAATATTCAACTGATCGTAATTTATGGCGTAGCTGGGTAAGCCCGTATTCTCCGGATGACGTATCAACAACCGGAATAACCCAGCCGCCTGTTATAGCCGAAGCAGTAGTTAAGGTCGGCGAAAAGATGTCATGGCCTGAGAGAAGATCGTGGTACGCACAAGTGTATCCTGCCTTGCTCAAATATCATCAATGGCTTTACCACGACCGAGATCCACACAAAGAAGGGCTGGTACTACAAATC
>JAJZOE010000057.1 GCA_021829145.1 bacterium | reverse complement strand
TATTTTTAAATTGTTAATTCAAATAGTTTAGCATACATGATCTTTTTTGGACATCGTTATTACCCCTATAGACAAAAACAACATTTACAGTTCTAATAACAATTACAGGTATGAAGCAACTGGCGGTGGCTATATTATATCTGTTAATATCATCCCTCCATCTGAACCGACTTTTAGCAGTAGTTTCACCATTCATATTTCAGTATAAACAACTGTAAAAACTCCCATAGCAAATTATCGACTTTACCATCAGACTATACGTGTTAGGTAAGAAGTACATCGGGGGGTTATTTATGTATCTAGTAGAGGAACAATTAAGAGATATACTACACGGTCTAGGAGCATTTAAATATGAAACTCATTTCCCGGAAGTAACTTTACTAGCAAACTTATTACAAGAAGGCGAAATAGTGAAAGGTGTAGTTTTTGGAAGATATAAACACTTTTTAGAAGGGCTTAGTGGTCGTGGAGCCCTAATTGCTACAAACTACAGAATTATTCTGATCGATAGAAAGCCTGTCTATATGAGATATGAAGAGTTGCCCTATTCAATTATTGCAGGCGTAGAAGATGTAAGTAGCGGAGCGCTGGCATCAGTCATACTAAATACGCGAATCGGAGATATTACCATGAAGTCCTGGAATAGAAAAAGCATAGATTACTTTGTACACTCGGTAGAAAATACTACCCCTGCAAATAACAGCTTCTACCCTTACCGTATATAATTACATCAAATTTAGCTTTAAAAGGTTTAAATATTTTTTTGGATTCTTTTTTTGAATATTTTATAGAGAATAAAACCAATCAGTAAAGCTAATATTGCGATGGTAAAATACAATTCATAATGAATAAAGCTAGATATATGATTACCGCTATAGTAGCCGACCATTGACCATAGGGTAACCCATAATGTTGCGCCGATAACATTAAATATAAAGAACCTGGCCCAAGTCATTTCGCTCATTCCAGCAAGAATACCATTAAGCTGTCTTAGTCCTTCAACAAACCGGGCAATTACCACTACTTTGCCGCCGTGCCTGTTAAAGTAACCTTCTGCTTTAGCAATACGTTCTTTGGTCAAGAATACATACCGACCATAACGTTCTACTAACGGATGACCGCCATATGTGCCAATTAAATAACCGATATTATCGCCGGCAATAGCAGCAATAAAGCCAACAACTATAACCAATAAAATATTTAGATGCCCGGCTCCTGCGTAAAAAGCAGCTGTTATGAGAACTGTTTCACCTGGCACGGGAATACCGAAGTCTTCTAATAAGACTAGTCCTAAGACTGCATAATAGCCATACTTATCAATATATGGCGCAACTGTCTGAAGTACTGAAGGAAGATGTTGGACACTATGGTGCATTAATAATTTTCCCTTTCCTTATTATTTTATAAAGTTAAGCATAGTTGGAGCATTTTTATCATTTAGTGTTAATGGCTTTAGCCTCCATATGCTCTCAATTGTACTTAACACTGAGTAATGGTCTAGCGGTTTATTAGATACATACTTATTTTTGGCCGCTGAGCCAGCGACTATGGCAGCGACGGTATTATTTGCTACATAACCTTCATCCCAAGTTATTATCAATAGCGATGGCTGAGATATAAATGCTTTAGAGTTTAAAATCAGTGGTACAGTTTGCGAAAGCCAATAATCGCCCACCTCAATGGAACAGTTATGCATATCATTACATAAATTAGGTGTGATAAAAGCGTAGTTCGGCGTTGTACTGACTGAACGAAGATCTGAGCTAAGCTGAGAAAAAGGTACCACATGCTTCTGGCAGCGCGTCTTATTGTCTGCTATATCTGAATAGTAGATGAACGGGTTATGTTTAGTGGCGTAGTTACCGCTATTATACATATAGCAAGCTGAAGGCATACTTTCGGCGTATTCTTTCCATGTTCTTCCACTATTCTCTATTTCATCAGCAATGTTCTTAACATTAACTATGCACCCAGCCCCAGGTGGGTTACAGTCATTAGTAATCCCGTCAGTTGAGCCACTGGTTATTGCCAGATAATTTGGCAGGCTAGGATGAGTTACTGCACTATAGTTTGTTGCTAGACCATACTTACTGATTAAACTGTTAATGTAGGGTGCGTTAATTGAATTTCCGTTAATTAAACTAATCGGCTTATTTTCTTCCATGATAATAAAAACATGGGCTATAGTTTTATTCATCGAGCTAATACCGACCGGCTTAGTTGGACTTTTTTGAGCCAAATATGTATGTGATGCAGAGTTGCTATATGTGTATTTTTTTATTAGAAAATAAGAAGCCCCAGCTAATAGCATAAGTCCTAATAAACCTATTAATATGACACGCCGGCGTTTTCTCATCGACTAGTCGCTCCCTGAATATCATAATGCTTAATGAGCTTTATTATGCTATTTTTTCTTTAAGAATTGCTGTTCTTATGCCTATTGCTATCTGCTAACTGCTTAGGCCCTTAATTGAGTGACAATATGTAAAAAAGTTGATGGAGACGGGAAACTTACTTACTCGTTTTCTTAACCATAAAGAAGATACTAGGTCCGAAGTCCAAAACGGATAATTTTCCTTGAAAAAATCTTTCCATAGCAAGCATACGTCCTAAACTCAAATGCTCTTTCAGGTATTGATGTCTTAAATTAGAAACGGACAGCTTAGTTACCGGCTGAAGGCCAAGCTGATCAAGAGTTTCTTGTATTGTCTTGGGATTATGATTAACAAAAGGGGTATTTTCTTTTATTCCGTTTGCCACTTGACCAATTGCGACCGGCTCTTTGGGGACACCTTTTAGATGCTTAAGATAGCGCATTCTATTGATAAAGTGTGCCTCATTTGCTACCTCTATAATAGCTTCGCCACCAGGCTTTAATACTCTATTTATCTCAGCAAATGTCGCTGCCGGATCAGGCAGATGGTGAGACACCCTGACCATAACTAAAAGATCTATGGAGTTATCATCGGCCGGCACAGTATCTTGCTTATCGATTCTGACAAATTCCACGTTGTTATATTGCTTTAAATGCTTTTTGGCTATATCTAGCTGCTTATTTGAAGGGTCCACTAGTATTAGCTTATCTGCATGATCTAATATTGCCGGCGAAATTCTTCCGTAGCCCCCGCCGTAATCCATCGCCACCTGATAATGCTTATTATGTAAAAGCTTAGATAATGCAATTAACTCAGAGTTATGTTCATATTCTCGTCCAACCCAAAAATCTTCATAATTGTGGTTTTCATCATCGTAATATGCTATCGACTGATCGTTAGTGCTAGTGCTCTTTGTGGCTTTGGCCGGCATGACATAACCTTTCTTTTCATCTATTTACGCTCTGCTGACTTTGTCTTAAGCTCTAAGCGTAGCCGGGGAAAAAGTCAATTTTAATGTTACCATGACTTACGCCAATATCATGAAGCGTTTCTTGCAACGTTTCCACCATTTCATGTGTTCCTGATATATAGACCAGTCTTTCATGGATGTCAGGTACGATCTGTTGAATCGTCCGCTTAGTTATCCGGCCCTTATGTACATTTGAGCTATTACTAAAGGCATGTTGGCCAGTAACCATATAAACAACGTTAAGCTTAAGTACTCTTTTGGCCTCTTCAAACAGATCCTTGTAGGCAATGTCTTCTTCATTCTTGGCAGAATAAACTAACACGATATCCCGACGATCGTTAGTATCAATGAGGTACTTTATCATGCTTCTGAAAGGAGTGATACCTATTCCTCCGGCAATAAATACCAATTTTGCAGTTGGATCGTCAGGCATAACAAAATCACCAGCTAATTGAGCCGCAACTATCTTAGTATTCTGATTAATATCTAATAGGGCGGATTTAAAGGTACTCCCCTGATCGTAAAATTTTACGCCAATTTTAAGTTGTTCCTCGGTGGGCGAAGAGGACAGCGTAAAGTATCGCCTTACACCTCGCGAATCTACATCATCATGCGGCAAGGTAAACTCCATGTACTGACCCGGTTTATACTTTAGCGGCTTATCGGTAATAAAAGCAAACTCTGCGGAATCGCCGGCAATTTTGTACTTGCGGAACAGGGTAGGAAATAGCTTTGTTTTATTGCCGACCAGATATGCATAGACATTACCGATAATAAGCGCCACTTCAGGTGTTGAATAGTAGCTCCCGATATGAAACTGAGGAGCCATAATAACTCCTACAATCACAGCGTATATCAGCTGCTTCGTTCTGGTGGTAGGTGATGTATAAGGTTCAGTCAACATTACAAAGCCTAAGAAGAAAACCGCCGAACTTAGAATCATATTCTTTAAATTTGCGCCAATATTACCGCCACTAATCGACAAAGCCAAAGTAGTTATGGTCGTGGCTAGAATAAATGTACTTACCATAGCCTCACGTCGTGTTTTCCTGACAATTAAAATACCGCCGACTATTACAAACGGAAGCATAACTCCCGTACCGATCCACCAGCTGGCATTCTGTCTGGGACCGAACGCCGTAAGAACAACGGCAATGGCGGCAGGGTTAAATATATGTTTATGACGAATGGCCAAGATATACTTCGAAGCCATAGACAAGCCTGAAGCAGCCAGTAGGAATAGCAACCCGTAACTAGTTGGTGATGGCGGGACAATCAAAGCAAGTATAAGACCGGTTAATATAGACGATTCAGGGTTGACCGGAGCGTCAAAAATAGTTGCTAACATTTTATTGATAGCCCATGAAGCGAATACTAAAATTGATGCCGAAATAGCTATGTCTATAGCGCTATAATGCATCACATGAGCCGCCGATAGTCCTATTGCAGCCGCTACTAAACCTATCAAATAGTAAAGGAGTAATCTGTACATGGTTATACCATCAATCAGATTGTCTATAGGATTTATGAGTTTAAGCCACATAGTTAGTAAACCCTCTACTAAGCGTTGCTATCCGTTTATTATCAATAAGATAAGCTTCCATTTCCGGTATTGCATCAATGAAAGCTATGCCACTCTTACCCATGGCAAAGGCGGCGGTGGCAAATCGATCAGCTTCAAAAATATTTGGAGCTATAACACTTAAGCTCATGATATTAGTTGGATGGCTATAGTTCTCATGAGGATTATATATATGCTGTCCTCTAATATAGGTGCCCGAAGTAGCAATACCCTTATTAGTAAGCTTAACTACTTTGACGATTTCATCAATGTTAAAAGGATTTCTGATTCCTATTTCCCAGGGCAGGCCATCTTCATTATTACCATATACTTGTATATCCCCTCCTGCCTCAATGTAAAAATCTTTAAACCCCATATCCAAAAGCATATCTGCCGCATTATTTATGGCCCAACCTTTAACTAACCCTGATGTATCGATTTTGCCTCCCATATCTATATCGAAGTAACCACCGGTGATTCTTTTGGTTTGTGCGCACAACTCCATAACCTCTTTCATTTCCTTAGACCAATCAGAGGGATTAAGACCATTATTGACTTTACTGAGTTCACTGTCTGACTTGTATGGACTAAACCTGTCATCTACCTCATGAAAGTATGAGAACACTTTATCAAAAGGTTTTTGATAATTTATCTGGATAATTTCAACTGTAATGGGCATGCCCATAATTATCTTCGTTTGTTTCATAACTATGCTTTGTTTAAGGCGGCTTGTAGTGACTGAACGAATGCTTGTGATGTAAATGTGGCACCAGATATAAGCTGAACGTTAGAACTTTGAGATTGGATAGCTTCTTGCTTTAAGTACGGCATTGCTTGTTGATTAATTATTACTGACGTGTAGTGACTATTGGGATACTGCAAGAACTTTACATCATTAATTTTACCGCCAGATATTGTAACTGACACTTGAACGTTTCCGTAATATGCGTCCTCAGTTGGTCCAACATATGTACCATCAGTATATTTGCTTGATGTGGTAACGCTTGATGTGGAACTGCTATTGCTATTGCTATTGCTATTGCTGCTACTGCTAGTTGATAAGCTGTTACTAGTATTATTACTAGCAATGGTATTATTGTTATTTTTTAAAGACGCAGGCTTTCCAATAACGGGGCTCTGATGACGGATGCCTATACTGTATATCCCATATATAGCGAGCACAGAAAAACTTATAACTATTTTCTTCATATCACGCAGTATACTGCCAATTGTAACTGTAGAATTGCTGATGAATCCTAAGATAATGGCAATTTAACAATAACTGTAGTACCTCTACCCGGCTGACTGTTAACGTCTATCTTACCTCTGTGCGAGTCGACTATCTCTTTAGCTAATGATAGTCCTAGGCCATATCCTTGAATACGAGTGCTTCCGCTTTGTGCCCTGTAAAAAGGCTCAAATATATGCAGCATTTGCTCCTGGTCAATCCCAGCCCCATTATCTTTTACTTGAATCACTGCTTCATGAGCTTGTTTTTTTACCGTTATTTCTATTTTAGGTTTGTTTGGGCTGTACTTTAAGGAATTATCTATCAGAGCCGACATTATTAGACCAACAGCTATGCTATCCCCGTTTATCTGCACGCTAGTCGTATTCAACTTAAAAATCGCTTTTTTACCTAGTTTCGTTCGTTTTGCCTGTCTGGCCGCCTCATCTGCAACTGTTTTTAAGTCAAAACTGTGTTTGGCTAGAGTATCTCTGGAGCGAAACCTCGCTACATCAAGCAAGTGGTTGGCTAGTTCTTCAATTCTTTTAGTATCGTTTAAATTATTCTTTAAGGTCTTTATTAAAAGTGCACTATCGGGGTCTTTAAGCATTAATACTGACTCAGTATCAGCACGGATTGCCGCTAGTGGCGTCCTTAGCTCATGGCTAGCGTGCCCGGAAAAGCGAATCTGTGCCTGATGGGCAATTTCTATTGGGCGAAGTGTACGCTTAGCCAAAAAGTAACTGACGCCTCCCGATATAACCAGCACTGCCAGATTAAAATACAGAAGCTCTAAGAATAACTGGCTGGACCGTTCGTTAAACTGAGAATCAGTGATTAAGAAATCTATGTCATGATCATTCTCAGCGATAGCATTATACTGGTTATTTAAGCCTTCCCTTAATTCAACAGATGCAAAGTGAAAAAGTACTACCGAAAATATCAGGCTTAAAGCTAATGCAACGCCAACATAATAAATCGTTAGTTTAAAAACTGCCGACTTAAACATGCGCTATTCGCCAATCCTATAACCAAAACCAAATACTGTATGGATTAATGGTGGCTCGCTTGGAAATGCCTTATCTATCTTTTTTCTCAGATATCCAATATATACTTCAACGGTGTTGGGCAAGATAATTGCATCTGCGTCCCATACATGGCTTATAATTTTGTCTTTTGAAAGGATTTCATCCTTGTTGTACATCAGGTAATTTAAAAGCCTGAATTCCCTGGCTGAAAGATTAATAGTTTTACCAGCCCTTTTAACCGCAAAACTATGAGTATCCAGTTCTAAGTTACCTACTTTTAGTGTTGTGCCGACGGTTAGCTTTGGCCGGCGCAACAATACGTTAACTCTTGCGTTTAATTCTTTTATGGAAAATGGTTTTACCATGTAATCATCAGCACCACCAGTCAAACCATCTACCTTATCACTTACTTCCCCAAGCGCTGTTAACATCAAGATAGGCGTATTAACATTATCTTCTCTAAGAGTCTTGGCGATTGACAAACCGTCGTATGGTCCTGGTAGCATCCGGTCTAGGATTATCAGATCGTATTTAGCCGATGCCGCTGCCTTAAGAGCTTGTTGTGAGTCAGGCCGCAAATCCACCCGGAAGCCATTGGTTTCCAGCGATCTTTTAATAGCTTCGGCAACCCTAGGTTCATCTTCTGCTAATAGTATACGCATAATCGTATTCTAACCGAATATACAAAATATAATCATTAAAACTAGTAATTCCTAACTATTAGCATAAACACCTATATAAATGATAGTATTTTTAGGATGAGTAAAATTACCAAAGCTGTTATAGCGGCTGCAGGATTCGGTACGCGCTTTCTGCCCCAAACCAAAGCCATGCCAAAAGAGATGCTACCATTGGTAGATAAGCCAATTATCCAGTATGTGGTTGAAGAGTTGGTCAGCGTCGGGATTGAAGACATAGTCATTGTAACCGGCCAAAACAAAAGAAGTATAGAGGACCATTTTGACAAACCGACTGAAGACCTGGTCGCGAATCTCAAAGCAGGCGGCGAAAAAAAGAAGCCGCTTTTAGACATGATTGAAAAAATCGGTAATATGGCCAATTTTGTTTATGTTCGACAAAAAGGACCGTACGGCAATGGCACTCCATTAATTAATGTTGAACATCTGATCGGTGATGAGCCATTCATCTATACATGGAGCGACGATTTCATTAGTGCCACTCCGCCTAGGTTTAAACAAATGATTGATGTATATGAAAAGTTCGAACGACCGGTAATGAGTGTCATTAAGGCAAAAGATAACAGCGACTACGATAAGTATGGCTTTGCCGCCGGCCTTGAGCTAGAGCCAGGCATTATAGATGTTAATAAGATAATCGAGAAACCAGGAGCCGGTAATAGCCCCAGCGACCTAGCCACTGTTAGCGGCTTTATTTTAACCCCGGATATATTTGTTTACTTGCATAAGGCTCTTAACGAGCTTGACGGCCATTCAGAGCTATACAGTAACAATGCACTAAAGCTAATGTTAGCTGATGGTAAACGGATCATAGCCTGCGATATTAAGAACGGCCGATACTTCGATGCAGGTAATAAATTAGACTATATAAAAGCCAACATTGAGCATGCATTAGAACAACCAGACCTTAAAGAAGATCTCTTAAACTACTTAAAGAATTTAATCAAAGATTAGTTTCTTTAGAGTAACACCTCCTTTATTATTGCGTTTACCTAAAAGTATCTGCCTATTAACAAATCTTTATTCAAATATCTTAATTTCCCTTAATAAACAGAGGATATAATATTTTTTTCTAATATGGCATTACTTACTCTTAATTATATAAGCCGTTATATAGGTAACTTTTCCAACTTAAAAATGGTAAAAAAATATCGATTCCACCAGTTAGCACTTTCGCAGCATTTATTTAATGTCGCCTCTAGAATTGATAACTGTAGTCTGGGTAATGTCTATGGCTACTAATATTAATAGGATAATTAAGGAGGTTTAAATGGCACGAAATAGTCGCAAAGGTGATATGAGCGTACGAGAAGCTGGTCAAAAAGGTGGACAAAGGACAGCGTCTACCCACGGCAAAGAGTTCTACACTAGTATTGGTAAAAAAGGTGGCGAGCGAGTAAGTGAGCTTGTCGACAAAGGCAAGCAAGCCGAAGGTTCATTATAGCAGTGATATTATGACCCGCGGTATAGTTGGGCATGGGCCCGCAAATATAATGAAGCACTTAGGTGGACTAAATCTCCCGGCGAGCAAACAAGATATTATTGACAATACTCGAAAGGGCGAGGGCCCAGATACCGATGAAGTGTTAAAGATACTTAACAAAATTGACGATAAACATACGATTCAGTAGCAGGTGAATCATACACGAAGTAGGAAAAATCTAATTAAGGGGGTTTTAAATGGCTCGAGAAGATGACGATAAAGGTGATATGAGCGTACGAGAAGCTGGTCAACAAGGTGGCGAGAAGACCGCACAAACACATGACCACAAGTTTTACTCTGAAATTGGTCAAAAAGGCGGGGAGATTGGCGGCAAGAAAGTACGTGATCTAATTAACCGAGGTAAAAAAACAGAAGAAAACGATCAATAGGAGATGTAGCATATGCCTAAAGGTAAAGAAGGAAACGTGAGCGTCCAAGAAGCTAGTCAAAAAGGTGGCGAGCGCGTTAGCGAGCTAGTTGAAAAAGGCAAGGAAAACGAGAAGTAATCGACCATCTCTTTAAGAGGGCTCTATTATGGAGCCCTCTTAAGTTTTAAGATCGGTATAGTGCCAGCTTTGTATAAACGATGAAAGTAAACAACACTAGCAGTTAAAGCAGCACTTATTAGTAGTGTTCCCGCAATATCTAGGGCAATACTTAAGCCATTGCCAAAAGCGCGGTAAGCTGCATTTGTAACTTGTTGAATCAAATAGGCATGGCTGACTAGCTCGCCAATTGTGACATGAACCCCCTTTGGTGTATGACCTCCATGAGTAATCGCATAAATAACAAATGACTGAAAATTAGTTGGCAGATGGAGCGCCCTTAACTTAGCCTCTAGACTGCCAGTAAGCTGAGCGTTAACAATTGACCCTAAAACGGCAACCCCAAAAACACCGCCTAACTCTCTGAATGTATTTACTGTAGAAGCGGCCATGCCCGAACGCTGAGCCGGCACTGATCCTAAAACAGTTGAGGTCATGGTAACTAGGCATATACCGAAACCAAGACCAGAGATTGCTAATGACCAAGCCAGAGTGACAGTACTAACATCCGGATGTATAACGGTATTTAGAATAAATATTCCTGCTCCGGCCAGCAAACATCCAAATATCATTAATGGCATAGTTTTATGAGATGAATTCCACCGGCCAGCCAATATCGAGGATAAAACAATTGCCACACTCATCGAAATAAATGCTAGAGCAATTTGATAGCCGGAAAAGCCAGCAATCAATTGAAGATAAAGCGCAACAAAGAAGAATACGGCAAAAATCCCGAAGTTAGCCGTAAAAGCAACGAAATTAGCCATCGAGAAGTTTATCTTTTTAAAAAATTGCAGAGGAAGAACCGGATCCTGGTGGCGAGACTCTACAAATATAAAAGCCGACATAGACATAGCCGATAATACAAACAGGGCTATTATCCACAATCTTCCATAGCCATTATTCTCGCCAAATATAAGGCCACATATAACAGAACTGAGTGAAACGCCTCCTAATATAAGACCACTAACATCAAGTTGCCTGCCCTTGGGGTCGGCGTTCTCAGGTAAAAATTCCCAACCAGCTATAAGAGCAACCAAACCAAAAACAACACTGAAAGCAAATACACCTCGCCAATCACTAAAGCCTATTATTATTCCACCGATAATCGGACCAAAAGCAAGGGCTATACCTGATACGGCGGACCATACACCTAAAGCCCTTGATCTTGTCTTCCTTTCTGGATAAATATGGCGAATCATGGATAATGTTCCAGGCTCAGAAGCGGCAGCGCCAAGACCCATTATTACCCTACCGGCGATAAGAAGATCAACCGAATTGGCCACCATGCTTAAGGCAGACCCGGCAACAAACAAGGCTACGCCGCTCAGCATAACCTTCTTCCTCCCTAAAATATCACCTATCGATCCGCCAAATAACATAAAGACAGCAAATACCAGCATGTATGAGTCTACGATCCACTGCAAATCAGTCACACCTGCGGCCAGCTTACTCTGTATGTTAGATAAGACTACACTAACGATAGTATTGTCTAAAAAAGTTAGGAAAAGGATAACACAAACAATTACCAACGATCTTCGGCTAGTAATTGTCCGATGGGTCATATTTATTAATAGTTAAAAACTTATCTATTACATGCCCTTACAAACCGAAGGGGTTGTTCCACCCATGCCCAGCAGTTGACAGAGAGTCGAATCACTGACTAGCCAATTATTATTAATCAACAATGCCTCCCCTGTTTGGTCTTTAAGAACCGGCTGGCCATTAAGTTCGACAGTATAATTTACTTTAGCAGTGGTTTTATTAGGATAAGTTATGCTGTTAACAGTAACGCTTGGCTTTTGGTTAGCTAATTGCGCAAATTCTGCCTGCATGACCTGTGAAAAATTTTTGCCGTTTTGTAGCAGGTTTATTCTTGTCTGCATAGGGGTAGATGCAGCAAAGAATGTCTGAATATTACTACGAATCTTTGTACTAGCTTGAGCTTGTTGTGATGAGGTCAATGTGCTTGACACCTTATTGGTCGTGGTACTGTTATTGTTATTATTTCCCGGCACTGCCAGGACTACTGCTATTACCGCTGCCGCTACAATAATTACTGCAACTGTACTCCATAAGATTGATTTTGAGACTGCCATCTTTATTCCCTCCATACCTTAGAATTTGCTTAAAGGTAACCTAAAGTAACTATACCACGTTTGGCAAGTTCTTTTAGACTAGATTAAATTACAGGCACTGAGTGATTGTCAGCATAATTAGTACTATTCTTCTGTAGTAAATCTTCACAGTTTAATTAGACTACCACTCTTAAAATTCTAGTCATGCTTTTCCTATCATATGCGGCGGCTATTCTTGCAGCATTACTTAACGCATCATCATCAGTCGTTCAAAGACTAGCTACCAGCAAACCTGATACTATAAAACTTTTTAGTAGCAGGTTTGCTTATGAAATGATTCGAAGCCGTATGTTTTTAGGTGGAATCCTTCTGCAAATACTGGCTTATATAGCAATGGCTACGGCTTTAAAAAATGGACCGTTAATTATAGTCGAACCGATACTCACATGCGATTTAGTATTCTTATTAGTTCTTATCCATTGGAAAGTACATACGCATATACAAATTCGAGACTGGTTATCGGTAACAGCAATCATTGCTGGCTTAACTGGCATATTTGCAGTGTCCCACCCACAGGGCGGCCACCTAAACTACGATGCAGCGCCTTGGATCATCTTAGGTATAATTCTTGGATCTGTCGTCATTACGCTCGGACTTATAGTGAGGCGATTGAGCAATCCGGCAACTAGAGCGATTCTTGCTGGGATAGCCGCCTCATGTGCTTATGCCTCTAATGCTGCTTTTACTAAGCTAGCTATTAATACATTTATTAATGGTGGATTTTTTGCGGTTGTAACGAATTGGTCTGTTTATGCATTAATAGTATCCGGAATTATTTCTATTTACCTTATGATTAATGCGTACGGATCTGGTCCGCTGGCAATTTCTCAACCAATAATGGAAGTGTTCGAGCCTGGCATTGCGGTTGTTATAGGCATATTTATATTTGGCGATAGCTATAGTACTAGTGCGTTATCATTAGGCATAAGTTCGTTGTTTATGACGGTACTGGTAGTCGGCATAATTAGTCTTGCCAGTTCGCCCAAAATAAATCAGGCTGGGAGTAAGGGCTTTTAAGAAAAAATACTACGTGGAATTATTTACAGACCTATCTAGGGCAAGCTTGTAATCTATATTTAGTATAAAAAATAAAGTTTAAGGAGGGTCATGCAGAGACTTTATGCTCTGATTGTATTTTTTTTAGTTCTTTTCATGGTCATCGGAGCAATTGTCTTTTACCTA
>JAJZOE010000075.1 GCA_021829145.1 bacterium | reverse complement strand
CTTACGATAAGATGTGATCGACTTGGCCGATAAGATGTCAGAGGTTAATGTTGTCATGTCTGCCTGAAAATCAGTTAAACCTACTCCTCTACGGCCAGTTAGCATAATAGCTGTTTGTAATTTATCCCTTGTCTCATTTAACAGTATCTCGCCAACACGTTGATCTTCAGAAACTTTAATTAAATCAATACGTGATACTAATAGATTAAATGACGGGTATTGGGTTAGCAACGTGGTAGTTGTTACTTTACTGCTAACCAAACTTTCTCGGGCGGATTGTATATCTGCTTTTAATGATTTAATTTGCGCTTGTGTTAGCTGAGTTGCAGCGTTAATCTCACGACTTGCCAAATTGAGTAGCCCCAACCTACGAGATTTTTCTGCTGCCGGGCTGCTTAAGATTCTTGTCTTGTCTTTAAAAGCTTGATTAACAAGCGATTGGTCCTGATCATCCTGAGAAACAGTTTGATCTATCTGCGATAAATCTTTATATAATGCTGAGATCGAGTAGTTTTGACTTATTTGCAGGGACAGTTTGTTTTCAACAATCGGTCTAACAGCCTTAGTTGGGTTGTTTATCATTTTAAACCCGGCAATCACCATGTCAGTAACTACCAAAGCAAGGACAACATATAAATATTTAGTGTTTTTCCCAAGATAATTTTTCACTAACCCGCCTTTATTCTGTATGTATATTAGCAAAAAGCACTACCATAGTCTTATGGCAGCTGTTTAGGTGTTTGACTAATCCTAAATTTTGCTCAAAAATATCTTGCAGCACTTTCGTTGGGGCTAAAGAATAGCTATCCTAAGTGTTTTCTTAGAATACTTGATATAATTGAGATATCTTATGAAATTAGTGGTGATGATACCGTGCCTCAATGAAGAGAAGACTTTACCTCTTGTTTTAGACACTATACCTAAAAAAATTAAAGGCATCGATAAGATCGATATCCTAGTAATTGACGACGGCTCAACAGATAATACCATCAAGGTAGCCAAGCAGCATGGAGTCAAACACTTTCTAATTCATACTCAGAACCAAGGACTAAGCCGCTCATTTAGGCATGGCTTAAATCATGCGCTAGAAATGGGAGCAGACATAATAGTTCAGACAGAAGGAGATAACCAGTATCCTCAGGAAAGAATTCCCGATTTGATTAAGCCGATCCTTGACAGAAATGCAGATACGGTTATTGGAGATAGACAGACACAGACAATCGAGCACTTTTCGTTCCAAAAAAAGTTTTTCCAGAAGTTTGGCACTGGTGTATTAAATGTGGCGGCCGGAACCAGCGTGCCTGATGCTATCAGCGGATTTAGAGCTTATAGCCGTAAAGCAGCAATGCAGCTCAACCCCATCGCTGACTATAGCTGGGCTACTGAAACAACCATCCAGGCCTCTCATAAAGGTCATGCGATTGTTAATATCCCGATTAAAACCAATCCTAAACTTAGAGAATCAAGACAATTCAAGAGCAACTGGCAACATATAAGAAGATCAAGTGTCACTATAGTCAGAGCCTTTATAATGCACCGGCCTTACACAATTTTCTTTAGCGTTGGCCTAGTATTTCTAATTGCCGGTTTAGCCCCCTTCGCTCATTTTCTTTGGCTAGCTCTAACTACACATAATCCGTACGGACCACATCATTTACAATCACTTATTACTGGAGCAGTACTTTTAATAGCTGCTTTTATTTCCTTTACATTAGGTGTTATAGCAGATCTTATTAGGATCAACCGTTCACTCTTAGAAAATATACTTGAGCTGACTAAGCGTAGCATATATGACAAAGATAACTAGTTAACTAGAAACCAAAGACCGGAATGGCGAGAATCATGCCCTTTAACCACCACCTTTTTCACTACTTTTCGGGCGGTATTGTTAACTTTAACAATCGCCTTGTTTTGAACATCCCAAGTTGAATTGCTTCTAGCAATAAAAGTTAACAACCCACCACCTTCAAGGAATAACAGTAATATTACTAAGGCAAATATAGTTTTTTTTGTCTGGGCTTTAAATACGCGACTAAGCGCTTGCCCGATTATAGCGGCTGCTAATAGCATAATCGGTATAAGGTATCGGCCATTCATGTTTTCCAGAACATTAGTACTTAAATAAGTAAAATATCCATGTCCTATTAGAGCTATAAGATACATAGCAGTCACAATAAAAAGCATCAAAAGATAAAGATTTCCGGCAAATATTTTACGCCACCATTTGACCAATGCTACCAAACCGACTGCAGTTACAATTAACATTGCCAAGCTAGGCAAAGGAAGAGGTGGATAGTTCTTGAAGTTTTGATTAGGCCCATTCACTGCAAAGAATAACCTATACCACATCCAATATAGCCACTGAACAAA
Source organism: bacterium (assembly GCA_021829145.1). GTDB lineage: Bacteria > Patescibacteriota > Saccharimonadia > Saccharimonadales > UBA4665 > JAJZWH01. Next base: position 10,843 of record JAJZOE010000075.1, on the reverse strand, counting down.
GTAAACAAACGGATTACTGAATTCGAAATTCGCATTTCCCTTGGCTACAACCGCCCGGTTGTGGTAGTTATAGGCCCAGGGGCTATAAGCTAAACACTGCTTAACAGTCAGAACCTTTGAACAGTTAGGCTCAAGCGAATGATAAACTACCAGATTATAACCGTCGCGCTGTGCAAAGAGACCTAGCGAAATTACTATTAGAGCTATAATAGTTACCCGGGCCAAATTCTTTTGTTTTCCCCAACTGATAACTAAATGTTTAAAAAATTGTAGAAAATGACGACTGTACGTCTTATATGTCAATATAATTAAAAATAGAGCCATACCACCATAAATCGGCATAAAAGTGTCAGTGACCAGGCTGATGAGAATACCGAATCCGGCAAGCATAGAAATAGTCCAAGCTGAAGGCTTTTTAGCTTTTATTTCATCAACCACACGAAAGGCTAACAAGATAAACGCTGCTATCAGAGGGAATAACAGATTATCATATGTTACCTGACCGGCAATTTGAGGTACGATAGGAATAAGTATAAAAAGCACAAGGATCATATTTGTTAGAGCCTTGGATGTGCCCACTCGTAGGAGAATTTTTCTAAACAAAACTATTCCCCAGCTAAATAAAAATATATTTAAAAATCTAAGAATTATGACTTGGCCAATCTGATTATGGACAAATAGAGCTATAAAGCGATAAGGGAAACTCATCAGGTAGTGATAGAGGTACGATGGGTCTCTAGCTACCGCCCCATAAGCGTCAGCATGCGGCGGCTGGCCACTCAGAAAAGGTAACCAATAATGCGAATATACCTTTATAAGCCCGAAGTGAAAGTTCTCATCAAATGCTTGAGGATAAGCTGCGGATATAGCTATCCATGCAGCTTCAAAGATAAAAAGCCCAAGTATAAGCCGATAGAACTTTACTGAGCGCAGGTACTCCACTATACGTAACAGGTACTTCGGCATAGTTACTCAATTATTATACATCCCAGCTGAATAGTTACTTAAAACATATGCTAATTTGGGGACAGATAGTATACTAGTTGACCCGAGTAACCATCGGATGTCAGCTGATTTTCGGCCATATCTCCATTACCCGTGTACGGATCCTTTGCTCCGGCATCTCCGTAGATGAAAGTAGGATGAGCACCACCAGAAACAACTATTTCCACATGCCCGCCTGAGTAATTGAAATAGGCCACATCACCCGGTTTCGGCTGGTAACCGCTGTTAGCAGCATGATAGGTAAAACCCTGATACTGAATATTATTGGCATTATATTCATCCCAACCATTTCCACGTTCTCCGCCTACAAATGAATCTCCCGCTTCTCTATAGATATAGCTGACAAAGTCTGCGCACCACTCCTCATATGAATTACCATCCGTATAATCATTAAGTAGTACACCATGAAGCTTTGGCTCTGTTTGCCAAGCTAACCACTGCCTTTTTGCATAGCAAGCCACACGCTCACCAATACTTGACTGATTACAGGCAGGACTAGATATTTGGGACATTGGTAAACCAGGCCATGAGTTGGGCGTCCATACCTGATCAAGCGAGCCAGAATTGCACCTTTGTGTCACTAACTGCAATATAGTCCTGCCCAATGGTAGGGACAGACACTGATTGTTAGCCAGATTCATAAAGCCTACCCCTCGACTTACCCACTGCTCAGTCTTAGATCCGTTACAGTTATTAACTTCCAATTTCGATGAGATTACATCTAGGCAATACTTGCCCATCAATTTAATATTATTGTTAACTACAGCCCAGTCTTGCGATTTAGTACCGTTACATTGCCATGAATCAACTATCGAGCCAGGCTTAGTTCTTCCATGATAATCATCAATACAGTAGTCGCCTGTTACGCCGGAACTAATTTCGGGCTGAGGAGAGTCGGCGCTAACATTACCTAGTCCTATAATGCTAATGCTCACCCAGATTAGTAAGCCGGACAAAATAACCGTAGCAGCCAATCTAAAATAATGTTTGGGCCTCTTGCTAGTTGTAGTCTGCTCGATAACCCTCCTATGAGGATTCTGTCGAATATTCATTTGTAGTTTTTGTTTTTGAAGTTTAACCTATGACAATAACTCATTATATTACAAATTCATTTTATAGATACAAATTATTTTACCGACAGTATCGTTTTTAAATACGTTATAAGATAAACTGATAATTATGGAAAGCCGTAATGATAAAGAGTGAAATAAACGACGACAAACAAGATGATAATGAGACTATACCTCTGGAAGCAAGTTACAGTTACTTATTACTATCATCTGTAGTAGTAGCAGCTATTCTAGTAGTAATTAGTTTTGCCGTTTTCTTTAGTCAGAACTCAAGCACATCTGCACCCCGATCTAATAGTTCTAAGTACAAAGATGTACAGGCATTACCGCTAGGTACTAACCAGTCTTCCGATAAACAAGCGAGCACCAATACCAGCAACCTAGGAGCTGGCTACACCGGATTACAGAATGTACCTCAGAACAATAATATAACCCCAATTTCAAATAATATTCAATCTACTGGTCAAGCTCAAAACACCGGACAGTTTATTAATCCCAATCTTCCATATTAACTATTTACTTATCGTAAGTAACTAATTATAATGGTCTTATGTTAAAGCACGATGAGGATTTGGATAGGCTTGAGGCTGCCATGGGTAGTTGCATGCGGACCATTAAAAAGCCGGGCTACTGGGAAGAACTTAGCAGGCGAGCTAGAGTTAATGTCGATCGCCCTGCAGCTGCGATACTTCAGGTTCTAGATAGTGGTCCATGCCAGTTTCAAAGCCTGGTTACAAGGTTAGGAATTGAGGCGCCGCCCGTCAGCCGTAAAGTGCACTTGCTGGAAGATCTAGGATTAATCAGTCGTAAACAAACCAATGACAAAAGAGTTCATGAGCTATATCTTAGCAATGACGGAAAAAAAATCGCCAACAAGATCAAGGCAGCAAAACGCCAGATACTATCAGAAGTAGTATCCGAATGGTCCAACGACGATAAAAGCAAATTAAGTTATTTACTAGATAGATTTGCAACCGATATGTCGAATAAATTACAGGATAAAACAAACAAAACGGAGCACCAATGACACAATCAGATTATCTAGACGTTGCAACTCAACCTACAAATCGTACCCATAGTGAAATTCTGGTGATTATATCCGCTTTAATGCTGGCAATGCTACTCTCAGCGCTAGATCAAACCATTGTTTCTACTGCTCTTCCGACTATTGCAAGCGATTTACATGGATTAAACGAGTACTCTTGGGTAGCAACCGCTTATTTGTTGACTAGCGCCATAGTAACACCAATATATGGAAAACTTGGTGACTTATTTGGGCGAAAAAAACTATTTCAGATATCCATCCTAATTTTTTTGGCAGGTTCAGCCTTGTGCGGACTAAGCCAGAACATGCATGAACTTATTATATTTAGAGCTCTGCAAGGTATCGGTGGTGGTGGTTTAATCAGCCTGGTATTGGCCATTATAGGGGACGTTGTTCCCCCAAGGCAGAGGGGAAGATACCAAGGCTACTTTGGCGCAGTGTTTGGTATAGCAAGCGTTGCTGGACCTCTCTTGGGCGGTTTTTTGGCAGGTACCCATTCTTTATTAGGCATAACAGGTTGGCGCTGGATATTCTATATTAACCTACCCCTTGGCATATTAGCCCTGCTAGCGATAGCAGCCAGATTACATCTGCCGAGGTTTAAAAAGGAACATAAGATAGACTACGGTGGAGCTGCTCTTTTGACTGTATCTGTTGTGAGCATACTTTTGGTGTCAGTTTGGGCTGGCATCACATATGCCTGGTCCAGCCCGGAAATTATCGGTCTGATAATCACGGCAATTGTTTTTACGATAGCTTTTGCGTTGTGGGAACGACGAGCCAGCGAACCCCTAATACCGCTAGATCTGTTTAAAAACGACATAGTTACCGTTTCTGTTATTTTGTCAATTTTAACCGGTATAGCCTTATTCGCAACTATCCTCTATATTCCTATGTATCAACAGGTGGCACGTGGATACTCGCCGACAAAATCAGGACTTCTGATGATTCCGATGGTTATCGGTATGATGTTCGCTTCTATCACATCTGGCCGAATTATTACTAAAACTGGTAGATATAAGCTCTTCCCTATCATTGGCGCTGTTCTTCTTGGCATTGGTATCTGGCTATTTAGCCATGTAAGTTTAACTACTAGTCAATTGTCTCTATCATTATGGATGGTAATCATAGGCATGGGCCTCGGCTCTTTAATGCAGGTTCCGACTCTGGCAGTACAAAATGCGGTCGAGTTTAAACGTATGGGTACAGCTACGTCTACAACCACTTTCTTTAGAAGTATTGGTAGTGCCCTGGGTGGAGCTATATTCGGCAGTATATTAATATCCCGACTAACCAGTTATCTAAGCAAAACGCTCCCAGTGGCAGCCACCCAAAGTGCTAGGTTCTCAACTTCGGCTTTAGAAAGCAGCAACCAGACGCTAACTAATCTACCGCCAGCTATTAAACACGACTTGTTGACTGCCTACGTCAATTCTTTTCATGATATGTTTCTAATTGGTTTACCTTTTATTGGTGCAGCTTTAATAACAGCTTTCTTCTTGCGGGAGACGCCGCTTCGAACATCTCATGGCCCGATTCCAGCTGAAGATGTCAACAACTTACAAAGCCATTCACCAATAGAGCTATGATAGAAGTAGAACATCTTAGCAAGAAATTTAAAGATTTTACGGCTGTTAATGATATCTCATTTAAAGTCCAGCCAGGTGAATTATTTGCGTTATTAGGTCCCAATGGGGCCGGTAAATCGACGACAATAAAGATGCTGACTACGCTTTTAAAGCCGACGACGGGGAAGCTTAGCCTAAACGGACATGATGTAGTAAAAGAACAAGATAAAACCAGGCAAAGTTTTGGCATTGTTTTTCAGGACCCTTCCGTTGATGTCGATTTGACTGCTTACGAAAACATGGAGCTGCATGCAGTTATGTACCACATCCCTTCGCCTCAGATTAAGGAAAGGATTAAAGACCTGTTGACAATGGTTGAATTATGGGACAGACGGGACAATCTAGTTAAGACTTTTTCCGGTGGGATGAAAAGAAGGCTGGAAATAGCGCGAGGCCTACTACATCATCCTAAGGTATTATTTCTCGACGAACCCACATTGGGCCTTGACACCCAGACGAGAAACCTACTATGGGATTACGTTGGTAATTTGGCTAGGGAAAAAGAAATGACTATTTTATTTACAACCCATTATCTGGAAGAAGCAGAGGCAAACGCTAACCGGATAGCTATTATTGACCATGGGAAGCTGATTACAATCGGCACTGCAGAAGAACTGAAAAAACAGACCAAGACGGACAGCTTAGAAAAGGCATATCTAGAGTTGACTGGTAAGCAGCTGAGGGATGAAGAAGTCAGCCTAGGAGAGGCCTGGCGTGAAAGGCATCGGTCAAGGAACATGCGATGAGTGTTATATTTATTTTATGGCTCAGGCAAATCAAGAAATATTTAAGGAGTAAATCCCGGATAGTCGGCGCTGTAGGACAGCCACTGCTCTTTCTTTTAGCTTTAGGCTACGGTTTAGGTTCGGTGTACAAAGCGGCCGGCAGAGGCGATTATCTGCAGTTTCTGGTACCGGGAATTATGGCTCAGACAGTACTTTTCTCATCGATGTTTTATGGTGCAATGATCATTTTTGACCGTCAGTTTGGGTTCTTAAAGGAGACCATGGTAGCACCTGTCAGCCGACTAAAAATAATGCTAGGCGGAGCACTTGGAGGAGCAACCACGTCTGTTATTCAAGGAGTGCTAGTTTTCATTATCTCGTTAGGTTTAGGTTTTAGACCACATAACTGGGGCTTTGCTTTATTAGCCTTAGTGTTTATGTCTGCATTAGCTATAGGTATTACCAGCTTTAGCTCAGGCATAGGATCCTTTGTTCAAGACATGCAGGGCTTTCAGGCTATAAACCAATTTCTAGTATTTCCACTTTATTTCCTGAGCGGTGCGCTTTATCCGCTAGATCATGTACCGGCATGGTTAAGAATTATTGCTGAAATTAACCCAATATCTTACACCGTGGATGCTATGCGCTGGTCGATGCTTGGCGTAAGCAAGTTCGGCATCTGGCATGACTGTATTGCCCTAGCACTTACACTAATAGTGTTAATAACCTTTGGCGCTATCCGCTTTAGGCATATTGAAGCTTAGTTATGTACTCTAGGCCAAATTATCTTGGCTAACACATGGCTTTTGTCCACCCAGCCAAAGTGCCGGCTGTCGCTACTTGAAGCCATATTATCCCCGATAAAGAAGACCCTATCTGAGCTGACCCTTTCTACCCGTTTTATTTTTTCCATCCCAGCATGCCGAAAAATATAGACCTCACCGGGATGTATTCTGACAGACCAATTTATACCAATAACTAGCTGACCAGGCTCTAAATTAGGACTCATACTACTACCGACAATTCGGCGTATGAGTAGCTTAGGCCTTTTTCGTTTCCCAAAAAATCTTGGCAATCGCATCTACCTGATCAACAAGCTTCTGCCCCTCTTCTGGATCGAGGTGGTGTTTGCAGTTACTTGCCTGTTTGATGGCCATCCAGAACATATTGTGCAAGTCAGGATACTTTTCCAGATGTTCGGGCTTAAAATAGTCTGCCCATAAAACTAACAAGTGGTGCTTTACCAGTTCAGCTCGTTCTTCTTTTATAATAATCGCTCTGATCTTGTTTTGGTCATCTAGATCAGGGTATTTCTTAAGTATTTCATGAACTGACACAGCTTCTATCCTGGCCTGCGCCGGATCATATACTCCACAAGGCAGGTCACAGTGGGCATAAACGGGCTTGATACTAAATAACTTCATTGGGGTTCCCTCCTTTAGAAATATATACTTATTATTCAATTATATAACAACCTTCAAAGAACTCTTTTATGGTCTATCTTACACAATTGAGATTGAACTATATGGGATAAAAGCTTATGCTTTATGTATGGAAAACCAATTAAATACAGATGACAACATTCAGTCAAGTCAAGATACAAACCAGCCTCAAGTACAAATAAATAATCCTATCATTACCGATGACAGTTCTAATCTAAACCAGGCACCGAAACAACCAAAAAAAGGTGTCAAGTTCTTACTGGTAGCGCTTGTTATTATTCTGCTGGCGATAGGAGGATGGCTTTTTTACCACTACCAAAATAATCATAAAACCAATATTGTCATGAATTATCCTGGCACTAATAAGGCAGCAACTATTCCATCAGACACTTTTAGTATTAAAGGCTACCAATTTTATAAGAATCCGGTGATATTAGGTAATTTAAACTTCTTTAAAAATACCAATCAATTTGGTTGTACCAGCACTAATAGCAACGGGACTAACTGCCAGCCAGTAATCACAACCAATCAGATATCTTATGCGAAAATCGGCTTAACTCCCCAAAAACAGCCTGTTATAGATTTTTATGATTACAGTGCTGGACTCGGTTCATTTTCATATCAAGCGATAGAATATAAACCAAACTATTATGAAGTCTTAACTAAAGTAGATAGCTCGCTAGATTCCTTTAAATCCTCATTAAGCGACAATGTGAGCCTTAACTCAAATGTAAGTTTACCGCCTCTTAATTTTCCTAACGCCATCACCATAAGCAATGAAGCATTTACAGTACCCCCTAATAGTAGTGGACCTATCGGCTATTTTATTAGTAACCTTACAGGAATAAGAGGTAGCTACTATGGAAGCGTTAAGGCTTCAGCGATTACCAAGGTTGGCGGTAACGGCAACTATACTTATTATGAGGTAAATGCAGAGAACCATTCTGACTATCAGGTAGATGAGATATACGCCGTCTTAGGTAACTTCTACGCAGGAGAATATACACCAATTAATCCCACCGGAAACTCACAAAACTCATCAATTAATTGGAGCCAAGGATCGACTACCGTAACTGCTGCATATGTAAGCACTACCATGGGTTGCGGCTCAGCAAACGGGTTTGTGGTTGCTAAAGGAATAAGTCCAGCAGAGCTTACACTAGTTGGCTACGGTCCAAATAATACTAGCGTCTATTCCTTACCAATATCAAGCAGTCTATTTCAGCTTTATTACCAAAATTACGGGGGTGGGTCGTATCTTCAAGCTAATAGCCTAAAAAATTTGACTGTGTCTCAATTCCAAAATGATCATGCAGTAATAGTAGTCAAAAATAGCTTGGGACAGTATGTTGTTTATGTACGCAATGATATGTTTGCCGGTGGAGGCTGTGGCAAACCTGTTATCTATCTGTACCCAACAAAGAAAACTAAGGTAAGCGTTAGGGTTGGTGCAAACGTTACAGCATCTAACCCGATATACAAAACAAATGGGTGGCAAAACCTCACAGCTTACCCAAATGGTAATATCATAGTGGGCAGCAAAACATACTCTTCATTATTCTGGGAAGGCACCGGTTTCGGAGTATATCCTTTAATGACTCATGGAATAGTTGTAGCAAGAGCAGTCGCCGTCCCTACTATTAAGCACCAACTAATGGAACAGGGCCTAACTACAAAGGAAATAAATGCGTTCGTTAGCTACTGGTCTCATAAGCTACCTTCCACGCCTTATATAAGGCTAACATGGTTGGACACAACCCAAATGAATAGCCTAGCCCCATTAAGCATCATTCCAAAACCAGATACTCTAATTCGAGTTTTTCTTGATTTTCAAGGGTTATATTCCCCTGAAAAACTCATACCTCAAGTATTTAACGCACCAAAACGGACAGGCTTCACTGTCGTAGAATGGGGTGGTTTACTTAGGAATAGTTAATAGATTCACTTAGTTTGCTTTTTCCGCCAATTTTCAATTTCCATATGATGACCACTTAGTAAAATATTTGGTACCTTTAACCCTCGGAATTCTTCCGGTCTGGTATATTGCGGGAATTCAACTGTCGAATCATCGTTTTGAAACGATTCTATCTCGGCAGATGTTTCGCCACCTAAAACGCCAGGTAGTAACCTAACAACTGAATCAACTATAACCATAGCCGGTATTTCCCCGCCGGTTAGAACATAAGAACCAACACAATATGATTCATCCACCCAGTTAGTAATCCTCTCGTCATAGCCTTCATACCTAGGACAGATAATAATTAGTCCTTTAGTCTCACTTGCTAAGCGCTTTGCTTCTGATTGCCGGTACATTTTACCTCTAGGTGTTGGCAATATTACCCGCGCATCAGGGTCATTATCCTTAGCTTCCTCAATCGCCTTAACAAGTGGCTCGACCATCAGTAGCATACCATCACCCCCGCCATAGGGAGTATCGTCTACTTGCTTTCTTGGTCCTTTGCCATAACTTCGCAAATTAATGAGCTCATACTGAGCAATGCCTATATGCCGGGCCTTAAAGAGCATGCTACTAGCGAACACACCTTCGAACATCTCCGGAAAGAGAGTTATTATTTGTATTTTCATTGTGACTTTACATACTAAAGGTCGAGGTCGTCCATCTCTTCAAGCTCACGCCTGGTCTTAGAGTAACGATCTTCAGACGCAGTTTCAGCTGCTTCTTCTTCGTCTTCATCTTTAGGTAATGATGTTTCAAGACCTTCGTCGGGTACTGTTACTTCTTCTTCATTCTTCGTTCTCGTGAATGAACGTCGCTCACCTTGTTCGCCGTTGTCCACGATCTTTAAGTTATAACGGGCATCATTCTTGGTTCCAAGTGCCCTAAGCAGAGTCCGCAGGCTTTGAGCCGTTGCCCCTCTCTTACCAATAACCCTTCCTAAATCTTCGGGGTCAACGGTAAGTTCAAGCAAAACGCCCTTCTCGTCAATTCGCCGTTCTATTTTAACGGCATCTGGGTTGCTTACCAGTGATTTGACAACAAACTCCACGAACTGTTGGTCAATACTACTCATGACAGAAAATTTCCTCCCTAGGTTAGCTAACAAGAATTAGTATAACATTAATCTAAAGGACTTAGGCTTCTTCTTTAGAAGCTTCATCTGTGGCAGCCTCTACGGCCTCCGCCTCAACTTCTGCTTCCTGGACAGATGCTTCTTCTTTGGGCTGAGGAGCTTCTCCGCTAGCCGGAACAGTGGAACGCCTTTTATCGGGGTTCCGGGTACTGCTCTTCTTAATCTTCGTTTCGTTAATCCACTTGGGTAGCTTAACCTTTTCCTCCTTTAGTAAGCTAATAGCTCTAGGTGAAGGCTGGGCGCCGTGCTGCAAATAATATCCAGCTTTTTCTTTGTCTAGCTGAACAGTTTTGTTATGTGGGTCATAGCTACCCAAATAGGCAACTACTTTGCCACTGGTAGGAGTGCGTCTGGCATCCTGAACAACAATCCTGAACATGGCGTGACCCTTACGACCTGTGCGTTGCATACGTATAGCTAACATCTGTCTTCTTTCTTAATTATCCTATGACCATTATATATCTTTTAAGACTAATCCAGTCACTTGCTTTATTGATGACAATGGTTTCTTATTTTACAGATTAGCGTCTCTGTAGTCAATGGTCATAACCGATATTGCTCGTTAGCCTGATAGTTTATGCCAAGATATTTGCCTTTACGCGAACTTCTTAGTAATCGCCGCATTTCCTTGCGCCGTAGACTTACATAGTTAACCGTCTGATCGGGATCGGCTAGTTCGGCGCTACTGGCATCAGGGAAAAAGTCAAGCTGGAATATGCCTATTACGTCAAAAACTTTGGGGATATAATCTTCTTCTAAGCCGGTAATATTATATTCTATGATCGAGCTTTTAGTACCCAGCTTATGTACGGCCCATATTTGACCACTGTTAATTT
>JAJZOE010000041.1 GCA_021829145.1 bacterium | reverse complement strand
CCAAAAAGGACTGATCCTCCCCCGTCTAAATTGACAGTTTGTCCGGTAGCAGCGCCCATATTGCCTGAACCAGATATAACAACCTCACTCCACTGAGCATCAAATACCATTCCCGGAAGGTTCACCCGGCCATTAACGACGATATTTTGTTCTGACTGTGAATTATATAAGTCTGATCCGGTTATGCTTGAACAATAATCACTGTTTGATGTTGTGCAGCCATCCGCACTTTTAAAAGTGATAAATTCAATGCCCGTACCATCTGAATTAGCTATCATTTGAGCCGAACCGTTGACGGTGATCGTTCCGTCTACTAAAACGACCGGTTGAGTCGTGCCCAAACTATTTGCTACAGTTAAAGTTGAAGACCCGCCGATTGACAGATTACCAGTTATATAAACATTGCCATCAATAGTAATGTTGCATTGACCGCCAAGGGTTACATTGCCTGTGAATTCAGTGTTTGCGCTCCACGTAGATCCGTTGCAGGCATTACTACCGTCCTGAGTTTGGGTTACTGCGTTAATTTGACCCATCCGATTATAAACTGTTGGCGGAGTGTAAGGAACAGGTGATGGGCAATAAGGTGATCCAGGATTAAGCCCCTGACCCCCATTTCCTGTTTGAATATTATTATTGGGACCTGTAGAAGTTTGATTGTTAGCACATACAGTTCCATATATGATTGAATTTGATGAGTTAAAGGTTATAGCCGGATTGCTACTACTGGTACAAAGCGAAGGATAAGTTGAGTTCGGCGGAACTGGGCAGGCATAATTTCCCGCCTCTACAGTAGACGGTTGATTGTATGTGCCAATTTGTGAATTACCACTCATCGCAATGTTCCCGCTAACATACACGTTGGAATTAGTCAAGATGGAGTTCCCAGACATAATTAATCCACCTGGCCCGGTATAAACAGAGTAATTCCCTGAGGTACCCACTAACGTCACCTTAACGCCACGAGTAACATACGGTGTCGTGTCGTTATTAGGTAGATAAACTGTACCAATAGATATAACGGTTTTTAACTTTCCTGTTGAGTTCGTGGAAATGGTAGTAGTGAATACTCCTTTACCTTGGGTAGAGTTATTAAAGAATACCTGTGGGGTAGAATAACCAGTGAAAGAACTATTTGCGTTAACTTCGTAGACTGATTGTTCTATGCCGGCTTCAGCTGTTAGTTGGGCGTTTTGGGTGTATTCCTCTCTTTTGGCGTGTTGGTATTGTGAAGCTATTAAGGCAGTAATGGTTATGCCTATTGCTGTTAGGAACATAATCATTACAATTGCAGACACTAAAAACCAACCATTACCATTACTGATTTTGAGGTTTTTAATTGCTATAGCATTCTTTAGTTTAGTCATTTCGAAATACCATTCTTGTAGTATAACTGGCGCTTATTGGCTCTGATCCATATTTACCGGTTAGAGTAATCGATGTTTGGACCGAACGAGCATACTCAGGGCTAACATTATTATTATTTGCATCATAGTATGCTACAGACCATGCGGAAACACCTGTTGCTATTGTCTTATCTGGTGGACAGGATGAAGTAGCATCAGAAGATGGGCAGGTAGTGACGGCTGCGTCATTGGAGCTGTTTGAAGCAAGTGTCCGTCTATATAGAGTTGTGCCTGATAAGTAATATATCTCATCATCTTTTTGTGTAACATAATTTGAAGTATCAATAAAAATAGGGTTACCACTACTGTCTGTGGCTACTTTTGCAAGTATAAGTACAGTACTGCTTGATTGCCACCCATATGGATTCCCTCCAGGTCCATTAGGATCGGGCCAGCGGTTTGTGCCATCGACACTTCCAGACAGCATTATATCTGTATTGATGGTACTGAGTGCGTACTGTGCGTCATATTGTAAGTTGGCTCTTGCTTGCTGAAGACCGGCCGTAGCCATCCAGCCAAATATAAAATTGGCTAAAGTTAAAGATAGAATGCTCATAATTACCATCACTATAAGAAGCTCAATTAACGTAAATCCCGCTTGACGTTGCTCGGTTGGTATTTTCATGACTGGGATATACCAATTATTCCTATCTCCGAGCTTAAAGTAACGGTTTGAGTACTACCGAATTCGCTGTAGTTAATTGTTACATCAACTCTGCGTAGACCCTGAAAGGGTTCGCTTACTACAACTGTGCCGGTCTTGTTAGAAGGCAAAGATGAAGGTAGGGCTGAAGTAAAAGAAAAAGTGGTTCCAGGGGTTAGTGAGCTATAACCCTCATTGCGTAATTCTTCTATTTCAGTTCTTGCAGCCCTGACAGCAGTATCATAATGAGCTGTTTTAATTTGAGCAATTTGAGAAATATAGTACATGCCTGCAAAAGTAGTGATAACTATGCCTAATACTATGATTGTGATCAGAAGTTCGATTAGCGTAAATCCACATTCATTTACAATCTGTTTATTTTTTGATTTGCTTTTCTTCATCTGATAAATATTATAAAACCGCTTAAGCTTGATGCAAAAGCGGTTTTATTTTTTGTTACGGATACGAGCTAGTTAGTAACTGTTATATTCCCGGTTGGAGCTACAGCTGAGCCCGCAGTTAATGTGAAACCGGTACAAGCTGTTGTGCCTGCCGTAATAGCACCGCCGGCTGCAACCGTATCACCACAGCCCGATGGTGTCACACTATATCCATAAGCTGTATTAGTGGTGTTTTGAACGAATGTTGAGGCCATTGTTTGGTTGTTGCCTCCAGCACTGCTAGCTAGCCAGTTATCAAGGCTTGCTTGTGTAGCTGGATAGCTACTGTTATCAGCATAGTATTCAGCCATCTTATTCTTAATTTCAGCTATTTCTGACTGAGCGGCCGCTTCGTGTGCCTTATTTGTCGCTCCGCTATAAGCAACGAAAGCAATCGCCGCCAATATGCCGATGATGATAATTACTATAAGTAATTCGATAAGAGTGAAACCCTTCGAATTTAATTTTTTGTACATGCTGTTGCCCACCTTTCTAAATTTTGGTTTTTATTTCAGTTTCTGCATGATGAGATCATTATTTCTTATGCTTAGAAAAAAGTCAACACTTCTGTTATATAAACAATAATCTGGGTATGGCTAGAATTCCGGAAACACTGGTGGACAATTGAGTAATTGGGCCGAATACGCTTAGAGCTATTATTCCAACCATTCCTCCGAGCAGAATTATAGTCACGGGCTCAATGATTGAAGATATGGCCGCGACAGCAATATCAACTTCCTGCTCATAAAACTCAGCCACTTTAATAATTACTTCATCTGTTTTACCAGTCTCCTCACCAACGGCTAACATCTGAACTACTATCGGTGGGAAGTAAGGGCTCTTCTCCAATTCAGATGATAGAGGGTTTCCGGCCTGTACCGCTTTCGCGCTGTTAGTTAACTCTCTCTCAATTACGGCATTGCCGATTGCACCTGCTGTAATGTTAATGGCATCAACTATTGCTACGCCGGCACCCATCAGCGAGGCAAAAATCCGAGAAAACCTGGCCACAGCAGTTTTAGTTATTAATGATCTAACGGATGGTATACGTAGCAGAAGGGCATGCCAGCGATAGCGACCCCTAGGTGTTTTTATTACTTTGCGGAAGGTAATGACAAGTACAGGTATGACCACTAGAACTAAGATAATAAACCACAGTTGCTGCATATCGTGACTGATAGCTAGAAGTGCTCGAGTATATATCGGCAGCTTAGCCTTACCATTACTGAGTGAGGTTAGTATGCTGCCAATTTTAGGCACAATGAACGTCATTAGTACAAAGAAAGCTACGATGGTGATTACAAAAATCACTGCCGGATAAATCATGGCACCCTTAATCTTGCTTTTAATTGTTGAGTCTTTCTCCTGCTGGAAAGCCAGGTTATTTAAAACTTTGTCCAGAATACCGCCTTCTTCTCCGGCATGGACCATGTTGATATAGATTGGCGAGAATATGGTCGGGTGTTTAGCTAACGAGTCGCTCAGGTTAAGACCTCCCTGAACGTCTTTAACTACAGCCTCTAAAGCCTTCTTGAGCGATAAAGATTCGCTCTGGTCTTTTAGAAGAGAAAGGGATCTTAATATCGGCACACCGGCATTAACCATGGTAGCGAACTGTCGGGTGAAGATAACCAGATCCTTTGATTTAACTTTTTTAGATCCGGGAAGAGGAATTTCCATGTTAAGGCCGTGGCTTTTTTGTACTTCGGTTACCAGAATAGGAATAAGATCCTTCGACTTAAGAGCTTCCATGGCAGCGCTTTTGTCGTGAGCAAAAATAGTACCTTTTTGTATTTGGCCGTTTTTTAAGTGGGCAGTGAAATCAAAATCAGGCATAGCTTTAGCGATCGCTTGTTACGCGCATTACTTCCTCTATAGTAGTCTCGCCCCTCAGACATTTAATCAGTCCATCAATGTGCATGGAAACCATGCCCTTACTTAGGGCCAGTGCTTCCAGGTCTTCACTTGAGCTGTTGTTAACAATAGACTTTTGGATAGTTTGATCGTTATCGAGAACTTCGTATATTCCTATACGGCCCTTGTATCCGGTGTGGTTACAGTTATTGCAGCCATCTTCATGAGTTTTCCATAGTCGTAATATTGATTTTTCAGTGCTGGACAGTTCATTTACAGAACCCTTGCCTTTGCCGCCATCTTCTAGGCCTACCCCATCCTTGAGTGCATCGGATTCCAGCTGGTTAATATGCGCAAAGTCTTCGGCAGAATGTAAATCAAAGGCACTCTTTATTCTCTCTAAAACACCAGTATCAGGCGTGAATACCTCTTTGCAGTCTGGGCAGAGGCGGCGAACCAGACGCTGTGCTATCACTGCCCTGACGGTGCTGGCTATTAAGAATGGCTCTACGCCCATATCTAATAGCCTGGGCAAGCTAGTAGCTGCATCGCTGGTATGCAGTGTTGAGAAGACTAGGTGGCCGGTTAAGGCGGCTTGAATCGCTAAATCTGCAGTTTCCGTGTCACGTATCTCCCCAACCATGATAATATTCGGGTCTTGCCTTAACAGCGACCTTAATCCGTTGGCAAAAGTCATACCGGCTATCGGATTAACCTGAGTTTGGTTTACTCCTACTATGCGGTACTCAACCGGGTCTTCTATCGTTGATATATTTACATTAGGCGTATTTAACATTGATAACACGCTGAAAAGAGTGGTTGATTTGCCTGATCCTGTCGGTCCGGTTACTAGAACCATGCCGTTAGGCTGCACTATAGCTTGCTGCAATATTTTTAAAGCATTACCCCAGAATCCCAACTCATCAAAAGCTGCTGCCTTAACGGATTCGTTCAAGATTCTCATTACTACCTTCTCGCCATCGATAATAGGTAGAGTGGAGACCCTAAGGGCATACATCTGGCTGCCGACTGCAATTTTAAACCGACCGTCCTGTGGTGCTCTATGTTCATCAATCTTCAAGTTGGACAGAATCTTGATACGACTGGTTAGGGCAGCCAATACTTTTTTGGGTAGTTTGTTAGCCTCTCTTAAGATGCCGTCAATTCGGTAGCGAACAACAACAAATTTTTCTCTCGGTTCGATATGGATATCGCTAGCACCAGCTTTAATGCCATACTCGATTATTAAATTAACTGTTTGAGCTATGGGGGAGTCTTCAGCCAGGTCGCTTTCGTCAACCTCTTCATTATCGGCATCTTCGGCCGCCAGTTCATCGCTAGAGATAACTTTGGTTAGTTCGCCGGCTATATTTGCTCGGTAAGAATCAAGAGTAGCGTTAATTTGACTTTCCGGAGCTACAAAAACTCTGAGTTTAGGCCCGAGCTGCTTTTGCATGAAGTTTAGTGCCTGAACATCGTCAGGGTCTGCCATGGCAATATATTTGACTCCGTCCTCATCTACATCGAAAACAACCGTGTTATATTGCCGCGCTATTCTTTCAGGAAGCTCCATTAGGACTTCGCGCTTTATATCTTTGGGGCTAAATTCAACATAAGGAACGTCAACCGAGTCGGCATACATCTTTGTCAGTTCTTTTTCACTAATCAGGTTGTTGGAAATTACCAGATCTTGCAGTGGTCGCTTTTCCGACTTTTCCTGATCTTGAAGCGTTGTTAGTTGCTCGGCATTAACTTTGCCGCTCTTCTCTAAAAACTCCTCGACTGTTTTATCTGCTATGCGCATTTTTGTTATAGGATGTTTTCGCCCACTTACCTTTAGTCTTTAGTATAGCAATGGTCAGTTAAAAAATCATCAAATATTAAATAGTTGTGTTTTTTATAGCCGATGTATTTTTACTTCCAGGTAAGCACAGCTATAGTAGTATGTAGGATTAGATTAAAGAGGGTTCAGGGGAAAGGATTTATCTTATATGGCTCAAACTAAAATCGCTACTAAGACAGATAGCGACTCAGCGGCAACTGAGGGCAGAGCGAAAGCCCTAGGAGTAGCACTCGATCAGATAGAGAAACAGTTCGGCAAGGGTGCCATCATGAAGCTTGGGGAAAACCATACTTCAGGCAACGTTGAATTTACTCCTACCGGTTGTCTGTCTCTAGATTTGGCTTTGGGAGGCGGCATTCCGAGGGGAAGAGTAGTAGAGATTTATGGTCCCGAGTCTTCAGGCAAGACAACTTTAACCCTGCACGTCATAGCCGAGGTACAAAAACGTGGCGGTACGGCTGCCTTTATTGACGCTGAGCATGCTCTGGACCCTAACTATGCCAAAAGGATAGGCGTAGATGTGGCTAATTTACTGCTCAGCCAGCCGGATAATGGCGAACAGGCGTTAGAAATAACCGAAACTCTTGTGCGCTCTAATGCGGTAGACGTAATAGTAGTGGACTCGGTAGCAGCTTTAGTGCCAAGGGCTGAAATAGAAGGCGACATGGGAGATAGCTTACCAGGTCTTCAGGCCAGATTAATGAGCCAGGCTCTTCGTAAGCTAACCGGAGTTATATCCCGGTCTAAAGCGACGGTAATATTTATTAACCAGATAAGAATGAAAATAGGAGTAATGTTTGGCAACCCGGAGACTACTACAGGCGGTAATGCTCTGAAATTTTACTCCAGTGTTCGGATGGATATCCGTCGTATCGGTCAGATCAAGCAGGGCGAAAGCATTATTGGCAACCGTACCCGCGTCAAAGTAGTCAAAAACAAGATTGCCCCGCCGTTTAGGGAAGCTGAGTTTGACATTATGTATAACGAGGGAATAAGTAAGTCCGGAGACCTAATTGACCTTGCC
Organism: bacterium; assembly: GCA_021829145.1. Classification (GTDB taxonomy): domain Bacteria; phylum Patescibacteriota; class Saccharimonadia; order Saccharimonadales; family UBA4665; genus JAJZWH01. The sequence goes on along the minus strand of JAJZOE010000041.1, from coordinate 42,733 downwards.
GCCCAAAAAGGAATTGTTGAAAAAGCTGGGGCTTGGTATTCATACAAAGGAGAGAAGATAGCCCAAGGTCGTGAAGCTGCGAAAACATATCTCAAGGACAACCCTAAAGTTATGGATGAGGTTGCCAAAGCCATCGTTTCTAAAGAACAAGAAGAGTAATTTCTATGAGGATAACAGATATTCGTGCCCTGGTTGGCAAGCCTGGTTCATACCGAATATCTGTTGACGACAAGCCGGTTGGTTATGTCAGCGCCGATGACATTTTTGAACTGGGCTTAGTGATTAACAAAGAAATTGAAAACAATAGCTACTCTCAGTTGCTGGTCAAGGTTAAATACCGCTCGTATTATTCCGATGCGCTTCGTTATGTCGACAGACGACTTAGAACAAGAGCCGAGACAGAGCGCTATCTAAACAACCGTGGCTGTGAACCTGATATGACCATCGATATAATCAGTCGGCTCCAGCGGTCGGGATTAATTGACGAGAAAAAGGTAGCTCAGGCTTATGTGCATGATGCTTCTATTGGACGTCCTAAATCGAGGCGGGAGTTGGAACTAAAGCTAAAACAAAAACGGATAGATACTGCTCTGATTGAAGAAGAACTCAGCAAGGCCAATTATGACGACGGACAAGCTCTTGATCAGTTAATTGCTAAAAAAAGCCAGCTAAGCGCCTATACTAAAAACCAACCAAAACTCTTCCGCTATTTATTAAGCAAAGGGTTCAGCTACGAAGACATAGCCGACAGGATAGGCCGGCCAAAATTTAGCTGACAGTCATCGGAGCGGTAATCGTACTGCCTTTAAGCAGATCATTAATGATTACTTTTTTATCTGTTACTTCGTGTATTTGCGAGCGGTCGATACTTAACGTCCCTCCGGTAAAGTTCTTTAGCAGTGACTGGGATACATATAATTTCTGGATAAACATAGTTTCAGCTTCTACGGCATAATCGCTAACTTTGCCCACTTTTTCTTTGGAGGTGGTATAGACCGGCTTACCGATTAAGTCGTAGTTTATTTTTATGATGTCTTTAAGTCTGACAAGTTCTTCAGGTTCTACCAGTACGTCGTGGTCATTGACAATATAACCCTTGTCTATTATTTCCCTAATATCCTGAAAAAGAAGTATTAGTTGATGATTGTTATATCCGTCGCTGCAATAAAAACCTTCTATCTTTAAAACATCTGGATTAATTAAAGTAGAATTAGCAGTGGCAACCGGAGATCCGGCTCTTAGGGATAAAACTGGCTTATTGATTAGGGTCGCACTAAGTTGAAGCATCTACATCAAGTATAGACTGGTAGCCAATAACCCACCAGTATGCTGGTTTTTTAAGCCAACCTATCAGATAATCCTATGTAAGATGGACAAGAAGTTTAATCTTAAACTTAATTTAGATAGTGTCGGATCAGTTATAAGCTACGCTTCTAGTGTTGGAGAAAGAATAAAAGGCGGTGAAGTTATAAGGCTGATTGGTGATCTAGGCGCAGGAAAGACAACTTTTGTACGTGGTCTAGTACAGGGGGCGGGTAGTAGTGATCATGTTTCTAGCCCTAGCTTTACCATCCGAAATGATTACCAGTCAAAGGATTTAACTATTGCTCATTTTGACTTTTACCGCCTAAGCGATCTGGGAATTATTAGGGACATGCTGGCCGAAGCGGCCGTTGACCCGAAAACGACAGTAATAATAGAATGGCCGGAAGTAGTTGATGACATTTTGCCCCCGGAGCAAGTTAGAATTGAACTAAAAGTAACAAGTGAAAGTTCACGAGATATAAACATAGAATATCCGCCAAGATTTGCTTATCTTTTCGCCGGTGGTCAAGCATGAATATCTTGCTGATAAAAACCGATCAGCCAACAGCTGAGCTTTACTTATATCAGGATAAGGATAAAGTCTGTGAAAAGATATGGCAGGCTGATAGAAAACTAGCCGAATCGATACATCTAGAAATTGCCAGTCTGCTGAATAAATCAGGCAAGAGCCTTTCGGACCTTAATGCTATAGCGGTCTATAACGGGCCAGGCAGTTTTACAGGTCTCAGAATCGGCCACAGTGTGGCTAATGCTTTATCGTATAGTTTAAAATTGCCCATCATAGCTACTAGTAGCGAAAATTGGATAAAGGATGCAATAACCAAGCTTTTAGCTGGGGATGATGAAAAAATCGCCCTGCCTCATTACGGTTCGCCGGTCCGGATCACTAAGCCACGGAAGTGAATAGAAAATTGACCTGAAGAACATAGAGGGGTTATAGTTATTGAAGCTTGATTATAGAGAGACTCTCTAATTTCGAGCGATTTGATTTTATATAACTGTGATTAAAGAATTTGGGACCAGGCATCGACAACATAATCTATAGCTAAGCTAGTGAAGTGATAGCGATTGTTTAGTGTAAGATTGTTGAGTTTGTGCTTGAGACACCAAAAGCAAACAAGAAAGGAATAGTATGGTCATATTATCCATAGTTCTCGCTGTGGTTGGCCTTGGTGTTGGCTTTGGAGCCAACAGTGTAGTTACCAAAAAGCGCCAAGGGGATTTAGCGGCAAAGGCCGAGAAAGAAAGACAAAAAGCAGAAAAAGAAACTGAGAAACTGATAAGTCAAGCAAGAGAAGAAGCTGCCAAACTAGCAGATGAAGCCAGAAGAGACGAACAAACCAGGCGCAAGGAGCTAAAAGAGCTGGAAAATCGTTTGGTAGTCCGGGAAGAATCACTTGACAAGAAATTGGACGACTTAGATAAGCGCACCCAGAAACTTAGAGACAGTGAAGACGAAATTGAGAAACTCAAGGATGAAATCAGAGACATTAGAATCAAACAACAAGATAAGCTAGAAAAAATAGCCAAGCTAACTAAAGCTGAAGCTGCCGAAAAATTAATGCAGATGACTGAGCGGGATATTCGAGGTGATCTGGTGGGTTTGGTAGCTAAGCTGCAAAACGAGGCCAGGGAAAATGCCGAGGAAGCCGCCGGCCTTATCATTACGACTGCTATGGAGAGGATGAGTAGCGAGGTTACCGCAGAGAGAACTGTCACATCCGTTAAGCTTGAAGATGAGGAAATGAAGGGGCGTATTATTGGCAAAGAGGGTCGAAATATCCAAGCTTTACAAAGAGCTACCGGCGTAGACATTATGGTTGACGACACTCCAGGATATATTGTCCTAAGTTCTTTTGATCCGGTTAGGCGGGAAGTGGCTCGGCAAGCTCTTGAAATGTTGATGAAAGATGGCCGGATTCATCCAGGAAGAATTGAAGAAGTAGTAGATAAGGCTCAAAAGAACGTCGAGAAAGATGTAGTTAGGGCAGGAGAGGATGCGGCGCGCGAGGTAGGTATTATCGGCATTCCAAAAGAAATTCTTCATTTACTTGGTGAGCTTAAGTATCGAACAAGTTACGGGCAGAATGTACTTAAGCATTCTACTGAAATGGCTCACCTGGCAGGCATGATAGCTGAAGAAGTAGGTGCTGATGTTAAGACAGCAAAGTATGCTGCCTTAGTTCATGACCTGGGTAAGGCATTGACTCACAAAATGGAAGGCAAGCATCACCATATATCAGGGGAAATGCTACGTAAATACGGTGCCCCTGAAGAAGTGGCTCTGGCAGCCGAACAGCATCATGACGATGTCGAAGCAACAAGTGTCGAAGCGCTTATAATCCGAGTTGTAGACGCTATTAGCGCCAGTCGCCCAGGTGCAAGAAATATTAGCGCCGAGAACTTTGCTGAGCGAATGAAGGATCTTGAGAATATTGCTAACAGTTTTGACGGTATAGATAAAAGCTATGCTATTAGTGCCGGTCGTGAAGTAAGGGTGTTTGTTAGACCTCAGCAAATTGACGATTTAACTGCAATAAGACTAGCGCGAGATATAGCCACTAAGATTGAATCCTCAATGCAGTACCCCGGAACAATAAAGATTAACGTAATTAGAGAAACTAGGGCAATCGAGTTTGCAAAATAAGGCTAGATTCTTCTATCTTGGCGACATTATGGGTGAGCCAGGGCTCACCCTGGTGGAGAGAAATCTTGCAAAACTAAAAGCTGAATTAGGTATAAATATTGTCATTGCTCAAGCAGAGAATGTTAGCAACGGAAGAGGCTGCACACCTGAAGACTTTAGCCGTCTTAAAAAAGCCGGCGTAGACTTTTGTACCGGTGGAAACTGGACTCTATGGGAGAAATCAATATATCCTCAGCTGAATGACCCTAATCAGCCTATTATTCGTCCAGCCAACTATCCCGAAGGGACTCCAGGCCTCGGTTGGAAATACCTAGATAGCAGCTATGGCAAAGTACTCCTCGTAAGTCTTATTGGCAAAACTGTCGGTAGAGATAGTAAATTACAGTTAGATAATCCACTTAATAGGATAGACAAAATCCTAGAAGAGCAGGAAAGTGTAGACAAGGTAGCTACCATAGTTAATTTTCATGGTGACTATAGTAGCGAAAAAGTAGTTATTGGACACTATCTAAACGGCCGAGTAACAGCTGTAATCGGCGATCACTGGCATGTGCCTACAGCTGACGGTCGCTTGCTGGATAAGGGAACTGCGCATATTACCGATGTTGGCATGGTGGGTGTTTTGAATGCCAGCCTCGGTGTTAAAGTATCGGTAATTTTGAAACGATGGCGAGACGGGCAAATAGTCCCTAATGAACTGGATAGCAATGGACCTTGGCAACTCAACGGTTTAATGTTTGACATTGATTTATCATCAGGCTTGGCGTTAAATGCCGAACAGGTCAACAGAATATATGAATAACACTGGTCATTTTAAGTAACTTTAGGTATACTTCCCCTGTTAACATCGGGGATTGGCGCAGTTGGCTAGCGCGCCGCGTTTGGGACGCGGAGGTCGGAGGTTCGAGTCCTCTATCCCCGACCACGTTCGAAATTACGGTCTTTGACAAACTTTGCCCACGGTTCCCGAAGCTCGTGGGTTATTATGTACCCCCGTTTATCGCCACTTGTTTTAGGTTTAACAGTAAAGTTCGAGAAGAACTTTCGCACTGTTTCGTCCAAAAGCGAAATGTCGTGCGTATTAGCCAAATTAACTCTTATATCTTTAAAAAGTTCGAGATATTCGGAATACGTCAAAGTAGCCTGTTTTAAGTGCTTTCGTCTATTTACTAGCTTCTCTAGATCTTTCTTCATGCCTTTAAGTTCGGTTTCTATCCAAGAATTCTGTGCTACATTAGGTATAACTATTCAAAGAGCCGAAGTATCCACGATATAGTGAGTAACTGCAAACCTGTGGCAAATAATAGAAAAACATCAATACTAAGAGCATAATTACAAACAAAGGAATAACTAAAGTGGGCAAGTTACAGAATAATCAAGAAGGCTTCACAATAGTAGAAGGCTTGTTAATCGTATTAATCTGGGTAGTTATAGGTGCAGTAGGCTACATGGTTTACCATAATGACCACAAGACCAAAACAGTTACTACGACAAATACATCTGCTAATAAACCAGCAACCGCAGCTAAGACCTCTACAACCACGACCACTCAGCCAACGCAAAAGTACATAACTATATCAGCATGGGGTGTTCGTGTACCCTATAGCGGTAGTGATACTCTGACTACTACTAACCAGACCTGTGCTGAAAAAGGGGACGCTGCTGGTGATACAGTAAATCTTGGTTGCCAAGTGGACATTAATTCTCAAGACCTAGCTAATTCAGTCGGTAGCTGTCAATCAAATAGAGCTACTGGCACAGTGGGATATTTCTACAGAATGGGAGCTAACGATAACTACGGTGAAACAAGCGGTGCGGGTTATGTGCCTGTTGCACAATGGACTGCTGCAAATCCAGGTCAATATACCCAAATAGGAGGCTACACCTATGCCTTTGCTGAAATTGGTGCAGCATGGGGTGGTCAAGGTGCTGTTTCAATCAATACCTCAACTAAAGCCCTTGCAGATACTGTTCCTGCTGGGTGCAGTAATTGGGTTTCTGAATACAATGTCGTAGAGCCGTTAGTTAAACCTCTTGCTTCTAAGTTTGAAGCAGTACAGTAAAACTTTAACTGGTTCTTCTACTTAATCACCTATTTAGACTTACCAATATAGGTTCTACACTTTATTGTTTATACTATGACCGGCTATTTAGTATTTTTTGCCTGAGGTTGATTTGGTGTTAATTTTCTCATCATCAAAATCTAATATATGCTCGCGTCCGTCAGGTGCAGTATAGGGTGGGGACTCTGGCTTTGCTGGTTCATCAGAGTTAATACTAGGGCTGTTGTTACTGTCAGAGTCACCTGCATACTTTAATCATATCAGAAACTGTTTTTCAGGTGTAATGCCATGTGGACTTAGTGTTTCTACTAAGTGGTTGAGGCTGTCTAAACTTTCTTTGAAGCTCTTGTGATTTAGTAAGGCTTCAAATATCTGTAGTAATATAGGTTCGTCAGCAGTATTAGTCTGCCGACCATTACTTATCTTGCACTAAATGCCTATCAGACTCTCAATGAGTTATTGGGCTTTATTTTAGAAGATGATACTTATAGGTTTATCGTTATGCCGCTGGCATTTAGCAGATTATTGGACAATTTTTCGGCTGCTGCCTTGATGCTAGCTTCTTGGATACCGCCGGCGCCACTTGCTAGATTATTAATATATGCAGATACTTGGTTTGTTTTAACAGATATATAGGTAGAAGCTCCGGCTTTTTTTATACTTAGCCAACTAACTATGGTATTAGGACTAACAGTATCCGTATTACCTGATATATTGATAGCTATCTGTTGGGTCATTAATGCCGTAATTGCATTACTATAGTCAGCACTATGAATGACAATTTGCGTCGGATTTGGCTTTGCAAGGGTATTATGATTAGCCACTACGGTCTTTATATCATCTACGGCTGTAACGATCTGGCTTTTATAAGTTAGACCTGTTGCCGTCAGGCCACCTACCGCAACAACAGTTAAAAGGCCTACTAATAATGCCTTGTTGATGTGTAGTTTCTTTCTATTGCTAACTCCCAGATTACTGCTGTCGTAAGCCATTAAAGTATCGGAAACGGTCGGAGGGCTAGTAGCTGGAAGCTCAGGTGTAGCCTCAAGCATATACTTAAACAAGTAGGGAAGGCTTTTCTTTTCCTCGGCTTTAGGCTTTGGGGAATTAATTGGGTGTGATGAACTGATCCGATCCGCGTAGACTCTTTTGCCGTATGCGGGCCTTCCTCGGTTAATGACCATATCATTGCCCACTAAAGTGGGCCCATAAACTCTACTCATTTTTATTAATTTGGCTTTCTTTGTTAAAGCTAATGCTCGAAAATAGGATACACTATTTTTTGAAAAGTTAAAATGTCTTTTTATCAGCGGACCAACCTTCCACCTTATCAATGCTCTATTTATTCTTCGCCTTATTTTTGCCTCATGATTAAAATACATTTATTGCGTCTTCTTTTGTAGGATGGTATGAAGATTGAATGATAATTAATTAAAGTTTCTTACACACGCTGGCCCGTATCAAAGTTAAAGAGTAGAATATATGCCTATGGAGAAGTTTATTACATCTTTCCCTACTGACAGGAAGGGTTTGGTCCTGACTGAATTAAACTCATTTCCAGGCTCTAATGGAACACAAGCCAGAGCATCAGCAACCGCCCAAGACCTTGTATTTGCTATCTGTAGAAATGGATATAAGGTAGGAGGCATAAGGTTATTACCCGATAATTATGGCGCGGCAGAGATAGGCTTCTGGCTAGAAGAGGGTCAGACAGGGAAAGGTTATGCAACTTTGGCTGTTCGAGCTATGGTTAAGTACGGTGATTATGATGCGCTGTACGCAACAGTGCCTGAAGAGAATGAAAAGGCTGCAGCAGTTCTTACAAGGTCAAATTTTGTCGAGTTCTCAAATAAGGCAGGCCAGATTTTGTTTTGTGAGGGCAGGTTTCTCGAACGAACAGGTCATTGAACAGATAAGGCAAGGTGATATACTTTGTTGAGCAAGAAAAATAACGGGGTGTGGCGCAGCTTGGTAGCGCGCAGCGTTCGGGACGCTGAGGTCGTCCGTTCAAATCGGATCACCCCGACCAAAAAGCAAGTACCAATTGAGTCTAGCGAAAAGGGCAACTTGAGCCTGCTCTAGATACTATACAGAAACTGACTAATAAACTAAGCTAGCACAAGGTACTATGACATATCTATATGTATTAATTAGCCTATCCGCTATAGCTTTTATTCTCATAGCCAACGAGTCCGTCTGGCGGCATAAGTCAGGGCATAAAGAACACTATCGAAAAGCTGTACATATGTTAGTCGGTGTTTTTGTGTCACTTTGGCCATACTACCTAAGCTGGAATGAAATAAGACTAATAAGCTTGGCATTCTTGATCGTGGTAGCCGTTTCAAAAATACTTAATATCTTTGCTTCCATTCACGAGGTTGAGCGTTTTAGTGTGGGGGAAATAAGCTTTGCTTTGGCGGTAGGGCTTATCACTTATGCTACTAAAACTGATTGGATCTATACGGCCGCTTTACTACAGATGAGTCTAGCTGACGGGCTTGCGGCTATTATTGGTGTCCATTTTGGCCGAAAAAATAGCTATAAAGTGTTCGGTGCTAAAAAGAGCATAGCCGGAACTTTAGCCTTTTTCATCGTTTCGATAGTTATCTTCTCGATAATAAACTACATCGCGTCCGCTGAAGTGTCTTTTTGGGTTTTGTTGGGAGTGTCCGCCTTAATTACTATGGTTGAAAATACAGCGGTTTACGGATTTGACAATTTACTTATACCGCTGGTATCGGCTCTTATTCTGACTAGACTTTGATCTTAATTCCGTGAGCTCTGAGGGCGTTAAAGATAACTACTACGTCAACTAACTCTTGAATGATTGCTCCGTATATCGGCGGGAATTTACCGGTAGCAAAGATCACCATTAATATGACACTTAAGCCTATTCCGACTAATATACTCTGTTTGGCAATAGTAAATGTCCTTTTAGCGATATAAATTGAAGTTGCGACTCTTCCTAGGTCGTCTTCCAAAATGACCAGATCTGCGGATTCACTAGCAGCAGTTGAACCCTTAGCACCTAATGCTATGCCTATGTCGGAACCGGTTAAAACAGGCGCATCGTTAACGCCATCACCTACAAAAATTGCCGGACGTTCCTTAATGTCTTCAAGCGCGTGCAGCTTTTCTCCGGGTAGAGTTTCAGCATATACCGTTTTAATACCGACTTTCTTGGCTATATAATTCGCCGCTTCTTTATTATCTCCGGTAATCATCACTGTTTTAAAAATACCTAATTGCTTTATTTGACTGATAGTTTCCTCGGCTTCACTTCTTAAATGATCACTAAGATATATTATGCCAGCCAGTTTGCCATCAATTGCTATATATACGGTAGTCTTGGCACTTATAGTTTTCTCCGGTATCTTTACTTTATGACTCTTTAAGAAGTCAGCCCTACCTAAAATTAGCTGATCTCCTTTAAAGCTAGCGATTAAGCCTTGGCCGGGAGTCTCCTTAACACCCTTAACCTTAGTTAGTCTCATTTTTTTCTTGTCGGCAGCCTTAACGATAGCCTGGGCAATTACGTGCGTTGAGTTTTGCTCAGTACTGGCGGCAATGGCCAGTACTTCATCTTTGCTATAGGGATCAAAAGCAGTAATACTATCTAGGCCCAGTTCGCCAGTGGTCAGTGTTCCTGTTTTATCAAAGATTATTGTTTTTGCTTCTGCTAGTTTTTCTAGTGCAGAGCCAGTTTTTACAATGATCCCATATTTGCTGGATCGGCTCATTCCGGAGATAAGGGCTATAGGTGCTGCTAATAGCAGAGGGCAGGGAGTAGCAACCACGATTACTTCCAAAAAGCGTATGGCATGACCGCTGATTGCCCATACTGCTATAGCTATGGCATAAGCGGCTATGGTAAAAGGAATACTGTATCTGTCGGCTAATCTGACAAAAGGAGCCTGTGAAGATGCCGCATTCTTAACTAGTCTAACAATCTGTTGGTACTGACTATCCTCAGCACTATGAATTGCCTTAGCCGTAATTGGCGCGTCGCTATTAATTGAGCCGCTTAAAATCTGATCGCCTACGCCATGGGAAACTGGCAGGCTCTCTCCTGTCAGGCTTGCTTCATCAAAGCTACTTTCACCTTCTAAGATTGTCGCATCAACCGGCACTATCTCACCTGGCTTGATAATAATCTTATCGCCGACTTTAACCTCACTAGCCGCTACGTCGATAGTCTTTCTTCCTCTAAGTAGGTGTGCTTTTTGGGGCGAACCCTTTAGAAGTGCGTCTAGTTCGCTATGGGCTCTTTTTTCTGCATAGTCCTCGAGGCTTTCTCCTCCTGTCAACATAATAACGATAACCATCGCAGTGAAGTCCTGCTTAAGGATAACTGAAGTGATAATAGCGGTGAGTGCCAAGAGGTCTATGCCGTAAGCACCGCTTTTTATGTCATCCCACATCGATTTAATGATTGGCAGACATTCGATGATGGCAACAGAGCCCATAACCCAACGGCCTATACTCTGAAGATTGGTAGAGTAAAGTACCACCCCGGCAACTAGAGCTAATATAGCTAGCGCTAAAAGCTTATAGGTTTTAATATACGCAAAAGTTATTTTCAGTTTTTTCAAGCTAATACCCTCTTTATTATAAATTGGGGCGAATGATGGGGCTCGAACCCACGACCTCCGGGACCACAATCCAGCGCTCTAACCTACTGAGCTACATTCGCCGTAAAACAATTGGTACCAATAACAGGGGTGATTATACGAGAGAAATCTACTTTGAGCAAGTCATTGCTGTCCGAGGAAATTAGTATCTTTCATAAATTTAACTATTGTTAAACCGGCCTGTAATGATTTATTCCGAATATATGTAGGGGAATTGGCTCCTATGCTCTCGATTGCCGGTATGATCTTATGTAAAGAAATGAGGCCTTGAGGACTAAATAGTCCTTCCCAATACCGATGTTTAAGATAGCTATCAACGCTTGATAAAGTTGGATTTAGTGACATATTCTCCCTGAATCTCTCGAACTTAACGTAACGTCTTCTGAGGTCATTCCAAAGCATAGTTAAGGAATTAATCGTAATCTTAATCTCCGAGTGCATATTTGCTTTCTCCCCAATAATTCCGTATTCATGTTGGGAAATGTATCTATCATTCTCACTACCGGCACCTGGTATCACTACAGCTAATAATCCGAGCTGTGAGAGCCCTTCTCTGGTTAGATCTCTGTCTGTTATAGAGTTAGGGTTTTCGTCGGATGCTTCGCCTCGTTGACATATATAATGTTTGAGATAGGCTAGACCAATGGCATTCCTGACCGTATCGACTCGCTCGCTATGAGTCATTGGCAGACCACTGTCTATGCCTAACTCCAGCTTTAGGGCTTCGAAGCTGGTACGTCGGTCGATTGGATTACCAGTTTCAATCCATTCAAGTACTTCACCAGGATGCATATTAATATAGTACAACAAAATGGACGAAATTTCAATAGCTCAAATAGATAAGTCATAAAAAGCAAAAAGCCTGTTTCCAGGCTTATTTGCTTGAATAAATCATCTCTGATTTACTCGTCATCTTTCGATGACAGCCACCTCAACGATGGTATTTATTAATATATTAGTCGAAGCCGATTAATGCAAGACCCTTCACTAGTTTCTGTGTATAAATAGTGGATAAACTAGAGAATGTAATCTGATTAACCGTATTGGCGCCGTGAGAAAGTATTAACAATATATAATGCTTATTTCGGGTATCAATCCTATTATAGCCATAATTAATGGTGCCCCGGGATGGATTCGAACCAACGACCTTAGGCTTAGAAGTCCTCTGCTCTATCCAGCTGAGCTACCGGGGCACTTATGGTGCGGGTGGGGAGAGTCGAACTCCCGTCACCAACTTGGAAGGTTGGTATAATAGCCGTTATACCACACCCGCATTTTTAACAGAGGCGATTATATCATTGTTTAGCTATTTTTGGCTAAACTTCATTTAAAACTGTTATGTGCGCCCCGAGGTAATTAAGCCTTTGAGCCAAGTCTTCATAGCCCCTGTTAATAGTATAGACATTGCGCAGAATGGACATCCCCGGCGCTGCCAGCATCCCAATTAAAAGCATAACTGCAGGTCTAATGCCGCTTGGACAAACAAGATCCGCGGCCTTAAATCTAGTAGGACCAGTGATAAAAATACGGTGAGGATCGGCTAGCTCCAAGTTAACCCCTATTTTTTTCATTTCTGTATACATAAGTGCTCTATCTTCGTAAACCCAGTCATGTATGAGTGTCCTTCCGTGAGCTACGGCGGCAATTGGTACAAAATAGGGTAGATGGTCAATATTAAGGCCTGGGAAGACGTTTGGGTGGATTTTCTCTGCTGGTGCAACTAGCTTTCCGTCGTGTTTGTGTAAGCGTATATCTACGAGATCGGTTTTGCTGTTATTTGCCTTATATTTTGCACTAGCTTCGTATTTAAGCCCCATTTTCTCAAGCTTTAAAAGCTCCAGCTCCAGAAACTCTATTGGTGCGCGTTTAATTGTTATTGAAGAATTGGTAGTAATGGCTGCTGCGATGAAAGTCATTGCCTCGACTGGATCTTCGCTTGGAGAGTAGGTTACGTTTTTATTGGCTTCAGATATACCATGGACAGTTAAGGAAGAACTTCCAATGCCATCTATCCTAACGCCCAGTTTCTCTAAGAAATAACACAAGTCCTGAACCATATAGTTAGCGCTGGCCATCTTAATAACAGTAGTTCCTGGGGTTAGCGCTGCTGCCATCAGAATATTTTCCGTGGTAGTATCGCCTGACTCATACAGAACTACGTCCCGCTTGGGTAAATGTAGCTTGGCCTTTACTTCGTAGTGCCCGGATTTTGTCTCTACCTCGGCTCCAAATTCTTCTAATGCATAAAGATGAGGTAGTACTGTGCGTCTACCCAGGTCACAACCTCCGGCATAAGGAATAATAAATGACTTTGATCGATGAATGAGAGGTCCGATAAACATTAGGACACTTCTCGTCTTCTTAGCAGACTCATGGTTTATGTTTTCTAGATTCAATTTATTGGGAACTTTTATACTAAGATCGTTTGCCCCTTGCCATTTTACGTTTACTCCTATGCTTTGTAGAACTTCTATTAGTCTATTAACCTCTTCAATCCGAGGAACATTTTTAAGTAAGGTAGTTCCTTTGTTAAGCAAGCTGGCACAAATTAACCCTACGGCTGCGTTTTTGCTGGTTTTTAGCGTTATCTCACCTTTTAACTCATGCCCGCCTTCGATTCTTAAATTGACCGCAACTCCAGTTACGCTAATTAACTGTTTATTTAAGACTTCACTAATTCTTCCCAGTGTTTCTAAGCTAAGATTTTGTCTTCCGTGTTCCATACGGTTAACGGCAGATTGGGATGTAGAAAGCCGTTTAGCAAATTCGCTTTGTGTAAGCCCGCGTTCTTGTCTAATTTGAGCAATAAGCTGGCCAATTTGTTCATTGGTCGTAATCATATCTGAACCTTTTATATCATATATGGCGTTATGCATGCAACCGCTTTTTTGTTTTTGAGTAACAAGACTATTTTAATCACGTTAAGTACCTTGCTACAATAGCTTTAAATAATTCGGAGTCTGTTTATGGACGACAAAGCGGTAGCCAAACTGATAGCGCAAGAGGAAAAACGGCAAAGAAACGGTCTAGAGCTAATACCAAGTGAAAATTACGTCAGTCGTGGGGTGCTCGACGCTCTGGGCAGTGTATTTACAAATAAGTACTCTGAAGGTTATCCGGGTCGCCGTTACTATGGGGGACAGATCAACACGGATCAAATTGAGCAGTTGGCTATAGATAGAGCCAAGGCTTTATTTAAGGCCGACCACGCTAATGTGCAGCCGCATTCAGGAGCTCCAGCTAATGAAGCTGTGTACCATGCCTGGCTCGAGCCAGGGGAAACAATTATGGGTATGGAGCTAAGCCACGGTGGTCACTTGACGCATGGACGGCCTGGAACTATATCAGCGAAACTATTTAACTTCGTCCGTTATGGAATAAAAGACATTGAGACGGGAGAACTAGATTATAACGTAATGCAAGAGCTGGCTCTTAAGACCAAACCCAAGATTATCCTAGCTGGCTTTTCTTCGTACCCTAGAGAGCTGGATTATGGAAAATTCCAAACGATTGCAGATGAAGTCGGGGCTGTGTTGATGGCTGACATGGCACATATTGCCGGTTTAATAGCAGGCGGGGTTCTAGCTAATCCTTTTGATTATGGCTTTCATGTAATAACTACTACTACCCATAAGACACTGAGAGGGCCGAGAGGAGCTATGATTTTATCCAAAGGAAGGGTGGGTAACCCTCTTAAAGAAGTAGAAAAGACGGTAGAAAACTTACCGACGCTTATCGATCGAACTGTATTCCCTGGACTTCAGGGGGGACCGCATATGCACAGTATAGCGGCTAAAGCGGTAGCCTTTTATGAGGCCTCACAGCCTAGTTTTCACGAATATTGTCTACAGGTTTTAGCCAACGCCAAGGCTCTTAGCGAGGCGTTAATGAAGAGCGGGTTTAAGCTTATCACCAATGGTACAGATAATCACATGATGGTTGCAGACATTCAAACGAGCTTTGGATTTGACGGCCAGGTAGCCGAGAAGACTCTGGACCGGATTGGGCTAACTCTTAATAAGAATGTAATACCTGATGATCCGCTTCCGCCATACCGTCCGAGCGGTGTGCGGCTGGGAACGCCAGCTTTAACAACACGAGGGCTAAGAGAAGAACATATGATCTTAATTGCTCAATGGATGCAGCAAGCATTAATGAGTAAAGACGATGAGGCTAAATTGGATAAATTATCCAAGGAAGTGAAACAATTTGCTTCAAGTTTTCCCTTGCCAAGCGACCTTTAAGGAATAAGCAATGGTTCTTGGACTAAGTCGATATTGAATATCTGTTTTACCTTAGTCTTTACTTTATCGGCAAACTTAAGTAAATCAGTCGTAGATTTAGCGGAATGGTTAACAAACACTAAGGACTGAAGAGACCAAGTAGCCATCCCCGTCTCTTCATCAAAATAATCATGGAAACCAACTTGATCTATAAGCCAGGCAGCAGATAGTTTTACCTGACCTTCATTTGTCATCCAGTGAGGTATATTGGGGTATTCTTCTTCTAACTGGTAATATATAGCACGGTCAACAATAGGGTTGGCGAAAAAAGAACCACTGTTTGCTATTACATTTGGGTCGGGTAGTTTACTGGTCCTAATATCTACTACCGCTTGCCTTAACGCCATCGGATTATAAGAAGTTATCTTATGCTTTTCTAAGTAAGATGTTACTGCCGGGTAAAAAGGCGGCATGGGACTGTTCTTTGATAAAAGAAGTGTGATTGAAGTAATTAAGTATCTTCCTTTTTCCGTTGTATTGAAAATACTTTTCCTGTAGTTGAAATTACAATCAGATGCCTTTAGAGTAACCATATTCTTAGCTTTTGAATCATAGGCGGTAAGAGTCATCAATACTTGCGATATGTCTTGTCCGTATGCTCCAACGTTTTGAATTGGTGTAGCGCCAGCAGTGCCTGGTATAAGACTCAAGCATTCTATGCCAGATAGACCCATTTCTACCGTTCTTTGTACTACGGAGTCCCAGTTTTCTCCAGCGCCTACAGTTATGTATGCACTTTGGTTATCTTGGGTAGTTATTTCAAATCCTGCTATACGGTTAACTAATACCAGCCCAGGAAAGCCTTCGTCGCGCCAAATAATGTTACTACCGTATCCGACTATTATTACCGGCAGGTTGTATCCTTGAGCCATCTTAACCGCCTCTACTAGCGTTTGAGAGTCAGTGACTTCTAAAAGATATGCTGCATGTCCTCCAAGACGCATAGTGGAATAAATAGCTAGGGGGACGTTTTGTTGTAGTTGCATTTATATGTAGTATAACAATCTCTTTAAAACTACTTGCATTAGTTCTCGTAATAGCGATACCATTGAAAGTATGAGCCAACCACCAATTGGTCCGAAACCCTATGAGGAATTGGGTGAACACCTGAAAAACCTTCGTCAGACAAACAAGGAAAGCTTGGCAGAAGTTTCCGGTGCTGTAGAAATAGAAGAAAATATACTGGCGCGTTACGAGGCAGGTGTTGACCGGCCTGATGAGGAGATGCTTAATTTGCTTATCAGCCATTACAGGTTGAAAGACGGACACGCTAATAAGCTATGGGAGTTAGCCGGTTACACAACCGAGAGACTTCAGGAGGAATCTATCATAATTGAAGAGGCTATGGCAGCTGCAAAACAGCTAATTATGGTCTTGGCAACAGACGGTCGTACTATCTATACCGATGGTGTCAGTATAGATTGCAATAAGAGCGGTCTTCAGATTACGTTTACTCAGTCAACTGCCCAAAATAAGGTAATGCCCGTTTCAAGACTGGGAATGAGCTACGATCAGGCTGAAGAAGTTATGAAGGCTCTCGGTATTGCGTTAACTTATGCTAAGTTCGGACAGAGCCAAAACCTGCTACCCCCGGGCAGCGTAAAGTAAGAAATCTTACTGTTATATATAAATATAAGAATTATTCTTTGACAGTTGTTTCTTCTAAAGCTGATTTTAGGGGCAATCAAACAGGGAAAAGAACAATTATGACAATAGAACAAATGCTTAGTGGGCTTCACCAGATGGCTGAGAAGTCATCACCCAACAACGGCAAACCCATTAAAAAAACCTAAAAAAATCATTTTAACCAGAACTTTCTGTCTTAACCTCTTTTTCGGCGTACAGCCGTCTTAGGGCGTGAATAGCAAGACCATAACTCATAAAAGCCATTGGCAATTCGCCGAAGAATGCTGTTAGCATTGCCTCGGAGAATCCAAATGAGCCGACTTTGTAACCTAAAACATCAAACCAGGCATCTGTCATAAACAGCGTGCCGGTTATAATTGCTGATAAAACCATATATATTGAGTTCATCTTAGCTAGGATTCCTGTAACTAACAGCGACACAATTAAAAACGCATCAAGGCCAACCCATGTAATGTCCCAGTTTCGAGTAATATGCTTTGATGGTAAGTGAAATCCCAGGAAGACTGTCCATGGGATCATAAATAATGATATTGCTATATAAATAACAGCCCACCAGGAGGGTATGCTTATTCGTACTTTCTTAATTTCTTCCATTGGTGGTTATAATAACAAAAACTGGGTAAAACCTCTAACCACCGGTATAGCCCGCGGCATAATGAATTACAAAATATGACCACAACATGGTACTAGTAATTATAACCGTTACGTAGGCTGTTTTTTTATGCTTTAACTTGTCGGCTAACATAAATTGAGTCGGAAAAGCCATTAATACATAGCGGCTATAGCCCGCGAAGTTACCGCCAATTAAGGGTAAGACAAAAAATAAGAAACTATATATCGACAAACTTTTTCGCCGGCTCCACCAATAAACTACGGACAATCCGACCAAGGCGAGAAGTAGTACGTCGATCGTAGTAATTGAGCTACGTATTATAGAGAAGTAATTAGAGCTTAACCAATTGCTTTGCCGTTGAGCTGCGACAAAATCAAGCGGTCTCCCCTTGGCTATCCATAAGTAACATATATAGCCTGCAATTCCGCTAAAACCTAATAATGCAGTGAGACTAATCTTTTTTACATTTACTCCTGCTTCCCATAGAAGCAGAGCCACTAAAGGTATGACAAATATTCCTTCAGGATGGGCTGCTGTAGCCATGGCAGTAAATAATGCCGCAGGCAGTACTCTTCCTTTTAGTCCGTAGAACAAGGCCCCAAGGCCTAAGAATGCGAACAAACTTTCGGTATAGGTAGCTGCCAAGAAAATACCGGTAGGAAAGAATAAAAACAAAAAAAGTCCCAGTATTATATCGTTGATATTTTTAGATATTAGCTCGCGGATTATTTTGATATAAAAATACACTGCTCCTGTTAAGGCTGCCCAGCTTACTATAAGGGCACTTATTAGCGGCGAGCGAACCACTATCATAACAATTCGAATCAATAGCGGATAAAGCGGGAAGAAGGCTGTCAGCGAGTTATTGCTATAGCCATGGCTAGCAATTGCTAGATAGTGTGGACCGTCCCACTCAGACATAAAGTCCAGATGGGTTGCAGGTTCCTGCGAGTATCTGGCTAACGGATCACTGTTTCCTGGTATAGTCAAATTTGAATAATAGCCAATGAACAATGCTGCCACAATATAGCAGACAGTTATCGCCAAAGCTAACAGCCAGTCAGTCTTTATTATTTTATCTCTAAGCGTTGCAATTTTTTCCATTTTATAAGAAAAATATAATATCTAACTTAATAAATGGTTAAGAACCTAATGATTATTACTAGACTTTTGGCGTATACTGTGCCTGGATGTTTGGCAAAACTGTTATTTACCAAGTGAAAAACCAATTTGGTAACTTTTATGTTGAAGAGTTGGACTATGAAGGTCGACCCGCGAGAGTTCTTTTTAGCGGTCCACTGCATGCGGCCCAGTCAGGCATCCCGCTTGATGACGATCCAAGGCTACTTTTTGACTATAACCGGCGTCTACTAGAAATGGCGATGATTCTTAACCCTAAGTGGATATTAATACTAGGTGGTGGTACTATGACGTTGCCAATGGCAATTTTGCGTTATTTGCCAAAAACTAAGGTTACAGTAGTAGAAGTTAATAAGGACCTAATAGATATAGCTGAAAAATACTTTGAATATAAGCCGGATAATAGGTTGGTTTTGGTAATAGATGATGCGCTAAATTATGTTAAGCAGGCGAGGGTCGAATTCGATTTAATTATTACGGATATATATAACAACTTCACTATCCCCCAGCCGTTTAGGGAAACTTTATTCGCCCACCAGTTAAGTAGAGTACTTAAAAATCATGGAACTGTTATAACCAATTGTATCTCGGGAATTACCGGAGCGCAGGCCGTACCCTTAAGGCAACTAGTTCAAGCCTATTCGGCTATAGGCAAGGTAAGAGTTGTTTTAGCCAGCAATAATAATATCGACTGGTTCCCGCAAAACCTAATAATCGTTAGTCAGAAGGGAGGCGACATTAATAATGATTTACTCAGCGGTTGCTCGGAAGTTTCTTTGCAGGAAATAACTGCTGACGATAATACAAGATAAAAGCTGGAAAAGCACAAGTGTTTAGATTATTATGCTAGTTAGTATTTAATAAAAATGAAAAAAAGCATTGTTGAGCGTACCATCGAAGCTCCGGCCCAGGCACTGGAGCTTGGCATTGAGGGCGGTCAAAAAATAACCAAAAACATTAAATACAAACCGTTGCAAAAAGCCAAAAACTACTGGTATGTTTTAGGGCCTGGTCTAACAACAGGAGCTTCGGACGATGATCCATCGGGTATAGCTACCTATTCACAGGCTGGTGCACAAAATGGCTTCGGTTTACTGTGGACTGCGGCGTTGACTTTTCCGTTAATGGCCATAGTTCAGGAAATGTGCGCGCGGGTCGGGCTTGTAACTGGTAGGGGACTGGCTGCTAATATTCGGCTTCACTTCGGTAAGAAAATTCTCTATTTCAGCAGCACTCTTCTTTTTGCGGCTAATGCCTTTAATATCGGGGCGGATATAGGAGCAATGGCTAATGCTATCCAGCTGCTGAGTCCGATAAATACAGCCTTTTTGGTTATCTCGATTACTGCACTTATTCTTCTGCTTCAGATATTTACTCCTTATGCCCGTTATGCCAAATATCTAAAATGGTTAGCCCTGGTACTGTTTGCATATATATTGTCTGCCGTATTGGCTCATCCTGACTGGGGTAGTGTCATGAAGCATGCCGTAATTCCACATATTGTTTGGAGTAAAAGCGAGTTCTTGATACTCTGCGCCGTCTTAGGCACAACCATTACTCCCTACTTATTCTTCTGGCAAACGTCTCAAGAAATTGAAGATGAGATATCTAACGGAAAAGTTACTATTGAATCGAGGCGGGGCTCTAATCGAGAAGAAATGAAAAATATGAGAATAGATGTCTGGTCCGGCATGTTGTTGTCTAACGTCGTGATGTTTTTCATTATTGCCGCCTGCGCCAGCGTGCTATTCACTCATGGTATCACCAATATCCAAACGGCGGCTCAGGCCGCTAAAGCCTTAAGGCCTTTCGCCGGACAAGCTTCTTATTTCTTATTTGCTGCAGGGATAATTGGCATGGGTCTCCTGGCAATTCCTGTTTTGGCCGGATCTAGTGCTTATGCTATCAGTGAGAGCCTAGGAAAACGTCAAGGTTTAAATTCCAAGCTTAAGCAAGGTTACGCTTTTTATGGAGTCATAATCATTTCCATGCTGGTTGGCTTAAGCCTAAATTTTGTTGGTCTTAATCCAATAAAGGCGCTGATATATTCGGCCGTGGCAAACGGTATTGTTGCACCTGTCATATTGGTTTTAATAATGATGATTGCCAGAAACAAGCACACAATGGGTGAATGGAAAAATGGCAAAGTAAGTGGTTTCTTGGGATGGATATTAGTTGGTCTCATGACTCTTTCCGGAATTGCGGCTATCATTAGTCTGACTTAGATCGATCGGAGGAAATAATCAAAACGGAACATTTGTCGGTCGAAGATAGAATCACTGAGCTAAAGAGTGATTTCCAGGGGTTGTCATCTATAGAGGCAAAGTCAAGGCTTGCTTCCATTGGCCCCAATGTCCTTCATAGCGAATCTAAGCTATCTGCCTGGTCGTTGCTTTTAAAACAGTTTAAAAGCTCTTTAATTTATCTACTGATTGTAGCCTGCATCTTATCAGTATTATTAAAAGATATATCTGATGCAGGGGTGATTGCGGCCGTTCTGTTAATCAACACTGGCCTTGGATTTTTTCAGGAATACAAGTCGGAAAAAGCAGTGACCAATTTACAGAAAATGGTTTCCAGGCAGGTAGCTGTATTACGTGATGCAGTCCAGACATTAATCGATGAGAGGCTACTAGTCCCGGGGGACATAGTTATTCTTAAAGAAGGTGATATCGTGCCTGCTGATATCCAAATAATTAAATCTGATGACCTCGCGGTGGATGAGTCGGTACTTACCGGAGAATCGACTGATGTAACGAAAACAAACAAGCCGAATGAAAACCTAGTTTTTGCAGGTAGCACGGTTGTTCAGGGTGAAGCAAGAGGAATAGTTTATGCAACCGGAACAACGACAAAATTAGGAAAAATTGCTCATCTCTCCACTACCACCAACCGAATAACTCAGTATGAGAAATCACTTAGTGAGTTCAGTGGTTTCCTTATAAAAGCTACCTTTATTACCTTGGCGATTATTTTTATCGCCAAACTGGCCATTAATGGTGATATACATAACTTGGCAACGTTGGCTATATTTATGATTGCCCTCTCAATTGCCGTAGTGCCTGAAGCTATGCCAGTCATAGCTACTGTGACTTTGTCTAACGGGGCTTTAAAACTAGCAAAAAAGCATGTCATTGCAAAAACTTTGACGGCCATTGAAGACCTCGGAAATATTAATGTATTATGCAGCGATAAAACGGGTACGCTTACCCAAAACAAGCAAAGTATACAAAAGCTTGTGGCAAAAGACGATCAGTTATTCATGAGATTGGCAGCTTCCAGCTTAGAAACAGCAGACATCAAGCATCATACCCACATGACTTCTTTTGATCAGGCCTTCGTGGAATTTATACCTAAAGATATACTTGATTCTTGTAAAAGGGTCGAAAGATTAGAGGAATTGCCGTTTGATCCTATAGCTCGAAGGAGGACGGTCGTTTATAGAGACGGGGAAACAACATATCTGGTAGAAGTCGGGTCAGTCGAGACCATCCTTGAACTGTGCAAGGATGTACAAACTGACCACTACTTAAAAATCATCAAAGAAGACGGCGAGCAGGGGCTTAGGCATTTAGGAATTGCGTATAAAGAAATTGACTATAATGAACAAAACCAATTTGACTTTAAAAAACATGAATATGACTTAACGTTTGCCGGCTTTATTGCTCTTCAGGATCCACTTCATCCGTCAGCCAAAAAAACTATCATAACCGCCTCTAAACTCGGGGTTGCAATTAAAATTTTATCCGGAGATAGCCGAGAGGTTACGGGATATGTGGCTAGAGAAGTAGGTCTGTTATCACCAAACGAAATTGTCTATACAGGCGAAGAACTGTCTAAGGTAAGTGATCTTGAATTGGCGGAAATAGTTGATAAAAACAACGCCTTTGCTAGGCTGGATCCTGAACAAAAATACAGAATAATAAAAATTCTTAAAATGAATGGTAATGTTGTCGGCTATCAAGGAGATGGTATCAACGATGCTCCTTCATTAAAGCTAGCTGATGTTGCCATAGCAGTTAACCATGCAACTGATGTTGCTAGAGATAGTGCTGACATTTTACTGCTAAGAAACGATCTGGGGGTAGTAATTAACGGTATAAATTACGGCAGAGGTATATTTGCCAATATTAATAAATACATTCGTTACACCATGATCGGTAACTTTGGTAATTTCTTTGCCCTATCGGCGTTATTTTTACTTAGCGCTCAGTTGCCGTTATTAACGGTACAACTCCTACTTACCAATATGCTTGGCGATGTTCCTTTAGTGGCTATATCCACTGATAATGTTGATTCAGAAAATCTACAACGACCCAGTCGATACAACATGCATTCGTTAATATTCTTGTCGATGGTGCTAGGAAGCTATACTGCAATATTTGAAGTTCTGTTCTACGCTTTGGTCAGGCATCATTCTATTGCCGTCACCCAGACCAGTCTTTACCTATATCTGACAATTATAGGATTTGTGGTCATCTTAGCTGTTCGCAACAGGGGTCACTTTTGGCAAGCTATCAAAATGTCGCGGGCTTTAAAGTTATCGTTCGGCGTAATATTATTAATCACTATAGCAATTGTATATTTTAAGCCCACACAACAACTGTTCGATTTTAGGCCTTTAAGCCTCGTAATGCTAGCCACTATCTTAGGTATGACACTTGCGTACTTTATCTTTCTTGACGTTATCAAGGTCTGGTTTTACAAGACAAGCATAGCTTCAAAAGTCGATTAAATTACAACCACAAACACTAGTCTTTGCCTTTCTTCTAATGACTCCTTTGTTATACTGAAATGAGCAATATGGACAGACAAAAACCGAGGGTCGGTCGTAGCATTGATGGTTTCAGCAGTATGCCGCCGAAGCCTCAACATGGTGGTTTTAATAGAACCATACCTAAACCAATGCTCCAGCCTTATAGGCCCGTTAGTCCATCTCTCCAGCCTAGAACCAATATTGACCAGGTCACTAGACCAGTTATTAGACCTCAAGAAGTTATAAGACCCGGTATTAATCGTTTAGCCCAGCCTAGGCACATAACATCTGTTGATGAGTTAGACACTTATACACCAATAAGTACAAATATGCCCGGACCACATAACACCAGCTCGCCAGCAGTTAATAACCCGGTTTCAATGGTAGGTTCGTCCCTGCCAATCAATGAGTTTGCCAGACATAAAAGACAACGGAGTAAGTCAAAATGGCGAACGCCCAAATTCGTTGCAAAGAGGGTTGCTATTGCCCTAGCTGTTTTTATTATTGGTTTTGGTGCTTGGTTTGGATCGTCGATTATAGGGAACATTAATAAAGTATTTCATGGAAATGTGTTTAGTGATGCCCATGCGCTTATCAGTGGAGATAATCTTAAAGAATCCGGCGGTCGGATTAACATATTATTAGCAGGCGATTCAGAGGGAGACCCGAATCATCAAGGCGCTTCATTAGCAGATTCAATTATGGTTTTAAGTTTTGATCCCAGCAGCAAGTCTGGATTTATTTTAAGTATACCAAGGGATCTTTGGGTTGAAGTACCTACTATGGGACACCAGAAAATTAACGCGGCAAATGATGTGTCAAATTTCAATGAAGCTGGCTATCCTCAAGGGGGAATGGGATCACTGGAAAAGGTAGTCGAGACTCAGCTGGGTATACCGATCGACTACTATACTTTAATTGACTATGCAGCCTTTAAAGATGCAGTTAATACCGTAGGCGGAATATCGATAGATATTAATAGTCCAGACCCCAGAGGTATTTATGATGCTTATACTCACTTGAAACTTTCTAACGGCTGGGTAAATTTAGACGGTCAACAGGCACTGGATTTGGCAAGAGCACGCGGTGATAATGTTGCCGGAGATGTATCTTACGGACTACCTAACAGTGATTTCAGTAGAACGGAACATCAGAGGCAAATGCTCGTAGCATTATTTAAGAAAGCATCTTCAATAGGCGTTGTATCTAACCCAATCAAAATATCAGACTTATTCAATGTGCTGGGAAACAACATCAAAACAGACCTAAGCCTGGGAGATGTAATATCTCTACTTAAAGTCTCTAATGGCCTTAACTTGTCTAAGATGACATCTGCAACCTATAGTTTTGGCGGTAATAACTCATTGCTAAAAAACTATCTTTCTTCATCAGGACAAGAGGCTCTAATCCCATCGCTGGGAGAAAACAATTTTTCACAGTTAAAACAATACTACAAGCAACTGTCTTCAAATAACCCGCTTGCTAAGGAGTCGCCTACAGTTACCTTACTTAATGGCAGTAATGTATCCGGTCTGGCATCTATGGAGAAAAAAGTTCTTGAGAAGCAAGGATTTAATGTTGTTTCCATTTCTGATGCAACCACTGAATACCCAACCAGTCTAATAGTTGATAACTCTAATGGCCAGAAACCAAACTCTCTAGCCGTACTAAAGAAAGATATATCTGGTCAAGTTGTTAACAGTGTCGCCGGATCTACGGAAGCTGAAGAGGCAATAAATTATAACTCAGATTTTGTAATAGTTATGGGTCAAGATTGGGACAATACCAAGACTAACGGTAATCCTGTTCAAAACTGATAGCTCCATCGCATAAAAAGGGGAAGCTCGTAGCTATCCTTATAGTGTTATTTGGTGGGCCGATTAAATAGGAGGATATTTTCTTTAGCATAAGCGTATTGAATATTTTAGGAAATAGGTTGATAATACAGGTTATAACTTAAGGAGAAAATATAAATCATGCATTGGCAACTATATGTATACAGTATACTAGCGGGAATTTTAGGTGCAAACGGCTTGCCTAGTTTTATAAAAGGTATTACTGGTGAAAAACACCAGACTCCGTTTGGCAGGCCGTCTTCGGCTTTAGTAAATGTTATTTGGGGCTGGGTCAATTTTGTTGTCGCTGGTCTGTTGCTATATTTTGGTAACGTGCACCAGCATTTATTAAGGGCATTCTCATTGGTTGCGGTAGGAGCTTTAGTCTGCTCTTTATTGTTAGCAGCTGCATGGTCAAAACACCCAGAGTACAATAAAGATTCATCTAAAAAACTGGCTTAGATATACTTCGTTACGCTAACCAATCGCACTAATGATTGATGTGTTTTTGGCATCGTATTAATTTTATTATTCACTCTCTTTTTATTGAGGAAAAAATGTACGTTTGTAGTCTACAATCGATTATTTAACATCACTCCTGATATAAAAGCATAGCTATACACTAATATTTTTTCCGGTTACGCTTATTTGCTTATTTTGTCTATTGGAAATTTGACAGGAAATTTATATTTGGTATCATCAAACCTTGTGTCTTCGGTTATTACCAGGCACAAAGTCTATTTACGCTCACCAAAAACAAAATATATTATTTAACCAATTTAAGAGGGTGTGAATGGGCAAAGAGGAGGTGGAATGCGTTTATACGCAATCGCTGCAGCGGCTGTGGCTGTTGTAGGAATAGTAATTTTAGGCAAGGGTCATGCTTTTGCTGATACTACTAGTAACGTCGGTGCTACTAGCCCGGCACAAACTTATGTAACCGTACAAGAGGGGGATGACCTCTCCGGTATAGCAAATAGCTATAGCACTACTTATGTACGAGTTTTTGATGCAAACGAGCAAATATCTAATCCAGACCTTATTTACCCTGGAGAAGTACTTAGGATCCCAGCTTCTAGTGAGCAGTTGCCTAGCCGGCCGATTCCTGGTGACTCGTCGGACGTAACAGTTGTTTCTAGTCAAACAAATTTGACACCAGTGACACCTGATCCTGATGATCAGAATAATGTATCAACAGAGCCAACGACGTCTGCCCCTGCAACTAACACTGCGCCTACTGCACCGCAGGTATCAACTCAGGCGCCAGATGTCAGTTCGGGAAGTGTATGGGATCAGCTTGCGCAGTGTGAATCTGGAGGCAACTGGTCAATAAATACCGGAAACGGTTTTTACGGAGGCTTACAATTTACTCTGTCTAGTTGGCAGACTGTGGGTGGTATAGGATACCCAAACCAGGCTAGTAGGAATGAACAGATCCTAAGAGCTGAAAAGCTCCAGGCTATTCAGGGATGGGGAGCGTGGCCAGTTTGTTCGGCAATGCTAGGACTATAGCCGGGAGTAGTTAATGGTTAATTAGGTGGCAGTAAAACGATTACTGCCGCCAATTATCTTAAAATTTATATTGTTAGAAGACCCTTACTTAGTAGGAATTGATCCTGATCGGCATGAATCGGCCTAGGTATTTTTTTGAACCAACCATAAGTGAGAGATTCATTATTAGGCCTTATGTCGCCGTCAAATGAGCATTCGAATACTATACCTATTGGTGTATCTAATCCATGTAAATAGTGGCTGGGGTATTCTATATATCCTATATTTTTAGTCTGAATGATCTCGATTCCAAGTTCGCGCTTTGCGGTTCTTCTGACTGCATCAAGTAGAGATTCAGCAAACACAACCGTGCTTCCGGGTAAATGCCATTGACCTTTGCAGGGCTCAATTGCACGTTTGGTTAACAGTATTCCGCTGTCGCTGGTTAAAACGAGCTCTACTGTTAAACGAGGGACTTTTGAGTATATAGATTTAAATTCCTGAGCACTAAGCGAATAATCTTTTTTCATTTATAAATATAATAGACTAACTATTAAATAGTTAGGAAAGTTTAAGTTTTATTCTAAGAATGACTATCGTATAAGGTTACTGTATAGCCTGAATGAAGCTTTGGCTACAGGACTCATATTTTCTGGCATATTTAGGATACTGCACCATTTAGCTTCTTCTATCTCTTTAGGATCTATAATAATCGTATCGCCGTTATATATGCCATAGAAACATGTGCTTCTTACTCGTCTGTGTTCCGCAGTTTCTTCAAATTCTCCTAACTTTACAAGTGTTGCCTCAATTCCTAATTCCTCTTTTACTTCTCTAGTTACGGCGTCCAGAGCGCTCTCTGTTTGTTTTTTACCGCCACCAGGAAAGTGCCATATATTTCGGTCTCCATATGTTTGCCTTACCATTAAAAGCTGGCCATCTTTTTCAATAATAGCCCCTACACCATACACGATAGGCTTAACCAAAAACCAATATAATCTTGCCGGGTAAAATAAAGCTCTATAAAAATACTTCATAGTTAGTGGATTTGCATATAAGTTATTCTATAATGCTTCGTTTTATTAGTTCTCAAGAAGTTAAACATTGTTAGTGGGCTATATGGCTTTGTGCTTAGTCGGTTCATGAAGTTCATCTATATTTATTAAGTCATAGTCTAAAATCTCAAATACTAAGAATTTGTTTTTCTATACAGTCCCGAAAACTCCAATTATCGCCGGCTTCTGTCTTATATGTCCAATAAAACCAGGCACTTACACTCTCAAAGGCTTTTAATTGTTCGCGCCCGTAGGTCTTCGAAATCTGCTCTTGTTCTTCTTTAGTCTTGACTTTCATCTTTTTATCATCAAAGACAACGCTCCATTCACCGACAATTACAGGGTGCAGTGCTTGCAGCCTTTTTATTTTTAACGGTAAATAAAACTTCGCCCGTGCTAGATTCATTTGTGGTGTCAGTATTCGATCAAAAGGAGTGTGTGTCTGGTAGTGATGGGTATCAATATATACGCCGGGGTATTTATCTATAGGCATTTCCTTATTCCATCTTGATGGGAGGTAGCCATCGCTAATAACTACCCAAGTATCTTTACTGCAGTTGTCCCGGATAATTGCATGGGCATCATTATAAAATCCAACCAATACCGCTTTAGGAATAATAGGGTGAGGCTCATTAACTAATGAGATGCCAAGTAGCTGGGTGTTGTTACAATAACGGCGAGATACTCTTCTTATCGTACTTAGAGACTGCGCTATGTTATTCTCGTCTTTGTGCCATAATGTTTTTCCAATTTTGCCGCTATGCATTTGTCCGTTTTGTGATCCTTTAAGGCCATGTAAATCCAATAGTACCTTCAAGCCATACTTTTCCGCCCACATGAAGGCTTGATCAACATAATCTATAGTACCGATAAATGGAGGTTCATCTCCGAATAGCCAATAGCCAATTGGTAAACGAAGCGCTTTAATCTTATGCTCAGCCAACCACTTAAAGTCCTCTTCTTTAATAAAAGAATCACGAAATTTCTTCAGTTCATTAAGCTGCTTATTATCAGCTATTTTGCAATAGTTAAACTCGTCCACTGCTGAAATACCTTGAAACAAACTTGGAGTAATCCATTTCTCTAATAAAAGCCACCCGCCAAGGTTTACTCCTCTTATAAGCCTATCACCCATTAACTTAAGAATACCAGATCAACAATCAAGTATAAGCCAAACCAATACGCAATATTGACAAAACGTACATATAATGGTATTAATTATCAGTATTATGACAACACAAACAGAACATTTATTAGTTACAGAGGATCAGGCACGTCATTTAGTTCCTGAAGCTATTGCTGGGGCTATGGACAAACTTACGGCGGAAGGCTATAGACGCGACGATATTTATAAAGCCGCAATGTGTGCTAAACTTGCCGCTCTAGCTGTGAGGGAGTTAGGCCCTTACGGAGCTAAGCAGGAAACTCATATTGGTAGCGATTTAACTACACACGACTATTTGGTTATAGAGACTACTGGTAATGATATTGTCGCAGACGGCACGTGGCAGCAATTTCTACCCCAACATCTTAGAAAGGCTGATTTACCGAAAGTATTAGTAGGAACAAGAGACGAGGTAGCCTTAGATGCGCTGCGTTATGGTGTAGATAAGGGCAAAATTGAACTTTGGGATGAACGCTCAAAGCGAGACAGAGAAAAACAAAGACTAGCAGACGCCGAGGCTGAGCTTGCTGCCGACAGTGCAGAAAAGGCTGGAAATTGGGAAGTATTTAGGAGTAAAGATAAATATGGCAGGGATCGGAAATATAGGGTAAGGGGCGGCCTGCTAGCCAGATAGTCATTAAGCTTGCTTGGTTAGAATATTGTCTTTCAATCCATCATTTTTAGCATTGGTAGTGCGCCAGTACGGATAAAGCGAACTAGCATGAATGTCCCTAGCCCCAAGAAAGCAATATTTAGCACGGTCGTATAGTTGAATGATACATGAGTAGTGATTGCTGTTAGCTGGTGCGACTTAGGAACTAATTCCAGAATATAAAATAGCAGCTCAGTCAGCCAACCAGCTATTACCATACTCAAATAAAAGCTCGCCAGAATGAATAGCATCATTCGAGTGCCGTAGTATTTACGGTAAATAAGTAAGATGGGAATGATGATGAGGTCAGCAAAGATGAATGACATTACACCCCCAAAGCTAATACCGTCATGCCATAATACTGCCGCCATTGGAACATTGCCAATTGAACAAACGAACGACATTAGTGAAATGAGGGGCCCGATAATGGGCCCCCAGAGCCTTGAAGCAAGCGGATGACCGGCAAAGAATAGTACACGGAATACGGCCGATGGTATCCAGGCTGCCACTGCACCTGCTAACAGTAGCCCACCGACTATGTCCTTCCATACGGCTACTACTTCCATGACAAATATATGGCTGATGTTCGTGATGCCTTCAGTTGAAGCTAGTTGCTGCCAGACCGAACCTTTGCCGCTACTGCTCATATTCATTGCCGCATGTCCTTCCATTGAACCGGCAACGCCAGCCGCAGCCTGTATGCGTGCGGCTTTCAGTATTTTCTGACGCAAAAAGATGCGATAAAAAACTGCCAAGAAGATAATCATTAGTGGTCCTCCGACGAATTCGGCTAATGTAAACTGCCATCCAAGTAGCAAGGCCATAATAATACCGAGTTCCACAACTAGGTTAGTGCTGGCGATTTCAAATACCATCGCCGCAACAAAGGATGCTCCTTTCTGGAATAGGGAACGTGATATGGCTACGGCCGCATAGGAGCAGGAAGAGCTGGCGATCCCTAACCCGGTAGCTAGAGCTATGGTTTTAGGTTGTATATCACCTAGTAGTTTCGCTATAGCTTGCTTGCGCACTACAGCCTGGATGGTGGCCGACAGAGTAAAGCCTAAAATAAGCGACCAGAGAATATCCCAGGTCATCATGCCAGCAACGGAAAGAGCATGCAGTAGACTATGTACTACGTCCATTCTTAACCTTTTGTACTTCGACGGATAACTTTGCTATGTCTAAGTTGCAGCTTTTATTTTTACGGCACCATGACTGACATTCTTTTGCTATTTCTTTCCCAGTATAATTTAAGCCACATTCACTACAACGATATAACGTTTTATTGCTTTGCATAGTGACCTTCTATGATGCTGATAATACCACCAAAAGCATCCTTCCTTCTTTACGTAATTTTACAAATCGCGCCGTGCGTAGTTTATATAGGCTATGGGAAGCGTTAGACACGCTTGTTCCAACTAGTTCAGCAATCGTAGTAACACTCAGTTCCGGGTAGTGTCGTAATAAGAAACAAATTTTAAGCTTGGTTTCGTCACCGATTACACTGCATTGTCGTACGCATAGCTTGATAGTTCTATTGTTTTGCAATATTAACTTTATTTGTGGAATGCTAGAACGCATATTCAAATTATACGCCCAGTATGCGTTCCATAGGAGTATCCATGGGTACGGTTTTGAATTACCAAAGGGACAAAAATATGGTACGCCCGAAGGGAGTCGAACCCCCGACCTTTGGTACCGGAAACCAACGCTCTATCCAGCTGAGCTACGGGCGCAAGTAAGCACATGTTAGCAAATAATGTCATACGGCACCATGTCCAAAGAGATGTCCATTGCAAGGCAATGAAGTATGGCTAATTATCGTCTTCTGTAAACTTGAAGCTACTGATAGTATAAGATAATGAAAAGTGATAAGGGAAATAATGTCCAATTTCTCACCGCTAAGTTAAATGAGACTCTAAGTGCGGCTGATGACAAGGAAAAGTTATACGATTCAATCGTAAATGCTCCTTTTGTTTACACTGTCGATATGGCCTTTCTTTTTTTGGGCATTATTGTATTGCTATTAGTTGATAATAAAAGTAATACTATTAATAGGGTTAGGCTTTCGAACACGGAGCAGGCGAAACAGACTACTGATGTATCGACGGTACCTTTTTCAAAGATAAAAATCCCATATGATACAGATGACAATGTTATTGCAAGAACAATTAAGTCTAATAAGCCTCACGTAACTAGTGACTGGAAATATCTATTTTCGCCAGTGCTAAATGAAAACCAGGCTCGTATAAACCAAGCCAGTGGTGGTATTGGCCTCAGCTGTATCTTTCCATTGGATATTACTCGTGGAGGAGCTCTTATTTTTAGCTTCTTCCAGTTTGATGGTACGCTCAATGAAGCACAGAAGAAGTTTATGAAAGAATATACGGCGATAGCATCTAAAGAACTAAAACGATTTTTATAAAGATAACAAAAAGTCAGTTGTTCTTTCAGTAACACCACCTATCGCTACTTTACCCAGATGCGGTTTTATTTCTTCGCAGCGACTATCTTTGGCGCGTAAAAATTCCATTGGAGCTCTGCTATGAGGTTGCCAATCGATAATTCGATAGCGAAAATCACTAGCAAACCAGTCGTTATAAAAGTACATCTTACCTTTACGAAGAAAAGCAAAATCTGCAGTGCCAATACGCCCACCATTATTAAGTAACCTGGCTTGAGAAAACATCATCTGGTAATCTTCATCAGGAGTTAATTGATGTCTCATTGTAGGATTGAGTATTACGTCGTATTTTCCTGGGTATTTTTCTCTTAGCTTTGCCAGGTCTTCTTCAAACAAAATGTTCAAAGCTTCATAGTTTAGATTTTCAGGTATGGGCTCATTAAGAAGTGCTCTTACTCTAGCCATATAGCCTTCGTCCAGCATCTCATTTGGCCTAATTGAGGCTAAGGACCAGCGTTGTGTAACCGGATCTGTCGGCTTTTGAATATCAATGGCGACAAACTGATCTATATAATCTGCAGCGTTACGTCTCAGTAGATCTTCATTAATCTTTATTTCTAATACAGAACGGCCCTTACCTTGAGATACTGCTACATGACCAAAATAAAATTCCGGGCGGTGCTTAAGAAGTATTTGTTTTTCTATAATTCCATTTCCGCAACCTACTACAAGTACCCTAAGCTTCTTATCTAATACTTTACTTACTCCTTGTAGATATAAGTCCAATATAGAGCCCCTACTGGCTATAGTGGTCTGAGTTTTTCTAGTTATTATATTGCTCTCTACCATACTGATGCGGTCGTGGTCTTCAATCATACGGCTAAGCTCTTCAAGGTACCGCTCATAAGTGAAACCATGAGGAAAATCAGGCACATGTTCAATAAGATCCGCTTGTATTCCGGCCCTTAAGATACCGGCAGCTTCTGACGGAGTTATGCCAACCTGTCGGTTTTCAACATCATTTATTTTTCTAGTTTTTGCAAAAAAATCCATAGTATCCTGCAATTGAGGATAATTAGGTAAAAGATCATACAAAGCAGCCCACATACTAGCTATATGAGTGTCGCCGCTGGGCGGGGAGTCAATTTGACCTGCAATAACTAACGATAGAAGCGATAGTTCCGGCCTTGTATTAGACAATTTTTCCATTATAGGTACACCCGTTATCCATTAGTATCTTAATAAAATACCTTTTATATAAATAATATTACTAAATATGGAATATTATACTAAGTAATTTATTAGTAATATATCTAAGTGACTAAGCGTCATCTTCAGATAGCTCTAGGCGTACTTTGGTTATTAGACGGATTACTCCAGTTGCAGCCAAATATGTTTACTGGTGTATTCGCTAAAAAGGTGATTCTTTCTGCTGCGACCGGTCAGCCTTCTTTCGTAAGTTTACCGATGCATTGGTTTGCTAGTATGTTTTTGCTGAGCCCAGTCTTATTCAACTCTTTAGTGGTGATAATTCAATTAAGTATTGGCCTATTAATACTAAATAAGAGAACAATTAAAGCTGGGTTAATAGGATCGGTAATCTGGGGCCTACTCGTCTGGATAATCGGAGAAGGCTACGGAGGTATTTTTAGCGGCCAATATAGCCTTCTAATGGGTGCTCCGGGGGCCGCAGTTACCTATTCTTTATTAGCCATGGTTGCTTTTCCGTCAAAAAAAGAAGACCGGTTATATTTGCTAGCCTTTATTTGGTCAGGTATTTGGATCCTTGGGGGCATGTTTTTCATGACTAATCAGCACTCTATAACAAGCACCGCTTCAATTGCTAGACAAGGTGCTATTGGGGCTCCCAGCTGGTTGGCATCTATAGATAACCACGTTGCCGGTTTTATTGCCGGTCAAGGTGGGCACATTAATAATTCTATGTCTGCGATGGTTACGTCTGGAGGAAACAACAATAGCTACTATTGGCTTACTCTGCTAATAGGACTGGCCGAACTATTCGTTGGAATAGGTGTATTACTAAAGACTACAGTTCGTAAATTAGCTATTGCTGTCGGGATTATTTTATTGACAATTTTTTGGGTAATTGGTCAAGGCCTCGGCGGTTATTATACTGGGCTTATGACCGATTTAAATACCGCTCCTTTGCTTATGTTACTGGGCGTTTATCTACTTTTTGCCGATATAGATAAACAATTAGCGATTATAGGATTAAAAATAAAACAGGTTATCATATAATAAGCATTAATTCAGTTTAACAACCTATTAATTAATAAGGAATAAAAACAAGCTATGGATGCAGTTATCGTTTTTTGTGCCAGTTATTTGTTTATATTAGTTATAATACTTCAGCTAGTCGCTGTACTTTGGTTAAATAAGGATGCTAGCAGCAAAGTTCGATTTGTCCTAGCGATAATAGTTGCCGGCATAATTGCCTTTATTCTCTCCCGTATAGCTGGCAAACTTTTTTATGACCCTAGACCATTTGTGACTGAACATGTCAAACCACTAATACCCCATGCGCCAGACAATGGTTTTCCTTCGGATCATGCATTGCTAACCGGTACATTGACGGCCATTACTTACTTTTTTTACAAAAAGTACGCAAACTGGATGTTGATCTTGACGATAATTATTGGGGTAGCAAGAGTGCTGGCTAAAGTGCACTCGCCGTTAGATATAGCTGGCGGTTGGGTATTCGGCATTATAGGTGCTTTTGCTGGCTTTTATATAGTTAAGTGGATTTTGACAACTTCTTGGGGCAAATCGCTACAGGCAAGCTTAGTCCGTCTAGCACAGGCTACACCCTTATTAAAAAAAGTGGTCTAAGCCAAACGACTAAATATGATAAAGGACAACAATGGCTAGTAAAAAGCATAGTCTAGATTTAGAGCAACGTGGTTTTATAGTTTTTGCGGCAATTGGCAGGTTTACTGTAAAATTTCGCTGGCTAATTTTGATAGTCTGGTTGTTGGGAACCGTTTTAGTAGTAAAAGGATTGCCTTCTCTGTCTAGCGTCACTCAATCGGACAACTCTTCATTCTTGCCTTCAAGTGCGCCCAGTGAAAAAGCAATGCAGCTAGGGTCATCACTAGGAGAGAATAGTAGAGCGGAGCCGATTCCCTTGGTAGTAGCTACAACCAATAACAAAAAATTGACAGCTACCGATAGAACGGTAATTGCTTCACTAGAGTCGAGACTGGCCCAAACAAAAGATGTTAAAAGTGTACGTTCGGCTGGAGAATCGGCTGACGGCCAGGCTTACGAGCTTCTGGTCATAGCCAGGACTACCGGCATCGACCCAACACCGCTAATCAATAATCTCAGAAGCACAATATCTTCATCTGTACTACCCTCAGATTTGCAGGCACACTTAGCGGGACAGATTGCCTCAGCGGTGGATAATAGTAAAAAGAGCGGATCAACAAATACTGAACTCCAGTTTGGTTCTGTCTTGTTTATTATAGTTCTCTTGCTTTTAATTTTTAGAGCACCGTTAGCACCACTCATAACACTATTGCCGCCATTACTGGTTGTTATACTATCAGGCCCGTTAATCGCAGAAGCAGCACACCATGGCCTAAAAGTTTCTTCACTTGCCCAGTTATTACTGACTGTTTTAGTACTTGGTGCCGGTACTGACTACGGCTTATTTCTCATCTTTCGTGTCAGAGAAGAAATTAGAGCAGGTCTCGAGCCACGAGAAGCGATAGTAAAGGCTCTGAGTAGAGTGGGTGAATCAATAACATTTTCTGCTGCGACAGTTATTGCAGCGCTACTGTCGTTATTATTTGCCACGTTTCAAATGTACTCTAACCTTGGAGAGCCCTTAGCTATAGGCATTGGCCTGATGTTGTTAGCAGGCTTGACCTTGCTTCCTGCTTTGCTAGCGGTTTTCGGCCGGGCTGTTTTTTGGCCGTCTAAAAAAATTAAGCCAGCCAGTAAGCTGGGTTTCTGGGGCAGGGTTAGCTCATCTGTTGTTCAGCATCCGGTCCCTGTTTTAATTGTTGGCGTCATATTTTTTGGTGGCTTGGCAATCGGCGTGTTTGGTTATAAGGCCGGAGGTTTTACTAGTGGTACTAATCCACCGGCAGGTTCCGACTCGGCCTTAGGAAATAAACTGCTTTCTGAACATTATCCTAAAAGTAGTGCCAATCCTACGGCGATTATCTTTAGATTGTCCCAATCAGTTTGGCAAAATCCGGAAGCTCTTAAAGTGATCCAAAAAGAGCTGGCAGCATCTTCTGCTTTTAATGATGTTACAGGTCCATTAAATCCCAATGGTATTCAGCTTACCGGGACGGACATTGTGAACTTATACAAGCATTTCGGCCCTCCGCAGAAATTAAAAGCTTTGGCTAATTCCTTAGGCGCCATCAGAAGCTATAAAATTCTGACAAATTTTATTAGCGCCGACGGCCATACTGTGCAGTATTCGGTGGGGTTAACGGCCGGTGATCCCAGCTCCACGGCAGCCATGAATGCTATACCCCACATAAGAGATGTAGTAAGACACATAGCTTCTAGTGTTGCCGCTACTGATTCGGGTGTATTAGGCGAGGCGCCTATCATTTATGACGTTAGTAATATCTCTAACGGTGATTTAATAAGGGTTATACCTATAGCAATTTTGGTTATTGGAGTGCTGCTCGGCTTTCTATTACGTAGTATGGTAGCTCCAATCTACCTTATTGTATCGGTAGCTCTGTCATACCTTGCAGCTTTTGGATTGTCCGTAATCATATTCATATACATAGGCAAGGGCAGCGGATTGGACTTCATCTTGCCTTTCCTTATGTTTATATTCTTGCTTGCTCTCGGCGAGGACTACAATATTTTAGTTATGACACGTATAAGAGAGGAGGCGCATACTATAACCTTGCGAAATGCAGTGTCTCAAGCTCTTTCGACTACAGGGACTACAGTTACTTCTGCTGGCATGGTACTGGCTGGTACATTTAGCGTATTGGCGGTTGTTGGTGGAGGCTCTTCGAGTCAGATTCGTGATATTGGCGTAGGTTTGGCCTTGGGTATAATAATGGATACGTTCCTGGTCCGGACCTTGTTAGTTCCATCTATGGTTGTGCTGCTTGGTAAATGGAATTGGTGGCCCACTAAGCACGGTGAATTAGCGGATACGTCAAAGAATATATAAACTTAGACAGCTTTTTGAGTCAACTCTAACCCTAGGATCTCAGCAGCTTGGTTATAACGATCGATTGCCGTAGTTTGTTCCTGGCCTTCACCGCTGAGCAATGTGCGAGCAATTGCTAAGTTTGCAGCTCTAAATGCACTTAAAACTTTGGCTTGATCCAGATTCTTTGCTTGAAGAGCGGCTATTTCAAAATTTCGTACACTTACAGGGCTTGCCATAAATGAATAATTACATAAAGTCAGACATTATGCAAGCGATTGAGTTTTAAATAATGGTGCCCTCTGCAGGATTCGAACCTGCGGCCTTCTGTTCCGAAGACAGACGCTCTAATCCGCTGAGCTAAGAGGGCGTAACAAATATCTTATCAGGGATGAATACTATTACAAATTTTATGTCAGTCTCCTCTTATAACTATCTACAAACACCTCTATACTATGAAGAGTAACAAAAAAAGTATAACTATGTTTGTTTAAATTCAATAGATGATTGAGAAGACTGTAGTTTATGAAGAGGCGTGAAAATAAACGCATGACATTTGCCAATCCCTCGTTTGGTACTACATCTGAGAGTAATCGCATTAATGGTTTGCAGCAGTCAGTGTCTGAACCGGAGTTCGGAAATGCGACAATTAAAAAAAGGATTAAGCAGGCATTATTGGTGGTCGGGGTCATAATATTAGTTGCTTTAGGTGTATTTGGGTGGGAATTTTATTCAGCAGCTGCCAACCTGACCGGACAGCATAACCCGATAAAACTCTTTCAAAAACTTTTTCCGCAGTCATTAGCTGAAACTAGAGGGAGGGTGAATATTCTACTGGCGGGTTATTCAGTGGGCGATCCTAACCACCCTGGAGCCCAATTAACCGACTCTATAATGATAGTTTCAATCAATCCTAAGAATAAGACAGGCACTATTATAAGTGTGCCGAGAGATATGTGGGTTAACATTCCCGGGTATGGGTATAACAAGATCAATGCTGCTTATGAATATGGTCAAGTAAATCATTTTAACGAGCAAGGGTATTTTCCTGGTGGTATGGGGCTTCTGGAGAGGGTGGTTAGTCATGACTTCGGGGCTAATTTTAACTACTATGCCCTGATTAATTACGCAGCCTTTAAAGATGCAGTAAATGCAGTTGGCGGCATAAATATAACGATACACAGTTCAGATCCGAGAGGTATATACGACGCTTATACTAATTTAAAGCTAGCTAACGGGAAAGTGACACTTAATGGACAAGAGGCTTTGAATTTAGCAAGAGCCCGAGGGGATACAGCGGCGGGAGACATATCCTACGGATTGCCCAATAGTGATTTCACTAGGACACGGCATCAACAGCAGATGTTGGTAGCGCTAAAAGACAAAGCCTCGCAGCTATCATCTTTAATAGATCCACTGACTATAATTCGATTGGTTAAATCTGTCGGCGATAATGTAAAAACCGATCTTAATATCGGGCAAATGGAAACACTCTATAATGACACTAAAGCCATATCTAACAATAATATTAAACAAGTTACCATTAACAACTATAACGGCAACAACCTGCTTTCTAATTATTACGTTGACGGCCAGGATGCTTTGGTTCCGGCAGCTGGTACTTACGATTATAGTCAGATTAAAAATGCTGTTAACACCTTGTTATATGGACCATAATCTCTCTTAGGTTGCCAATACATTGAAGCTTAAGCATAATTAGTAGCTGATGGGCAGAAAAACTAAAAAAGATGTCGGGGCAATAGTTAGAAACTCAGGTGTATCATTCCGTGTTTGGGCGCCTTTCGCTGACTCTGTTTCAGTAAGTGGTTCATTTAATGATTGGTCAGAAACCCCAATGGACAATGAGGCAGATGGGTATTGGCATATTAATATCCGTAACGCCGAAGCAGGCCAGGAGTACAAGTACGTAATCAAGAACGGTGATAAAATATACCATCGTAATGATCCTCGGTCACTTAATGTAACAACCCTAGCCGGTAACTCGGTTATTGTTGATACTGACTTTGACTGGGAAGGAGATCAGCAGGTCTCTATTCCTTTAGAACACCAAGTGGTTTATGAAATGCACATCGGTACATTTAACCGGCTGGATCCAGCTGCCACAGGCACGTTTGAGTCGGCTACAGACAAGTTAGATTATTTACGAGATCTTGGCATAACAACTATCGAGCTAATGCCTATTGGCGGCATGATGATGGAGCGTGCCTGGTGGGGGTATACGCCAGAGTATATTTATTCCGTTGAAAATCTTTACGGCGGCAGATTTCAGTTCTTGAACTTTATTAAAGCAGCTCACGCAAAGGGATTATCGGTAATTTTAGATGTGGTATACAATCACTTTGCTGTAGATAATATGCTAAATCTATGGCAGTTTGATGGATGGAGCGAAAACGAAAAAGGGGGAATCTACTTTTATAACGATTGGCGTAGTAATACGCCATGGGGGGATACACGCCCTGATTATGGAAGACCAGAAGTCCAGCAATTCCTATTAGATAATATCAAGATGTGGTTATGGGACTGTCATTTGGATGGGCTAAGAGTAGATTCGACGATCTACATTAGAAATGCTAAAGGGAATAATGATGATCCGGATAATGATCTGGCTGATGGTTGGCACTTACTGCAGCAACTGAACAATATAGCTAAGAAAATAAATAGCAACTCTTTCGTCGTAGGAGAAGACATAGCCGTCAATGACTATATTGTGAAGCCGGTGGAGTACGGTGGTGCAGGTTTCGATTCGCAGTGGGAAGTAAATTTCCCGCAAGCTATCCGAGAAGCTCTGTCTACTAATGATCCCAAACGTGTTTCTTTAGATAGTATTTTTTCTCAGTTAACTAAGCGGTTTGAGAATAATCCTTTTAAAAGAGTGATTTTCGTAGACTCTCATGATAGTGCCGCCAACGGATCGGCGAGGTTTCCAGAATTAATAGCTCCTAGGAAGACTTCAAGTGTATTCGCTAGGCAACAAACCGTAATTGCTGCGGCTATTGTTATGACCACTCCTGGTATCCCCATGATATTACAAGGCCAAGAATTCATGCAGAAAGGTACGTTCAACGATTGGCAGGGGCTTGACTGGGAAAGGCAGGAAAAGTTTTCTGGTATTGTACTAGCATATAAACACCTCATAGCATTAAGACATAACAGCTATGGAAATAGTGTTGGCTTAACAGGGGCTAATATAAATATTATTCATGTTGACCAAGATAATAAAGTAATCGCTTATCATCGTTTTAGAGATGGAGGCCCCAAAGATGATGTAGTCGTCATTATTAATTTTGGAGATCGTACTTATGAAGAATATGACATAACTTTTCCTCATTCCGGAAAATGGATAGTAAGATTTAATTCAACTTGGTCTGGATACAGCGAAGATTTTAAAGAAGTGAATATATCGGAGGTGTACGTAGATAAAAAAGGCATGGCTAAATTACCTATGCCTTCGTCTTGCGCTCTAATTTTATCCCAGGACTAATAACTATTGGTTTTGTGCTTTTTCTGTCATCACTATTGTCCGCCTCTTCATATACCAACGGACAATAAAAGCAATGATAATAATAGCGAATAGAATGCTTATAGGAGTGAAGTATTTAGTAACATTTTGCCAGTTTCCCGCCAGAACCCTTCCTAAATAGGCCAATCCAAATGTCCAGGGAATACTACCAAGAAGCGTAAATATTCCAAACTTAAACTGTGGCATCTCAGCCACTCCTGCCGGAAAACTTATAAAAGTTCTTACAACAGGCAATACTCTACTAATTAAAACGGCCCACTCGCCCCGTTTATTGAAGTAGGCTTCTGCTCTGTCTAAATCCTGGTGGCGTAGGAGTACATACTTACCCCATTTTTCCACTAAGGTTCTGCCACCGGTTCTACCAACCCAGTATGCTATGAAAGCTCCAACAATGTTTCCTAAAGCTCCCAATATGGCTACTGCAAATATATTAAGATGCGAGGTTACTCCAGCTACGGTTATACCAGCGCTTAGAGCTCCTCCAAACATCATTACCGCTTCACTAGGCACTGGTATACATGTAGACTCGAGAACCATTAGAAAGAAAATAGCTAAATAGCCATGTCGAGTTATTTCTGAAACTACTAAGTGTTCCATTTACTAGTATTTAGTTTAACGTTAAATGTTAATGAAAGCCAACCAGTATATCTTCAAAAATCAGGATTTCCTCAGAGGCGATAAACCTGACAGGCTAACTTAGCTGAGACATAATAGTATCCAGTATTGCCATTCTGATATATAAACCATTGCCCGCTTGTGAGAAATACTTTGCACGGGGGTCCGAATCAGTAGAAACAGGTATTTCAGCTTGTCGAGGAAGTGGATGAAGTATAATCGCTTCCCGTGGCAAGACTTCAAGAGCTGTAGCGTCCAATACAAAGTTTTCCTGGCCGATACTGAGCTTCTCATCCTCACTCATTCGTTCCAATTGCAGCCTTGTCCAGTAAACAACATCAGCATTTCTTAGTGCATCGTACATCTCGCTCGTTTCACTAAACGATGTTCCATCTTGTACTAGCTTAGCTTTGATATCCTGTCCGATTTGTAGCTCAGGGGTCGATACAAAATTTATATGGTTCTTAGGATATTTAGAAACCAGCTGCGCTAACGAACGAGCGGTCCTGCCATTGGCTAGGTCTCCGCCTATAACTATATTAAGATTGTTTAGTCTGCCTATTTCTTTTTCAATAGTATATAAATCCAAAATTGCTTGAGAGGGGTGCTCACCTTTACCGTCGCCGCCATTAATTATGGGAACTCGGCTGACACTCGCAGCTCTTACCGCTTGACCATCTTCTTTTGTTCTTAGACTTATTGCGTCAACGCCGTAATGATTAAGAACTCTTATTGTGTCTTCGATAGTTTCACCTTTTGCGGCTGAAGAAAATTTTGCTGCGTTTTCGGTTCCTATTACTTCTATTCCTAATTTTTTGGCTGCTATTTCGAAACTAAATCTGGTTCGGGTAGAAGGCTCATAATACATCGATAACATGATCCGACCGAAGCGCCTTTGCATTACCTCTTTTCTACTATCAATCCTTTTGTCAGTCTTCTCAAACTCAGCAGCAGTTTCAAACAGCTGGCCAAACTCGTTATGGTCGATCTGCTCGGCAGATAGTATATGAAACATTCGTAAATATATATACTACTCCCCTGGACATATTAGCAAGCACAATTTATAAAAATCTCATATTGCCAACGAACATTATGTAAGCTTCTTTGACTTCTCTTTGTACAAGATATCACTTCCTGAA
Source organism: bacterium (assembly GCA_021829145.1). Classification (GTDB taxonomy): domain Bacteria; phylum Patescibacteriota; class Saccharimonadia; order Saccharimonadales; family UBA4665; genus JAJZWH01. The sequence continues at coordinate 572 of JAJZOE010000041.1, read as the reverse complement.
TGACTAGCAGATACTAGTTTTGTTAATTGAAAGAACTCAAGCCTGCGTATAGACTGATATAGATAAATGCTAAAGCTAGATAGAGTAATATTTTTCATAGAACGTCGTTATAAATGGTCGGTAATAGTCGTATCCGCTTTTATTATTTATCTGGCTATAAGTCTTGTATACTTTGCACCAAGCTCAATTACTCAACTAAGTCACAGTATATTTAATAATGGGGGAGACCCCCAACAGTTTATCTGGTATTACAATTGGTGGCCTTATGCCCTTACCCATAATCTTAATCCCTTTATTTCTAAATATGCTTGGTTCCCAAACGGTTACAATTTAAGCTGGTCGACATCAATTCCATCTTTGGCTTTAATTATGGCGCCAATTACACTGCTCGGTGGAGCAATTTTATCATTTAATTTAGTGGCGATTCTATCACCGGTGTTGGCCGCATTAAGTGCTTTCTTGTTAATTTATTACCTGACCAAGAAATATATAGCGTCTTTGTTGGGTGGATATATTTACGGCTTTTCTAGCTATGAACTGGGCCAATTATTCGGACACCCTGGATTGTATGC
>JAJZOE010000064.1 GCA_021829145.1 bacterium | reverse complement strand
AAATTATGATGATGATTATTTCCAATTATGTTGAACACCGGGTAAAGTCAACGGTAAAAAAGAGATTGTTGGTTATAGACGAAGGGTGGATATTGCTGGAGCATGAACAAAGTGCAAGATTTGTTTCCGGTTTAGTCAGAAGAGCCCGCAAGTATTGGTTGGGAGTAGCCATTATATCTCAGCAGGCCAACGATTTCTTGCTCAATGATTATGGTAGAGCAATTGCATCACAGAGTGCCTTAAGAATCTTAATGCGCCAGGACACCACAACTATTAAAAATGTTGTTAGTGAGTTTAACTTAAGCGAATATGAGCAAAGCTATCTACTTACCTGTGATCGTGGCGAAGCCCTGATAATTGCCGACCAGAACCATGTTGCACTAAGTGTAGTTGCCTCTCAAGAAGAGCATCCACTGATAACCACTGATCCTAATGAACTATATAGGACTAGTTAATGAGAAAACTGATAGTTATTGCTTGCTCGGTTTTGCTTCTATTGATTGTTTTGCCGATAATTACACTTTTTGCTTCTACAAATATTGGCGCCCTTTCATCATCTCTGGTTAGCTTATTCACATCACCAAAATTATCCAGTGATGAATATGATTACGGTGAATGTACCTATTGGGCTGCACTAAGAAGGATTCAAATTGGCCTACCTATTCCTAACAATTGGGGTAATGCTATTGACTGGGCAAAAAATGCTATCAAAGCCGGCTATCTGGTTAACCATACGCCTTCTTTTGGTGCTATTATGCAGAATCCTGATGCATATGGCGGGTTGGGACATGTGGCTTTTGTAGAGCAGGTTAACCAGTCAAATGGTAGTTGGACTATTTCCGAAATGAATCGAGTCGGATGGGACGAGATTGATCAGAGAACCTTTAGTGCTAGTAGTGCCTTAAAATATAACTTTATCCACTAAATTGATTAACTTGTTTTTATTTGCAGACAAAGCGTTTTATAGTAAGACGATAATTCTTATCGTTAACTTTTAAAATTAAGAATGTAGAAATATACTAAGTAGGTAATGGTGGGCAATCTTCACAATCATCCGAAAGTACCGATAAAGGATTGGCGTCGGTCAAAAATCATCGCTACTATCGGTCCTTCAACCGACAGTTATGAGGCAATTAAAGACCTTATTGCCTCTGGAGCAAATGGAATACGGCTTAATTTTTCCCATGGCAGCCATGAAGAAAGAACCAGACAAATAAGGTGGGTCAGACAAGCATCAGAAGAATTAAATAAACCGGTAGCAATAATTCAGGATCTTCAGGGACCTAAGATAAGACTCGGAGATTTTGAAGGTGTTATCGAGGTTAAAAGGGGCCATACTCTGCCCTTAGAGTTCAATGCTAATTTTGCTGAAACAGGCCATATTCCAACCCAGTATGATTTAAGCGATAAGGTTAAAAGAGGGGAACGCGTATTACTATTTGATGGTCGCGTTCATACTGTCGTAACAGCCATTAAGGAAGGCGTAGTATATGCCGAGGCAATCAATGACGGAATTCTTATCAAACGCAAAGGTATAAATGTACCAGATACTAATTTCAAAGGTGACGTCATTACTCCCAAAGATCGGAATGACCTTATCTATGGTTCAACCCAGGACATTGATTACGTTGCTTTAAGTTTCGTTCAAAACGCCGATGATATAAAGAGCCTAAGGCGTTTGTTAACTGGCATGAACTACAAAGCCAAGATTATAGCTAAAGTTGAAACTAAATCGGCCATCGATAACATAGAAGAAATAGTGCTTGAGTCAGACATGGTAATGATAGCCCGAGGAGATCTAGCGGTCGAGACGCCAGCTGAGAGTATTCCCGTGGTGCAACGGCGGATAATCGGACTAGGACAAAAGTATTCAACGCCTACTATCGTCGCGACGCAAATGTTAATCAGTATGACCGAAGAGCTAGAGCCTTCACGAGCGGAAGTATCGGATGTCGCTACTGCTGTTCTTGTTGGCGCGGATTGCTTAATGCTTAGCGATGAAACGGCCAGCGGTAATTATCCGATTGAGGCTGTAAAGACAATGCAAAGAATAATCCGTTACACCGAGAGCAACTCTCCATTAAGTGTTACTTTCAATGAGCCGGCAGACCACTCAATACAGGTAGCGATTTCCCAGGCAGTAATAAAATTAGCGGAAACTATTGAAGCTAAAGCCATAGTTGCCGAAACAAAGTCAGGTGCGACTGCTATCAATATTGCCGCCAGAAGAATTTCTATACCCCTGATAGCCGTGACAGATGACATAAAAACCCAACACCAGTTGGCTTTAGTATTTAGCGTTGAGCCTTACTTAAGGCCAGCCGGTGAAGGCGCGGCTAGCAAGATAACTGACTGGCTTAGAGAGAACCATGTATTTTCCAGTGGCGATATAGTAGTTACCGCTTCCGGTCAACATCCTGGTGTCGTCGGAACAACCGATACTATAAAAGTAAGGATGTTGGAGTAGCTGCAAATGTTTACCAAGAAAACTATCGAAGATGTCGACTGTTCGAATAAGACTATTCTAGTCAGAGTTGACTATAACGTACCTATAAAAGACGGTGTTGTTACTGATGATTATCGGATAAAACAATCTCTGCCTACGCTAAAATATTTACTGGATAAAAAAGCCAGGCTGATTTTAATTTCTCACTTGGGACGTCCCGAAGGTAAACCTGATGCCCA
>JAJZOE010000038.1 GCA_021829145.1 bacterium | reverse complement strand
AACCCTACCCAAGACACCTACATCGTTCATTTTGCTGGCAGCTTGCTTAATAAGTTCTGCTCCTACTTTTTGTCCCAATGTTTCGTCATCAACATCAGGTAGTTCCACTCCCTTGGCAACCGTTACACCATCATGAGTCACAGTTGGGTTACCATAAGACTTATCGATAACGACATTGCGGCCTCGAGGACCCATAGTCGTCTTAACCGCGTTATATAAAATCTCTGCACCGGCTAATACTCTTCGCCTGGCATCATCATCATAAAATACTTTTTTGGCCATCTTATTCCCCTTACTTTACTGTCGCTAAAATGTCTTCTTCTTTAACCAAGATGTAGTCTTGATTGTCTACCTTAATATCGGTCGTACTATAGCTTTTATAAACGATTCGGTCTCCCGTTTTAACTTGCTTTACGTCCTTACCTACCGCAATGACTTTTGCTGTCTTCGGCTTCTCAGCTGCGTTATCCGGCAAATATAGTCCGCTGGCAGTCTTGGTGTTCGCTTCCTCGGCCTGTGCTACAACATAGTCAGCAAGCGGCTGTAATGGTGAGCTCATATATTGCTATCCTCCTTCTAATTTTTAATTGTTAGCACTCATGGCTTATTAGTGCTAACTTTCAGCACTCACTATAATTGACTGCTAAAAATTCTGTCAAGAGGACTTTGCATCAGAGGTATAAAGTCAGCATTGCGACGGTGTTAATAAAATTATTTGTTAAACTGGAATTAATGGCTCAGCCAATAATAAACCAGGCAGTTCTTATGTCCGGCGCTGATTACCTGAGTGTCGAAGAGCTTAATCCATACTCTCATAAAAACATTCAACCAGATATCGCACTGGCGAAACAAGAACATCTGGAGATTAGAAATGCTTTTGAACAGGCCGGCATTGACGTAGTAAAGGTCGACCCGCCAAAGGATTGCCAGGATGGCATTTACACCGCCAACTGGGGTTTATGCTGGCGTGGCAAAATAATGCTGTCCTCTTTGCCTAATAAGCGTCAAGATGAGGAACCATATGCCAGAGAAGTTCTGAAATCATTAGGCTGCGAGCTCATAACATCTCCCTTCCGCTTCAGCGGTCAGGGGGATTCACTTCCTTGCGGAGATTATCTGTTTGTTGGCAGTAATTACCGGACTGACCCCAAGATGCATGAGTATTTAGCTCAGGTTTTTGACTGTAAAGTTGTAGGCTTAGAGACCATACCTCAATTAGATGAAAACAATCGCCCTGTGATAAACCACGTTACCGGCTGGCCAGACAGTTATTTTTATGACCTGGACTTAGCTTTAGCGGTCATTACTCCTGATTTAATAGCCTGGTGCCCCGAAGCCTTTAGCGAAGAAAGCCGTCAGAAGATTACTGCACTCCCTATACAAAAGATCCCTGTATCAATAGATGAAGCAGAGAACGGTTTTGCCTGTAATTTGGTGTCTACGGGAGAGACAGTAATAATGAGCGACCGGGCACCGTTGCTTCGGGAGGCACTCGAGCATTATGGGCTGAAAACCATAGCGCCTTCGATTAACGAGCTGTCCAAGGGCGGTGGCTATATACGCTGCTGTAGCCTTACTCTGTGTTGAATTAGCTTATGACTTGCTTCAGTGTTTCCTTAGCTGCCGCAATTTCATTCCAGGGATGTTCGCCATCAGCCCGCTCAATCGTTTTTTCATGGCCCTTACCCAATAATAGTACGGTGTCGTCTTTTTTGGCTCGTTTAATAGCGAATTCAATGGCCTCGTTCCGGTCATGAACCAGAAACAGATTATGGTCAATAATTTTGCCCTCCTCTTGAGCGCCGGCAGCAATCTGTTCCATGATTTTGAAGCCGTCAACATCTCGATCGTCTTCTTCGGTAACGATAACTTCATCGGCATATTTAGCAGCTAATCTTCCCTGTACTGCCCGCTTCGCTTCGTCTCTCCGTCCAGCACTACCGAACATAACTATTAATCTACCCCTGACCACAGGCTTAATGTCTCTAAACAGCTTCTCAAAGCTATCTGGGGTATGGGCAAAGTCTACAATAACTGAGAAGTCCTGCCCTTCATTTATGGTAGTCATTCTACCTTCCACGCCCTTAAGAGCTGCTATTCCCTTTTCAATCTGCTCTTTACTTAGGCTTAAAGTTTTACCGACGCAAACTGCCGCCAGAGAATTATAGACATTAAAACTACCAGGTAGATTACAGTGGATGTGTAAATCTTGCTCATCGGACCTAATCACGTAGTCTACTCCATCAGAGCTCAGATTAATTCTTTCCGCCCTGATGTCGCCCTTTTCTACACCATAGGTCACCGGATTAGCTATATCGCTGATGAAAAGATCCGCGCTAGGGTCTTCAGCATTAACAACGCCGACTCTTAGACCGTTATGATTGCGATCGGTTAGTTTAAATAACTTTCTTTTTGCGTCACGATAACGCTCAAAGGTCTTATGGTAATCGAGGTGCTCATGGGTAATGTTAGTCATTACAGCAATACTGTAAGGGATACCCCAAACTCTGTTTTGGGCTAATGCATGCGAGGTCGTCTCTAGTACTAACCATTCCATGCCCTCACTGCGCATTGCCTTTATCCGCTTCATAAGCAGTGGAACGCTTACTGTAGTCATGTGAGCAATTTGCGGTTTTATATTATCCCCCACACCATAACCGACGGTTGTCATTAGGCCAACTTTGTATCCCGCCTCATGAAGCATTTTATGAACTAAATAACAGGTTGACGTTTTACCGTTAGTGCCGGTAATGCCTATTACTTTTACTCCCTTTGCTGGAAAACCGTTGATCGCATTAACCAGCACAGCCTCCATTAGGTGACCGAAAGGCTCAATCACAGAAAACAGCGAAGTAGGTATAAATTTTTTTACCAGCGCTCTTAAATTCATTGTTAAATAGTATATGCTATGAACCGCTGCTTATGCCAAGATCTTCCCTGATTACTTCAATTTCTTCCTCGACAATTTCATCAAAGTTAGGAATAACCTGGCTAATCTCAGAAAATAGCTTAGAGTCATCTACAGAATTAATTATAGGCTGTACCCTTTCTATATCTTCATCGCTTAGAACAATGGATAAGTGCATGCCTACCCTGTCTTTCAGGTTCTCATAGATACTATCCAGCATTGGGCCCTCAGCCTCCTTTGGTATGCCAAGAGCGACAACTATATCTCTGATTTCCTGATCGAAATCTTTCATTTATGTTTCTCCCAAACCTACTTTAAGGTTAGCGACTACTACTAACAAGTCGGTTCAAAACAGGCAGTACCCGAACGCCCCATTTCGCAACCTTAGAACCGGATCGTGTAATGCCCCAATTACCTGGACTAATCAAATATTCGCTCGGGCCTTTTCCTTGTAAGTCAATGATATGGCCACCAAATCTGGAAGCTAATTGTTTATATATATCCAGGGCTCTTGCCGGACTCAGATGCATGTTGCGCTCTAACGCGTAATGGTTGATCTCGTTAATTATTCCTTCGCCGTTACTTACACTAAAAGGTTGGTTAATCAACTTTGCCCTGTGAGCTATTGGTGTGTGTGGCCTGGGAGTAGTGATTGGACGCTTGGGTAGGGTTGTAGATGAAGGTGTCTTGGGTAGGGTTGTAGATGAAGGTGTCTTGGGTAGGGTTGTAGATGAAGGTGTCTTGGGTAGGGTTGTAGATGAAGGTGTCTTGGGTAGGGTTGTAGATGAAGGTGTCAATGTGGATTTTGGTTTTACACTAGCTACGTTATGCGCATTGGCCAGTGTATGCCCAAGCACACTAAAAGCAGCTGCCGCTCCAGTGCTTACGGCCGTTAGGCCTATGCCGTAAACTATTCTTTTCTTATTTCTAGTAACCTGTCGATCGGTTCCCTCGGCATGTATACCTGTTACAGAACCCTTTACATCGATAAGCTTTTCTGATGAATAATAACGACTTATTTCTTCTAGAGTCTCCTGGTATTCACGCTTAGCCTGCTCGAGGGCTACCGTAGCCTCACTGTTTTTTTCGACATGAACTCCAGCTATCGCCTGCATAATTCTAATTGCCTTAGTTCCTGCATAGGCTATTCCAGCTACTCCCAGGCCGGCACCAAGTCCGGGAGCCACCATAGCACCTAATACACCGGCAGGTAAGCCAATTGAGCCAAATACTGCCATTTTCTTAAGCGTACCTAGAATCCTACCCCGACTAAAGTAGCGTTCACCGCCGCCACCCTGTCTCCCCCACCATTCATAAAACTGAACTCTCTGATCTGATAGACCTTCACGTGAGAAGCGGTGGAAAAACTTTCGTACTCCTTTAAGATAATTTATCTTCAGCTCATCCGGATGCTCCGGCAAACCAGAAAATCTGCGTCCCATAATAGCAGTTTGTGCAGTAATACTTTGGGCAAACATTGCATCGTGTTTGGCTAGTATCTCGTTAATTTCTTTAGGAGTTGCACCGGCATCGAGGAGTCGCTGCTTCATGGCATTATGGTTGCGGATTCTTATTGCTTCAAGACGCTTACGGCTTGCCTCCACTCTTTCATCTGTGGCTCTCATTTCCGGTGCTAAACGCGTAGCAGCCCTTTTGCCTTTAAGATTCTTAGCTGCGATAAATGCCGACCTTCTTCTCAGTGCAGATAGTTGGGCATATTCACTTTCGTTTATTTCTATGGCTTCTTCCATAGCCATAGCTATTGCTTCTTTATCGTCTTTGTCTAAACCGTATAGTTGGGCATTCCGTATTTTTTCTTCTCTGGTTAGATCAGAATTTTTTTCAAGCTCAGGCTCGCCTATGCCATGTTCAGGCAGTTCTCCAGTCGAATTATCGGGCGAAGGTAACTCAGGCAGCTTTTTATCAGGGTCATCATCAGTCACATCTTTTTTCGGCTCGGAAGCAGAAATATAGCTGCCTAGTTCATCATAAAGTTTTTCACCTTTAACAAACCGATCGAATTCTTCTCTAGTGAAAATGCCGTTATCTTTAATAATCTGCTCAAGGGATTTACTTTTTTCGATCTTTTGATCAATGTCGGCTACCCGCTTCTTAGCTTCAATTTCCGCTAGTTCTTCGCTTCTAGCCTCATCGTACCCCTTCTTAGTAAGCCCTTCTTTGTATAACTGCTTAAATGAAGCCGACTTTTCATCGCGTTCTATTTGGTATAAGTCCTTTGCCTCGTAAACTTGCAGCTGTTCTTCATACTTCAAAACGTCCTTATGACTGGAAGCTTTTTTACTGGCTTCAGCTTCACTAAGACCTAGATTCATATACATGGATTTTTTCTTTTCTAGCGTTTTTTTGCGTTGGTCCCTGACGTCGGCCAGATCAAAGCTTAGATCCATTACTAGCTTGGCTTGGCATAATTCCAATCCCTGCCCTAATAAGCTCTCTATGTCCTGTTTGTAATTGTCCGCAGCTCGAAAACGGTCAGCCTCTTTAGTTCCATAGCGCGGATTATGCTTAATATTGTCTAGTATGCCCCCAGGTGTATCTGAGCCTCGACTACCAAATATTTGCAACTCTGCCTCGTTATTAAGCAGATTTACTTCATAACTGTTAGACCTGTTATCTATAGCTCGTTGAAATATTGCCTGTCTTTCGGCTTCTTGATGCTGCAATTCTGTCAATCTAAGCGCTTCCTGACTATTAATAGTCAGTATGCTGTAACCGCTAGGAGCTGTTTCACTCATAAAAAATATCCTCACCACTTATTATTAAAGATAGAAAATATTTATTTTGACATATAATAGCACGCTTGTGCTAATTTTTCAACTGAATTATATACTATCCACTTGCTAAATGTGCCTTATGCAGTCTCATGGTATTTTAGATAGAACTATGAGAGTTCTTGGAATTGAGACTAGTTGCGATGAAACAGCCGTATCGGTAGTAGATAACGGCAACTCTATGAAAAGCAACATAATAGCCTCTAGCATGAAACTACACGCTGTTTATGGTGGTGTTGTTCCAGAAATAGCTGCGCGAAGTCATATTGAAACTATTATTCCGACTATAGAAGAGTCCCTCCGTCAAGCAAAAACTGACTGGGAGCAAATTGATGCCATAGCCGTAACCTATGGTGCCGGACTTGGAGGCAGTCTGCTCATTGGTGTGTTGACCGCTAGGACATTGGCTATAGTTCAAGATAAACCTTTATACGCCTGCAACCATGTTATGGGTCACGTTTATGCAAACTTTATTAACAGCACTTCACTGTCTGGATACTCCCTGCCCTCCAGTGATCCTGAATTCCCGCTATTAGCTGTAATAGTTTCAGGCGGCCACTCCCAGTTAGCCTTTTTTACCGATCACTTCAATTATCGTTTATTAGGCAGAACCCAGGATGATGCGATTGGCGAGGCTTTCGATAAGGTAGCAAAGATTCTCGGGCTTCCCTATCCTGGCGGGCCGAGTATTTCCCAGGCAGCTATGTTAGGAGACGATAAAAGCTATAATTTGCCCAAAGCGAAGGTGGGAAAATACGATTTTAGCTTTTCGGGGCTTAAAACAGCCGTTTTAAGGCTTGCTCAGGAGCAAATTGGAGAATCGTACGACTTCCCTTCCTATCGCCTGCCAGAACGCCTCAATGAGGCTCAGAAAGCAAATATTGCCGCCAGTTTCCAACGCGTAGCCATCGAGACCATTGTCGACAAGGTATTACTGGCAGTGGAGGAGTTCTCTCCCAAGTGCGTACTGCTGGCCGGAGGCGTTGCCGCCAACCATCAGTTAAGGCAGCTTCTCGCTGAATCTGTTTCCTGTCCAACGCTTGTACCTGACAGCAAGCTCTGCACAGATAACGGTGCGATGATTGCCGCTCTAGGAGGCTGGCAAATTAGGTGTGGCCTCAAATCGGCGGACCCTTATAGGTTAGATATTAACCCTAACCTGTCTATGTAACCGTTGGTGTCTCAGGTATATTAAATAGATATGAAATTAGCTAAGAGTTATCAGCCTCAGTTATACGAGAGTGATATTTATGCTCTTTGGGAGAAACTAGGAGCTTTCAAACCAAAGGGAAGTGGCAACTCCTACTCAGTGGTAGTACCCCCGCCTAACGCTAACGGCAACCTTCATATGGGTCATGCCTTATCCTTTGCCTTACAAGACATAGCCGTTCGTTATCACCGATCGAAAGGTGAAAGTGTGCTTTTTGTTCCCGGCGCTGATCATGCTGGATTTGAAACCCAAGTTGTTTTTGAACGGGAATTGGAAAAGGAAGGGAAGAGCCGGTTCGACTATTCACGTGATCAGTTATATCAGCTAATTTATGACTTTGTGGCCGCTAACCGACAGAACTTCGAAACCCAGATCCGCCGGCTGGGGGCCAGTGTTGATTGGACCCATTATACATTTACTCTTGATCAACCAATTGTAAAACGGGCTTATGAAACATTTAAGACAATGTGGGATGAAGGTCTGATTTACAGAGGTGAAAGATTAGTTAACTTCTGTACTTTTCACGGAACTGCCTTTGCCGACATTGAAGTCGAATATACAGATGAGACCAGCTTCTTATGGCACATAAGTTACCCGTTAACTGATGGTAGCGGCAACATTGTAGTTGCCACCTCCAGACCAGAAACGATGCTTGGCGATACGGCCGTGGCCGTCAATCCGAAAGACGAAAGATACAAGCAGCTGGTAGGCAAAACAGTCAGGTTACCGTTAACCAACAGGGAAATACCTATCATTGCCGATGATTACGTAGATCCCGGGTTTGGCAGCGGCGCCGTTAAAATAACACCCGCTCATGATCCGAACGATTTCGAGATAGGCAAACGACATGATTTACCATTTATTACGGTCATTGGTTTTGATGGAAAAATGACTCATGCAATTCCTGAGCAATTTAGGGGATTAGGCGTTGTTGAGAGCAGGGAAGCGGTAGTAAACGAACTAAGGAAGCAAGACCTCCTGGTTGATGCCGAGGAATATACCCACAGCGTCGGCCATTGCTATAAATGCGGTACGGTCATCGAACCCCTACTAAAAGATCAATGGTTTATAGATATTAAACCACTAGCACAACCGGCAATTAAGGCGATTAGGGAAGGGGAGATCGACTTTATACCAAAAGCTAAACAACGCCAACTTGAAAAATATCTCGAAAATATTAAAGACTGGAATATCAGTCGTCAAATATCCTGGGGGATACCTATACCAGCCTTTCAGAATGAAGAAGACCCCGGAGACTGGCTTTATGACGAGAGAGTAGACCAAGAAGTCATTACTGTAAATAATAAAGTTTATCGCCGGGATCCAGATGTCTTTGATACCTGGTTTAGCTCCAGTTCCTGGCCTTATGCGACCCTAGGCTACCCCGATAGTGAAGACTACGGCAAATACTATCCTCTGTCTTTAATGGAAACCGGCTTTGATATTCTTATGCCCTGGGTAAGCCGCATGATTATGCTGGGAATCTATGTAACTGGCAAAATACCGTTTAAAAAAGCCTACCTGCATGGCATGATTACCGACGGGCGAGAGAAGATGAGCAAAAGCAAGGGGAACGTTGTTAATCCGATGGGGGTTATTGACCAGTTCGGATCTGACGCACTTAGAATTGGCATTATCACCGGCTTAACCCCTGGAAATAATCAACCATACATTGAATCCAAAGTTATCGGCGGCCGGAACTTTTGCAACAAATTATGGAATGTCGCCCGGTTTATTGAGTCAGTAGTAGGCGATTTTACAAGTAAAGAAGAGCCTAAGCCTATCAGCGATGCTGACCACTGGCTGCTATTAAGCTACACTAGTACAATCAATGCTGTCACCGAATTAATGGATAGTTACCGATTCTATGAAGCTTACGAAAAGGTCTATCGTTTTATTTGGGATGATCTTGCCGACTGGTATATAGAAGTAAGTAAAACAGACCCGAATAAAAGCATACTGGAGGCAATGCTGGAAGCCATACTAGTACTTGTGCATCCCTTCGCGCCTTTTCTATCTGAAACTATATGGCAGACTCTAGAATTAAAACCCGAGTCACTACTAAGTGGTCATAAAACCATTGTGCTGCCTACGGGAAGCAAAGTGCAGGCAGATGAATTTGAGCAAGTTAAACAGCTGATAACTTCCGTCAGGTCAACCATAAAAACTATTGGCGCCAAAGACGTTTCCCTTTATTACCAAGACGAACCGGCAATTGCTAAATACTCTTCAGTTATACGGCAATTAGGCCATTTGAAGACTGTTGAGGAAACCGATCAAGAGAAAGGAGTTGTGGTTAGTGGCGTCGTGCTAAACTGCTGGTTAAATATAGATAAAGATCAGTTAGATGCCTATCTTCTTACCCTCGACAACCAAATAAAAGTAGCTCAGGGAAGTTTAGCTAAACTACAGGGGCGACTGCACAATGACGCTTATATAAAACAAGCACCAGCAAACCTAGTTACGGATACCAGAAATAAGCTTATAGAAACCGAACAGGAATTGGAAAGGCTACTGCTTGAACGCCAACGTTATCATAATTAGCCATGCAGCTGCATACCTTGACATTGATAATTTAGATGACCACTTCCTGATTCCAGAGCATAGGCAATGATAACGTCATAGTAGTTACTCGACCAATATTCCGTGCCATTGCCAGTACATACTGAAGAAGTATCGATAAATATATCGTTTGCTGAAAAAACTGTACTGCTAATTAACCGATGTCCACCGGAACAAGTAGGGTTATAATTAGTCGACGTACACCAAGTAGAGAAGTAAGGTTCGGTATAGTCAGTTGCGTAGAAGAATTGGTCAATGTTTTTGTAAAAGCTAAACTCTTTAGTTAGATTCTCGAAGAAAGTTGCTGCCTGTGGGCAATTACCCGGTGCAGGCACCACATTGTATTGGAAACACTCACCACCAGTAGGGCCAGAAGGGCCGCCAGGTAAGCTTTGATTATCATAATAATAGTTAATAATTTCGGATGTTAGGAGACTAACGTCATGTTTCCGCTCGTTATTTCGAGCGTTTCGCTCAAGTGGAGGAACTGCCAGAAATACAATCATCAAGATTAGACCAGCTATTGCCAGAACAATCATTGTTTCTATGATTGTAAAACCTTTCGGTCGGCTGATCCTTAATAGTCGCACTTCTTATTATCCTTATGCTTAATATAGCAAGTTGCTCCTACATATCCAATGCCATTCTAACCTGTTCGACCGACTCTTCGGGCTGAGCATAATCAAACCACAACACATGCCAACCCAAATCTTCTGCCGCAGCTACATTCTCTCTAGTGTCATCTATCAGCAAAATATGCTCTGGGCTAACACCTGCTTTTTCAGCCGCTAATTTATAGATGGCCGGTTCTGGCTTTACTAAGCCTGTTTGGGAGGAATCGATGACCACATCATATGCTAAATCAGGTATTACTTTTTCCTTGATTAGAGCAGGCAAGATACCCGGCATGACATTAGTAAGCAGACCAACCCCATAGTTCTGGCTGGCCCACTCAACAATCGAATCCATACCTGGCATTGGTTCGACCGAAGACAAATAATATTTTGACCAATCCATATCCGGAAGCCCTAATCGCTTGGCTATAACGTTATTGAAGTCTTTCATACTAAGAACACCCCGACAGGCGTCATTGTTATAATGCAAAAAGGCCATTTCCACTAAGTCGGGAGGCACGCCATAATCCTTAGCTAACTGTGCAAAAGCTTTATGATAGAATCTGACGAGACATCCGTTAACATCGAAAAAGACAAAGCGAACTCCAGAACGAGTCTCTTTATTCTTGACCAATCTTTTTGGAACATTGCCCAATAACTCATCCAACCCCAGCCCCAATGCCGAGGCGATGCTATGAATGGTAAAAATCGATGGCGACTTAATGGCGCCTCTCTCTATCTTCGTAAGCGTCGAGAAGCTAAGATTTGCCGCCTGGCACAGCTGTTGTTGTGTCATTCCGGCACTGCGACGCATTTGTTGCAATCGCTTGCCCAACCCCTTCTCGTCCATAGCCATATAGTACCAGTTACGGCACACTTTGGGCAAAAGAAGTTAGTCTATTTATAGTGGACAATTTGTGTCAGGGTAAGAAGCACAATGACGTAAGCGACTACAAACACTAGTCCCACTACCGTCCAAACTCGCCTTGTGTTACCATAGCCAATTCTTTTTCCGACAAATGTATAAAATGCAGCGCCGGCGGCAATACCTATTACAAAAGAGATCAGGTTAGAGTTCATTGCATTTAGAGTTTACTAAAAAGCGAGCCTTTTAGCTAACTCCTCAAGTTCTTTATTATTCGGCTTATTGTTTATGTCAGGACTAGCATGATATTCGGCTAGGCTAGAGAAGGGAAACACTTTTACATGAGCATGATCAGTAACTTCTAAACCCTCGACCATTACCCCCACTTTAGCTTTATTCTTAAAGACCCTCCTGATGCTTTGACCTGCTCTCTGAACTGTATCCATTAAGGCCTGGTAGCTGTCGCTATCCATGTCCCATATAGTAGGCACTTCTATTTTAGGAATAACTAGAATTTGCCCGTATTGGATTGGATTAATATCCATTATCGCTAAGGTTTTGTTATCTTCATGAACCTTATAACTAGGTATCTCTCCGTCTATAATTAGTGTAAATATGCTTGGCATGACTTTTATTATATGTCCTATGGATATATTAAATATATAAAGTCATATAACTTGTTTGACTTATTTCATATATTGTGCTAATGTTTAGCTAAGGTAAAAAACAAAAAAATGGAAACACTAAATAAACCCCCAGAAATCGTTAACGCTCCAACCTTGACACAAGGCGAAGTACAGCCGCCGGTAGAGCAACCGGAGTTATTTAATCAAGGTCAGCTTTTTGACCTGTCAGAAGTCCGTCATAACGACGACAGGACTTCGGCTGTTGTTGCCGAGAAAATCGCCAATGGCATAAGTAGAATCGGAGCAATCGCCGAAAAAGTCTCAGGCCGTATTAACAACGGAGCTAACTGGCTAAAGAATCGCCGTACGGCTTCTCAAGTAGGAGAAGATGCCCTAAATAGCGCAAAAGAGACCTATCAGGTAGGTAGGGAAAAAGCTATTAAAGCCGGCAGAACAGTTATGGCTTCAGCTGCCATTAGCAAATGGTATGTAAAAGAAAGAGGCCAGGACATTAAAGGAAATATTGCCGGCTTAGTCCAGACTGCCCGAGAAAGAAAACAACAACGAATAGAGACTTATAAATCCAAATGGCAATCTACTAAAGAAACATTGCAGATTAAGAGTAATAGAGCAAGGCTAGTAGGAAGAGCGGCTATGGAAATTAGTATCGGTGCGGGCCTAATTACGGCAAATAAAGCTGTGACAGGAGCAAATAATGCAATTGCCGAAGCACAGTCAAAACGAGCTGAACGTTTATTTCAAAAAAGCGTTGATTTAGCCGAAGCTGCCGATAAAAGAAAGAATAGATTGCCGAAGGCAAGCTGAAAGGATAAATATGAAACACGACCTACTGTTCGATGAAAAAACTCTAAATGAACTTGGCATTAACAAAGAAGGAGTCGAAAGGGAAGCTCTAATAGAAACCCTAAACTCTACCCTGGAAGAAAGAGTTGGTACAGCTATATATGACCTTCTAGATGATGACCAAGCGGCAGATTTTATGCAAGCCATTGATGAAGAAAGTCCAGAAAAAGTAGAAGAATGGCTTAAAGTACACGTTCCTGACTATCCGGAAATTGTCGAAGATGAGTACCACATTTTACTTGGCGAATTATCCGACAATGCAACCCTAGTTTAATTACTTGGCGGAGCACAGCCGTTAACTTAAGCACTAAAATACCGTCTTTCGTTTACGTTTCCAGAAGTATAATACCTGCCTGGATGAATTCTCAAACCTTACTGGATTTCTATCTTTCCTGACCATTGTTGGACTTGTAACAAATAGACTGGTTAGCTGCTTTAGCACTTCTTCTTCAGTTTCATGGGAGTAGAATAGCTCAAAAGCTCTATACTTTATGGCATTAAAGCTAACTGCTTTGTTTACTTTCTGGGGATTTACCTTATTAGACTTAGTTTTCTTTTTAAGTTGCTCCTCGGCCTCCAGGGTTAGGATAGATTCAACACCAGTTAGAAAGATGGTGACGTAGAAATCTTGTCTAATAGCCTCAGGTGAGTAGCCAGAAAAGTTTTCTAGGCCTAATCTGCCCTTTAATCTTCCATAAAAGGTCTCAATACCCCACCTTAAGTAATACAGATCCTTAAAATATCTAGCTGGATACTTGACTTGATCCAGTAGTGAAGTAGCCAGTACTTCGTACTCGCCAGTCTTAAGCCTAACTCTTACAAATCTAACTGTTAGTTGAGTCGGTAAGCCTTCCTGCCTAACAACAGTCTTCCTGTTCTTAGATGGCTTAATATATACCACTATGTCGTCGGGCCCATGGCCCTTTAACATTTCATCACTTACCCTAAAGCTTCTCCTACCCCTAGCTCTAATGAGGAAATCTGTTTTAGCTTGGGTAGCTATAGCCATCATCCGGAATGAGAAGTAGCCTCTGTCATAAATAACTAGGTCATTGTCCCCGGTGTGTTTTAGGTGTTCTTTAGCAATACTAACTTCATAGGCATCACAACGTTCTAACCTAGCGTCTAAACTGACCCCGTTTAGAACATCATAGAGCGTACTGGCTAGAGCCATAGTCCTAGTGCCACTAATATCTTTATCCTTCTGTTGTGCCCAGTAGGACCAGGTGCCAAACTCGGCTATGGTATCTTTGTTATCTGGCAGAATTATCTTAGAGCCATCAACTGCTAAGACCCTATGGCCATGCCAGGTTTGGTAATCTCCGTCTTCATACATAGTCTTAACTACTGCCTCCTGGTTCAGCTCAATAAAAGCAGTGTGTTTAAGCTTACGTCTAGCCTTAGAGTAGGCAACTGTAGAAACACTAGTTTTAGATCTACCTAATTTTGGAATGAACTCATTGAGGCTTAGTTGTAATGATTTATTACCTTTGGTCATAAGTAATACCGCAATTGCCTGAAAGTCTAGGAGTCGCGTTCGAGTAAAGTCCGATGAGGTCCGTTTGTAGCGACTGACAAAACCCTGATCGACAAGCAGACTTTTGCTGCGACTTAGTAATAACTGTTTTTTTCATGTAGGAGCACTCCTTTTTACTACTAAGTATATTAGCGGAGTGCCATAGTGTACTAATTCTAAAAGCTTAAGTTAACGGCAGTGTCTTGGCGGAGAGGGAGGGATTCGAACCCTCGGTATCGCAAAACGATACACTTGTTTTCGAGACAAGCCAATTCAACCGCTCTTGCACCTCTCCAGATCTTCAGTCATACATTGTAACACTTGTCTTAGGGGTAGCAGATAAGTTTCAAAAGTGTTAAACTTAGCATTTGTTATGCGCGTGTAGCTCAGCTGGATAGAGCGTTGGCTTGCGGAGCCAAAGGTCGCAGGTTCGAATCCTACCACGCGTACCAAGCAATATTACAGATCGGGTAATTTCTAACTTCATAATCGCACATTCACTCAATCTGTTAAATGAAGTTCTAATCCTGTATGGTTCCCTTGATGAAATTATAAGCGAAAGATGTACTATAACTTTGTAGTTTATGACTATTAGTTTTATGTTATGTCATCGTATTAGTCTGGAAGGAGCCACCTATTAAAAATCTCAAGAATAGATTTCAGTTAATAACTTTAGTTGCAGTTGC
>JAJZOE010000025.1 GCA_021829145.1 bacterium | reverse complement strand
AAGTATTTCTCCTCCACCAAAAAAGAATAAATGATGCCAAAAACAGAGATATTATCTTGGCTGCTATAAAGAAGGTCACTAATAAGACTTACCGCCTGGAATGCATAATCGATAAATCATTACTTAGCAGCAAAACCCCCAAGACAATTGTCGAAGAAACGGCTGATTTATCAGCAATCAGCAATATTTTTGGTGGAGGAGAAATACTTCCTCAATAGGTAATAACTATTAAACAGTCTGGTTAGCGAACCGTTAAAAGCATATAATACAAACTAATCAAATAGTGAGAGAAACAAGGATGGCCGATAATACCACCCAATTAAAACAGCCACCGCAAAACGTGGACGCAGAGGCATCGCTACTTGGAGCTATCCTTATTGATACTGATGCCATAGTGAAAATAGCTGATGCTATCGGTCCTTACGATTTTTTTGATAAACGACATGAGCTTATCTATCAGTCAATGCGCGACTTATATGAACACCAGTCCGCTATCGATGTATTAACTTTGGCAAACCATTTAAAGAGTATTGGCGAATTAGACAGTGTCGGCGGAGCATCTTACCTAACCGAGTTGACCAACTTCGTACCAACTGCTACTCATGTTGAACAATACGCGGAGATAGTGGCCCAAAAGGCACTGAGACGTAAACTAATTAAAGTGTCTCAACAAATGGTCTCTTTAGGCTTCGATGAATCAAAAGCCTTACACGAACTGATTGAAGAGGCTGAAAGTAGTCTGTTTGCAGTTAGCGAACAACACGTAAAACAATCAGTGGTCAGCATCGAAACTATTTTGGCAGAAAGTTTTGAACGGCTTGATGATCTTCATAAAGACAAACAGAAGATTAGAGGCGTTTCAACCGGTTATAAAGATCTGGATAACTTATTAGCAGGATTTCAGCGCTCAGACTTGTTTGTGCTGGCCGCCCGTCCTTCTATGGGAAAAACAGCCTTAATGCTTAACTTCGCCCATAATGTAGCCGTAAGTTCCAAAGAACCGGTACTTTTCTTTAGTTTGGAGATGAGTAAAGAACAACTGGTCGATCGACTACTTAGTATCGAGTCGGGTGTCGATGCCTGGGCACTTAGAACCGGTAACCTAACAGATAGTGACTTTGAAAAAATCGGCGAAGCAATGGGCACCTTAAGTGAAGCGCCGATCTATATAGACGACACTCCGGGAATAACAGTCAGTGATTTAAGGACTAAAGCCAGACGCGAAGCTCATAAACATTCTCTCGGCCTGATTATTGTTGACTACTTACAACTAATGAGCGGAGGAGGGAAGTATGGCAGCGATAGCAACCGTGTCCAGGAAATATCGGAAATATCTAGAGCACTCAAAGGCGTAGCTAGGGAGCTTAACGTTCCCGTAATAGCAGCCTCACAGCTTAACAGATCAGTCGAAAGCCGAAGCCCACAAATCCCACAGCTGTCAGACTTACGGGAAAGTGGTTCAATCGAACAAGATGCCGATGTGGTAGCCTTCATCTACCGAGAGGAATTTTATAACCCGGAAACCGAACGTAAAAAAATAACCGATATATTAATTAAAAAACATCGTAACGGCCCAATCGGCGGAGTCGAGCTATATTTCGATAACGAAAAGCAACGATTTCGTTCATTAGATACCAAACATGGCAATCCTTTCTAAACCATTAACGCCGAAGGTAGCGACAAAGAAACTAACCCCTTCCAAAGCCGAACGGGATAAACTGAGACATCTAAAGCAAAATTACCTAAAACGGCTTAGTCTCAGCTTGTCTTCAACCATAGTTGGCGCAGTTACGGTCTTGGTGCTATACCTACTGCTATCTCTGTGGCGGTTATCTTCTTTGACATCAAACAAAGCAAGTCTAAGCGAGCTAGTCACCAAGCACCAGTTATTTATCGATTCCCCATGGTGGAAAAGCCTAAGTTATATCTATGGACCTTATTATTTTCTGGTACACGGCATATATGCTATTCATCATAGCCTATTTTTTATACGCCTGCCTTCAATTATTATTGGCCTAGCTGTCACACTCATTGTGTATTGGCTAGCAAATGAATACTATGGCCACAAGATTGCTTTGCTGTCCTCATTAATGCTGATAACAAACTTTGGATTTTTGGCTATTAGCCGCCAATCAAACCCAGTAGCTACGCAACTATTATTGCCAATAGTACTAGTTGCCGCAGTATATAGCGTTTGGACCTGGGATAGTTTCTTCAGCCTATTACTGTTTGCCACCATCAGCGCCTTTTGTTTATATATTCCTGGATCGCTCTGGTTAGTAGCAGCGTCTGGTATATTTGCCTTTAAAGATGCCCGGCAAACACTAAAAGAACTTGATTTAAAATCTAAAATTGGTCTTCTAATTGTCTTCTTTATAGCTATTGGGCCACTGGTCTACAGACTAGCAATACATTTTACCAATCACCAAATTGCCAACTGGTTAGGCTATGGCTTAAGCGGCAAATTATCAGCCCTTAATAGCTTTGGTATCAACTTACTAAGAGTGCCCCTCAATTTATTTGTTTATTCATCGCATATGCCTTTATCAATTGGACACCTTCCGATTATGCCAATTGCCGAGGCTGTTATTATTCTGATAGGACTATATTGCTACCTAGTTAGGATTAAAAACCCTAAGTGGAACCTGATGCTGATAATGATATGCCTGTCCTGGCTGGTATCCGGTTTAGGAATCTTAAGCGTCTACTCGTTGATACCAATTTTATCAATTGTAATGGGAGCGGGACTAGCATACCTTCTTAAAGAGTGGTACAGTGTTTTTCCCAGAAACCCAATAGCCAAGTATGCCGGTTTTACGCTCATGTCACTAATAATTCTATTTAGTTGTTTTTATAGTGCCCGTAGCTACTTTGTAGCCTGGGCCAACAGCCCGTCAGTAACCAGCCAATATTCAAAAAGCATACATTAAAATCATCTCTTCTCTTTGCTATACTGATATGTGAAAATACTAGACAAGATAGCGAGGATATTATGAGCAAGATAGACCAGGCTAAGATGATGATGCGCGTCAAAAAAATTCAGAAAGAATTAGAGAAAGAAATAATTAAAGTTGAAAAAGGCGATGGAGCGGTTGTGGTCGAAATAACCGGTGAACAGAAAATTAAAAAAATTCATATCGATCCTAAATCAATTGACTTAGACGACATTACCCAGTTAGAGCGATGGATTGAAGATGCTGTAAAAGAAGCTATTGCCGACAGTCAGCGACTAGCTGCCGAAAAGATGCAACCAATGATGGGTTCTCTTGGCAGCCTTGGCCTCTAGTGTTAGGGACTCATGAACGTATTACCACCAGCCTTAACTGATTTAATTGAAGCATTTAACGCTTTACCAGGCGTTGGGCCACGCACAGCGGAACGTTATGCCTATTGGTTTATTCGCCATGATGAACATGCCGCAAATAAACTATCGGCCGCCCTTAAAGCACTGCCTGAAGGTATCGGGTATTGTAAAAAGACCTATGCTCTAGTTCCTGCTGGCCAGGAACTGTCTGACCTATATACTGATCCAAGAAGAGATAAAACGATCGTAGCAGTAGTAGCTGAACCATTTGATATTTTAGCTATAGAAAAAACCGGACAATACCAGGGAACCTATCATGTTTTAGGTGGGTTGGTTTCCCCCATCGACGGTATAAGTCCGGAACAGCTACACATTAACGAATTAATAGACCGCATAGATGAAGATAAGGTGATAGAGGTTATTTTAGCTACAAATGCCAGTGTGGAAGGTGAGTCAACCGCCCTATACATTCAACAGCAGATAGGTAATAGGTCAATTAAAGTTAGCCGTCTGGCCAGAGGCCTGCCAATAGGTGTCGACTTAGAGTATGCTGATCAGATAACATTAGGTAGAGCAATAGAACACCGTCAGATATTAAGTAATGAAAGCTAAATTTCTATAATGTACGCAGAAGCTAAAAAAATAAAACAACTGGTCGAGCAAGCCAAAAAAATCCTAATAATCCAACCGGATAATCCAGATGGAGACAGTCTGGGGAGTAGTTTGGCTTTGGAGCAAATTCTTGCCAGCTTAAACAAAGACACCATTATGGTCTGCGGTGTAAATATTCCTAATTACCTGCAATATTTTACAGGTTGGGACCGCGTCGAACCAGCAGCCCTACCAACTAACTTCGACATAAGTATTATCGTTGATACCTCATCCATTTCTCTGCTAGAGAATTTAACTAAGCATATAGATATAGCTTCGATCAAGTCTAAGCCATGCATTGTCATTGATCACCATGTAAGTGAAGCAAGCATCGACTTTGCCCAGGTCAGACTTAATGTTCCGACAGCTGCCGCAACATCAGAGGTAATATATGAGCTATCGCAACAACTTAACTGGAATATTAATTTAGCTGCAATGAATGCCATAGCTTCGGCCATCTTGTCTGATAGTCTAGGTTTGACTACCAATAGTACTACTGCCAGAACAGTGCATATTATTGGTGAACTTATTGAAAAAGGAGTATCACTTTCACAGCTGGAAAATGCCCGGCGCGACACAATCAGGAAAAGTCCGGAAATAGTCCACTATAAAGGCCAATTACTAGAACGCATAGAATACTTTGATAATAATAAGCTAGCTCTATTAATTATTCCCTGGGAAGAAATCGAAAAATATAGTCCACTATATAATCCCTCGGTACTAGCCTTAGATGATATGCGACTGACCACTGATACGCTTGTAGCAATAGTTCTCAAGCTTTACCCCGACGGCCATATAACCGGTAAAATACGGAGTAACTATGGGTTTCCAGTGGCAGCAAAACTAGCGGAAAAATTTGGTGGCGGAGGGCACGATTATGCTAGTGGTTTTAAAATAACGGACAAGCACATCGATGAGTTAAAGACATTATTAATCGAAGCTACCAGGGAAATAATAAATGAAACTGTTTAATACCCTGACTAAAAAAGTCGAGGAGCTTAAGCCCCTAGATCCGCCAAAGGTAAGCGTATATACTTGCGGACCAACGGTATATGACTACCCTCATGTCGGTAACTGGTTTACCTTTATCCGTTATGATCTGCTTATCCGGACACTGGTAGCATCAGGGTATGAGCCAAAATGGGTGATGAATATCACCGATGTGGGACATTTAACATCAGACGCCGACGAAGGCGAAGACAAACTAGTCAGAGAAGCCCGAAAAGAAGGTAAAACCGCTTGGGATGTTGCCCAATACTACAGCGACTATTTTGTTAGTTCACTTAACAAGCTAAACTTCTTAGAACCATGGCAAATGCCCAGGGCAACAGACCATATCGATGACCAGATTAGCCTAATAAACCAACTGCAGCAAAAAGGCTTTACTTATCGTATAAGTGACGGTATTTATTTTGATACTTCTCTTTTTGCGGAATATCGGAACTTTGCCAGGCTTGACCTTGATGAACAACTAGCAGGATCGCGCATAGAATATAACCCGGAAAAGAAAAACCCGTCAGATTTCGCCTTATGGAAATTCTCGCCTAAGGATCAGAAACGAGACATGGAATGGGACAGCCCTTGGGGTAAAGGTTTCCCTGGGTGGCATATAGAATGTTCTTCAATGTGCCTAAAGTACTTAGGCCAAACATTAGATATTCACTCCGGCGGAATAGACCATATTCCCGTGCACCATACCAATGAGATAGCCCAATCTCAATCTATAACTGGCAAACCATTAGCTAATATATGGATGCATACAAATCATATTCTTATTAATGATCAGAAAATATCGAAAAGTCTTGGTAATGGTATAAAACTAGAAGATATTGAAGCACGCAATATCAGCCTGGAAGCATTCCGTTTACACGTATTTGAATCTCACTACCGTAGCCAAAGTAAGTTTAGTTGGGACAGTTTATTAGCTGCCCAGAACCGCCTGTTACGATATAAGAACTTTGCTATTAAAAGATATCAAAAGTTTAATAATACGCTATTTTTGCCACCACCGGATTTATTAACATCGATGCAAGATGATTTAAATACGCCCCAGGCTCTAGTTCTATTAGAGCAGTATATAGACAATAGCGAGAGCCGACCCTTATCACAAGACTCAATAAGTCAAACTATTTCGCTAATCGATAGTTTATTCGGCTCACAATTGACGAAAACAGAAGATATAGCAGATAGCTCAAAAGTTCTCATTCAGAAAAGGGAAAAAGCCAGGTTAGCCAGGAACTGGGTTGAAGCCGACAAGATCAGGGAAATTCTGGCAAAAGATAATATTGGCATTAATGACAGTCAATTCGGGCCAGTCTGGTATTATTTATCCTAAAATATCATCAAGTATCGCTTTAGATACTACCAATTCAAACTAAATTATCTAGTGTAACATTCTCTTTGTTGCCAGGTACTCGAGAACCAGAACTCTTATGCAGCCGGCAACAGGAATCGCTACTAAGCCACCAAAAAGACCTCCAAAGTTGATGCCGATAATAACCGATGCCAACACGAGTAAAGGTGAGATATTAGTAGTATTGGATTGGATTCTTGGTTGTAGCAAATAATTCTCAACTTGCATATATAAAATATAGTAAGCCAATACTATGATGGCTGCAGTCACTGAATGGAAAAGCGCTACCGCAGCAACAATAATCGCCCCTATGGTGTGTCCGATAACGGGTATTAGTCCCGCTAGAAAAACTACTACCATCAAAGCAATCGGATAACTTACATGCAACATAAACAAAGCCGGAGCAATTAATACTGCTGCTATTAAAGCCAACAGCACCTGTCCGTTAACATAGCCTTTGACTACTTCATACATATCCTTGGCAACTTTTACCGTTCGCTCAGTGTGCTTATTAGGAATAAATTCGGTTATAACTATTAACCAGCGCGGTCCTTCAACAAGCATCATAAAGGTTAAAGCCAGTACTGCCAGCATTGAGAATATACTATTAAGAATTCCAGCAATGCTTGAGAAGGCATTGGAGCTAGCACTGGTCGCCCAATGAGATATCTGTTTAGAAAGGGTGTTAACTTCATTTTGCAAGTTATGTGTACGAATAAAATGACCTAGGCTACTATGCTGGTTCTTAGCACTACTTACAAGATGCGGAGCGGCAGAGATGAACTTTTCTGTCTGATGCACCAATGGAGGTATCACATAAGAGGCAAATGTCCCGATAAAGATTATCACAATGAGAAAAGATATAGTTGTCGCAATGGAACGACTGCCTCGACGCTTTCCTGGTATTAATTTGGCTATATAGGCAACCGGCGCGTTTAAAGCTATTGCCAAGAAAAACGCTATAAACAGCAAAAGCAATGAATGAGAAATTCTAAGGGTAGCGGCTATTAAGGCTAAGGTAATAACCACAACTAGCACCACCCTCAGTAGCGTACGGTTAGAAATTGTCAGAGAAACTTCTGGAATATTTTTGTTACCTCTGTCTAGTATTTGCATGAGCTAATTATCACCTAAGCCCGGCGTCTATGCAATGCCCGGCGGTATTCTTCGTTAATAGCAGGACCGATTACCTCCTGATCATAAGTTTTAGCAATTATCCTACCAGCTAATGCAATTTTATACCTTAAAGCCTCATCGTATATAAATTCTTTTATTTTACTTGCTAAACTAATCGCATCACCTGCCGGAAACAGCATATCCTGGTTATATTTAAGTAAAGTCTTATAGCCTGGATTATCAGCGGCGATAATCGCCGACTTGCCACTGGACATGGCTTCGAGTAGCACGAACCCAAAACTTTCTCCACTTATGCTAGGAAATACAGATATATCTGCCGAGGCTAGATATCTTGGTTTATCTGCCTCATTAATAAAACCTATAAATCGCACCCAATCGTTTAGACCTTTTTTAGCCACGTATTCCTCAAGTTGAGTTTTTAACGGGCCATCACCGACTATTGTCAGTCGGACTTTTGGCATACCTGTAGTGCTACACTGAATTATAGACAACGCTTCTAAAAGCGTTATACATCCTTTTCTTTTGACAAGTCGACCGAGAAAAAGTAATTCGACGGTCGCCTGTCGATCATATGGTTTAGCCTCACTAAACTTCTTATAATTAAACATATTACCGATTATGATCGGCTTTACCTTGTACATATTTCTAGCCATTTCGTCCGCCGTTAAACTAACGGCTATAACTTTATCAAACCTGGTTATAGTGGTCTTAGAAAGCAAACCTAACGCTTGTGCGGCAATACTAGCAAACTTTCCATAGGGGGCAATATGAAAGGTACCGATAACCGCCGTGCTAGCATCGGCATACTTAACTATTCTTCCGGCCAGCATTGGACTATACGGCATCTGAATGTGCAATATATCAAATTTTGACCCAAGGATTTCATTAATAGTTTTTTTGGAGGCCGGCAAGGGTATACTAAATCGGTTACCGTTAAACCTGATATGAACATTACGGCTGAGACTGTACAAATTAGATAAGTCTTTTCGATAGCTTTCACCGGTTAAGTAAAAAACTGAGTGCCCTTGATTTTCCAGCCATTTACCAAGAGTTAAGACAAATTGCTGGACTCCATCAGAACTATCGATCGTATCATCTAATACAAGTCCAACCCTAAGTTTTTGATTGACACTCATAGCATGGCCTAGTCTTTATCTTTATTTAAACTTTTTACTATCTGTTTTAGCTCTTGGGGTATTATCGATGATGCTTCTTTCTTACTGGCGATAACAGTTGGTGCATGATTATTAGTATTTATTATGAAAGATTTAAAGTCTTTAAATATTACTCGCATATGCTGCTCAACTCTACTGTTATCAAAAAAATGATCTTCTTTGGCACTAACATGATAAACCGGCAAGTCGACCCTTCTATCGCAATTGGTAAACAATAGGAACTCGTGAGTAGTATACATATAGGTCCGCACCTCGTTATTTTGCCATAACCAGACCTCTACTTTTATTTTTCTTTGTATCTCTTCTTTGCTAAAATCGATAAACTTATTTTTAGCGTTGGGCGTGCGGTGATAAAACGTCCGCAAAACCGGACCATTGAGAATAAGGTAACGAAAAATAAATGCTGGCAATCGATGCTTCAAGATAGCGGCACTATATAGGTAGCCGTAATATTGAACCTTGGAAAAACTAAAGTCTTCGTGATCGGCAAAGCCGACTAATGATACCAACATTACTACATTTTTAGTTAGTTCTGGATAGCGTTGCAGCATACGCGTAATCAAAACAA
Organism: bacterium; assembly: GCA_021829145.1. GTDB lineage: Bacteria > Patescibacteriota > Saccharimonadia > Saccharimonadales > UBA4665 > JAJZWH01. The sequence goes on along the minus strand of JAJZOE010000025.1, from coordinate 5,825 downwards.
AACCATAGCTTAGTCCCACCAGAATTATTTTGCGTTTCTTATATCGTAACTTTATAAAGGATGCTAGGTAATCAGCCAAGTTATCTATCGACGGCTCTTTACCAATCTTATAAAAACTGTCCATACCACCAAATCCTGGTAGGTCAGGCATAGTTACCGGCCCTAATTCGTGCAATACCTGCATCAGGCCCCACCATCGTTCTAAACTTGAATGATGGCCATATACGAACAACATCTCATAGGCACCCTTACGTTTAGATGGCATATGTAGCATGCGGCCCTGAAGCCCGTTCATGTTGATGGGAACAATGTATTTTTTAGAATTCGCCTTAGCAGCAGCCATAGTCAATTTACCGAGAATACGTACCGCAATACTTTATCCGATAATCTTCTAGGAGGCAAGTCACACTAACAGATAAAATGCTTATGATACAATTAAACTAAATGTTTTCGTACTTGGCAGCGTTGGTTAACTTAAACCATCCGCAACACTATATACACTGGTCAATTTTTACCGTTTCAGTAGCAAATTTAATCATCATAGGCACCATGGTTGTAATTTTTGGTCTTGCTATTTTGCTGCCTTTTCCTAAGCCTAAAGAACAATATGCCGCCGAACCTATTGGGATAGATCATGCACCGATAGAAAGTAATGGCATGTGGACAAGTCGTTTACGTAACTACTTACTTAGAATACTTCCTCCCGGTAAGCTTATTCCAGATCGACAGCCTTCCTATGTTGGCTCATGGATATACGTATTCGGCGTTGCTACTTTAGCGGCCTTAGGACTGGTAGTTGCATCAGGAATTGCACTGGCAATTGGCGGAGTAGACTGGTGGCACCAAAGTAGTTTAGGCCACTTTGTTAATAGTATCCATCTCTGGGGCGTTGAATTATTCATGGCCTTTATGGTTATTCACTTATGGGGTAAATTCTGGATGGCCGCGTGGCGAGGTAAACGAGCCTTAACCTGGATGACTGGAGTTCTAGCCTTTGCAGTGTCGATACTAGAGGCTTTTACAGGCTACCTGTCACAACAGAATTTTGATTCACAATGGATCGCCACCAATGGCAAAGACGCCATAAATGCTACCGGTCTGGGTTCATTTTTTAACCTTATGAATTTTGGCCAAATGCTTACCTGGCATATATTGGTAATCCCGTTGATTTTATTCTCGTTCATAGCTTTTCATATAATTTTAGTCAGAGTCAGGGGAGTATCTCATCCGATTCAAGAGGCCAAAAGCAAAGAAGCTAAGAAAGCCTTAAAAAAGGCCGATGCTGCTTCATGGCGTGGTCCTAACAGAAAATATGACATTCTTAAGGAAGGAACGATTGCTACAGTAATTGTTCTTTTACTAGTTTTAGGGCTGGCAAGTGTCTTATCTTCACCAGACGATCCACCAGTTACCGTGGCTACATGGGCTAAATTGGCTCCGGCGGATTTTATGGCTACCGCCGCCAGCGAATTAGCGGGAACCAGCGAAACTGCAAACTATGGCCCACCATATAGTCATACAAATAAAGCTCAGAGGATTGTCATATCATGGCAGATGCTCGGAGGAGTAAGACAACCTATTAATACTGCCCAGACTTTCGTTCTCTCTCCACTTGAGAAAGTATCAGTCGGTAATGTGGTATTAACTAAAGCAATAATCAGATACAATCAGGCCTCTGCCTCTAAACAACAAATATGGTCCAAATCATACCTTAAAGCCGTTACGAGTGTCCACTTTAGAAACGGGCTAGCATACGTTCCAAAGGCAAATGACGGCCCTGTGCCAATTTTAATAAGCAATGAGTTAAATCTTGCCCGTAGCGGAGCTATAGACGCGGACCTGCTGGCACAACAACCTTTTTACGGCACTAATTACACCAAGCCTTTATTATTTATAGAAGATGGCAACTATTTTTCCTCACTAGCGCAAAAAGATCATTTAACTGGATCTCAGTGGGGAGTAATGAACGAAACAGGCTCATTTCCTGGTCAGCCATGGCTCTGGCTTTATACACTTTGGTATCAGGTGCCTAGTTTCTCAACATCGGCAAATGTCGACTTAATTGCCATCTACCTTACAGGACTAGCTACCTTACTTTTACTGCTAGTTCCCTTTATACCAGGCATAAGAGACATTCCAAAAGTTATTCCTATCCATAAGCTGATATGGCGTCAATGGAACTCTAAGAAATAATACCTGATTTTTCTGTCGATTACCGATAATATACTTACCAGGATGAAATCTATACTACACAGAGCTAAAGCTATTATTCGTGACAGCAAAAACCCCGATTCGCCAATTAGCCGTTTTATCCGGTTTTGTATCGTTGGTTTGCTGGGAACTATCGTTAACTTGCTAGTTTTATATATTTTGGTACACTTAACATCTCTTGATACGGTAGCAGCGGCAGCCATAGCTATTGAGGCGAGCATCCTCTTTAATTTCTCACTGAATAATTTCTATACCTTTAAGATTTATGATACCGATATAAGACAAGCCGGCCATTCTATAATAAAAAAATTGCTGCGATACAATATTGGTACAGCCGGCGGAGCTATGATCAACTTATTAATATTTGCTCTGCTTTTCAAAATTGCACACTTGGAATATCTATTAGCCGAAGTAATTTCTATAGGCGGCTCAGTCAGTTTTAATTATTACGTCAGCATCAAACACGTCTGGATAGAACACGATATTTATCTGGAAGCTATAAGCAGGATAGCGAAGCGTAGGGAGAAGACATGATATTTATTAGAAGGTCTTGAGCATCTTGATCGTTGGCCCTGGCTAAAGATTCGTAGTTTTCGCAAGTTTTAATATATCTATCGCCTAGATCAAAGAAATTGGTATCCTGGTCAGTATTAGGAACGTAATTACGAATTACAGCTAAATTATGAGTGTCTTTATCAGTACTAGTTATCACGTCAAACATATAACGGGCTACTTCGGATATTCCATCTTTATCCGCCTTACCCACCATAATAAGATCCGCTAAATCTACTTCATCCCCTTCGCAAAACTTTAATAAAGCAATTGTGCCGCTACGATCGAACCAGGGGACTCTCCTGGATAAAGCGTTTTGCCGATCTTTATAATCGTTTTCGGGCTCAAAGTTATAATCATTAACTATTGATAAAGTAGCGGCCCCGAGCGTCCGCCAATATAACGGTGATGCTTTATAGGGTAATTCTAACCTTAATGCCAGGTACGACATATTTATATTCTATGCTTAATAACTAAACTAGTTAAGCTTATTTATAAATATTTTTAAATATTGACCACTTTAATTATCTGAAAGGTCCAAATAACATATTGCACGATATAAATGCACACCAGGTTTAGTGGGGTTCCCACCGGCCACAATCGCTGTTGGAAATTGCTGATTTATATATTGTTCGCTACCTCCGTGCTCATATACCAGCCGGTCATTAGCGTGAGGTACGGCAATTCCTACGTTGGGAAAACGAGGAATTAAGCGATATATTCCTTGGCCATTAAACAAAACCGTAAGTTTATGCAGATACGTATTTTTTGTCCATATATCAGGAGTAATATCATAAGTGCCAGAGAATAAAGGCTGAAAGTCATCTATATGTGCAATAAGCAATCTACCAATAAACTCTTTTGTTTCATCACCCATAGGCATCTCTAGCCCGTCTGGTACTTCAAAACTCAAAATCATTAAACTATAAAATCATCTAAGCAGTTATAATGCAATAATGTTTACAGTGTAGGTTACAGTTTACAGTGTAGATGAAAGTGTGCAAGATGTTCGGGAGGATATGAAAGAGTGCGAGACTATTGCTATTTTCTTGCTTTTGTTGTAATGTATATAGCATGTCAGAAAAGTCTCCTACGCTTAAGATTAGGACTCATGAAAAGTTCGACGGTTCAATTTGGCGTCAATACGAAACCTCTACCCATCTATTTGTGCTGACGAGCTTAGGTAGGCAACTGTTAAGGCATCGTCAGATGTATAATCTCTTTGCTCAATATAAAGAGGACTACCTAAAAGGGCGTGAGGGAAGCAATGGCTATAGAAGCTTTCTAGCTGAAGGTGCGAGTGGACGAGTATTTACACTAGGCAATGATCTTGTAGTTAAAGAATCGAGGCCACAAAAGGACTCTTTATTCGCCGCCTTAAATCGTATGGACAGGTTAGTTGACGCAGTACAGAAGAACTGCCCCAGTTGGATCGACGTTCCCGCACACTATGGCATTGTTATGGAGAAAGCGAATACCAGCAAACAGTTTATGCTTATGAAAAAAATCGATCACGGAGTAACTGTGGGTGATATCATATACGCTGAAGATGAAACTACTCGCATGAGCAGCGGAATTTTAACTGCTGGTGCTTTTGAAAAATTTGGATCAGTCACCCCTGAGATTAGAGACGAAGTTAAGGAAAGATATGATTCCTTAAAAGACTTAATCAAATTAGCCATATTAAAAGAAAGACTTAACCCAGAAGTATATTTACCGGATATAGACTATAACCCCTACAATGTAGTTATTGAAAAGCTAGCAACCCCCATCGCTGGAAGCCATATCAAATACAGTATTATTGATCAATAATCCAAACACTTTGCCTTGTTATTTAAAATCTTTTCCTTCATTATTTGTTAAATGAGAGAAAAACCCCCAATAATAGCCAAGGCAAATGAATGCACAATTTCATTTTCAGCTACAGAATACGGCTACATGGACGCAACATTTGCTAGCGCCGTAGCCTCGCATGGAGATGGTGATGCATTTAGCTGGACTGCCGGTGGAGGAGATTATATATATAAAATTAAGCGCCTATCCAGGGGTATAACAGCTGAGGAAGGAGTTTCCATAAGCCGATGGGAATTTAATCAAACTGGATCTGATGGCATAACAGAAACACTATATATTAACTCACCTAATTATGAGATTTTCGATGATCAGGGGCAACTGGCTAATCCTCGACTAGTTAATGATTTATGCAATGCGACAATTGATTTAACATGGGAGGCAAATGAACTGGAGAAACATGGCGTAGGTAAGTTTGTTGAAGACCGAAGAGGTAGTGTACGTCTTATACCTCCAAGGAAGTATCTAGCTTGAATCAACTAAATAAAATCAATATGGCTAACCAAAAGCGAAGTAAGAATCCGGATTCTTGTATGTCCTACAAGTTAAAACACTAAATTAATGCCTCAGGACTACAGCCTTGGGCTCCGAATCAAGACATGCAATACGTTTCAGTGCTTTTTTACCGAGTTTATTGTACTGTATGTTTCTCTGGGAAATAATTTCAGCGGTCTCTTAAGCTCGTCTGACAGGACTTGATATAAGAGCTGACAATGCATTCTTGGGTGTATAAATAATCTAATTACTAATAAAGCGTCGATCATTAATATTGGAAGCTCAAAAGGTATACGAATCTCTAAACCTCTACTTGAAGATAGTGGCTTAGGTAAAGAAGTAGAAATTAAAGCAAAAAAGGCGAAATTAAAATCACACCTTTTAAAGCAAAAACGAAAACTGTGAGATTAAATGAAAAAGTACTTACTTAGCTTGAATGCTCTTAGTGATCGGAATAGCCACGAGGAAGATGAAGCATGGACATCTTAGCTAGTCATATGTAACAAAGTTAGAACTGAACCACCCACACTTTAGCCCTCACCCCAGAGCACCTGGCCGTAGGCCCGGTGCAGCTGATCAAGTGCTTGTCTAATCCAGGAGATGCGTTTCTTGGGGTTGGGGTGTTGGTTCTGTCTGCTTGGCCTTGTTACTTTGTATAGTAATGCTATGCTTTTGTCCGGAGTACTGGGCGGAGGCTACTTCAATCTGTTCGGACG
>JAJZOE010000046.1 GCA_021829145.1 bacterium | reverse complement strand
ATGACCAATCTTGTATCCTTGGGTGGCTTACATTATACCAACAAGATGCAATAAGATGAATATATTAAAACATTGACGGAAAATACAACAAGTGGTATAATAATACATGTAGTTAAATTTTAAGTTTTTTATGAATATAATTTTTAAGCAGTGATTAGTCGATGCTTATGGAGTTAATCTAATATGGATGCGGCCGAGAAATTTAGTAACAGAATCAGCCAAGAGAAAAATTTACGCACCAAGACCTTAGCCGGAGCGTCGGCACTATTATTGGGGCTGACTGCTTTTTCTTGGTACAATGCGTATTCGCTAAACAGTAATGCTATGTCTGAACGGATGAGCGTACCGGCTGAAGGCACGCCGAATGCCAGTCATGAACAATTGGTCCGGATGGCTAACGCAGTCGCAAAGTCGGATATAGCTCAGGCGAATAGCTACGATAAGAACGCCAATTTATTTTTATACGGCAGTCTGGCTTTAGCTGCAGTTGCCGGACTAAGCGCCTTAGCCGATCGTAAAAAACTAGCTGATTAAAGGCAGCTCGATAGTTACGGCCGTACCCTGATTGGGTTTGCTGGTCAGGTTTAGTTGGCCGTTATGCTTGTCGACAATTAGCTTGGACATAAATAAGCCAAGTCCGACCCCCTGGTACTCGCTTGTCAGTGAGCTGGTGCCGCGGTGGAATTTAGTGAACAGGTTATTTAATTCGTCTTCTTTAATGCCAATGCCCGTATCCTTGATCTCTAGGGTCGCCGTAGCTTTAGATTGTTGGACTGAGACGATAATCTCACCCTCTTGAGTAAAGCGCAAAGCGTTATCCAATAAATTGCTAAAAGCCATAGTTAAAAGATTCTGATTGGCTTTTATGCTTAGATTGTCAATATTATTAAGCTGACGAACCAGACGGATGCCTTTTTCTCTGGCTTTCTGATCAAACACCTCAACGATGGGCATCAATAAGTCCTTAAGTTTAACTTCTTCAGTGGTCAGAACCTGTCCGGCCTCCATTGAGCTGATAGCCAGCAGCTCTTCGGTAAGTTTTTTCAGACGGTCGATACCTTGGCTTAGATTGTCGACATATTGCTTGGCGGTGTCATTGACTGCGTTGTCCTTGATAAGGTCAAGGTTGCCTTCCATGATCGCGATAGGCGTTCGCAAGTGATGTGAAGCCAGTTCGATAAACTCGGATTTCATAGCATCGTCGGCAATGAGTTTTTCCTGTGCTTCGCGTAATTCCTTAGTTCTAATTTCGACGGTATGTTCAACGCTGGCTTTCTCGATTCGTAGCTGCTCCTCTAAGTCCTTGAGCTTGTTGTACGAGCTGGTAATGTCACTAATATCTGAAATAACAAATACGTATGCCAGGAAAACGCCGTCTTCGACGAGTTGGGTTGAGCGTACCCTGACCGGTACCGAATTGCCTTTTCGCGGGTTGATCCTGACTGATCCGACTTCAGAGTCAATGATATGCCCGTTAAGGGATGAGCGGATTTTCTCCCAAGATTCAGCCGAAAAAAATTCAAGAAATGATTGGTTCGACGCATCTTCGTCGCTGATGCCTGCCAGATGTTGGGCTTGTTTATTCATGCTTTCAATTTTGAATTCATTGTTGACGACGAAAACCGATTCACTCATGGTGTTCAATACGTTGTCAGATAATAGCTCCGGACTAAGCTGGAAAAAGTAGAAGTTGCTAAGCCCGTAGAAGCTTAGGGCTGCGCCAATCGCCCCGAAAACTAAAGCCAGGGGGGGTAGCGAATTGATGCCTAAAACCGGTAACAGCCCATCGGTTATTAAGCCGAAGAAGAAAGGCACGATAAAAGTTATCATGTACCATCGGGCTTGTTTCTTTATGATTGAATTTTTAGCCCCCGCCAAGACGCGCTGCAATACGGCCATGCCCAGCAGTAAATTTAGTGCTATCCAAAGTAAATAGGGCGCATAGCCAATATACGGGCCGTTATACCAGCCCCAGGGTTTAAGCACCAGCTGGTTTAGCCTGGTAACATCAAGCATATTACCGAAGCCGGCAAAGAAAACTACAAGCGACCAGGCCAAAAACAACGGAACATATGCCCAATTTGGAAATTCATGTTTGTTGCCGGAATAATTGATAGCGAACAGATAGAAGGCAATCGGTATTAAAGATACGCCGATGAAATTCAACTGGCTCCAGAGTAAGGCGCCTTGCCGATGCACGCTCATTCGCCAAAGCATCTCAGTCAGGGCGTAAACCAGGCCGCCGCTCAAATAGAGAACAAACCACTTAACTTCCGGTGATTGGAAGTGTTTTCTAAGGATGGCGGTCATTAAGTAGGCAAATGTCAGTGCTGCAGCCAATGAAATAAGTGCGTATGGGTTAAAGTGCAGGGCATAATTGCTAAGACCGTTATTGGTCATGTAAATAAGCAGCATGCTAATGACAAAGACAGCGCCTAGTAGTCCGCTCAAAAGCGGAATATGGGTTTTAGTTCTAGGGTCGGCTTTTTGTCTGTCCATCTTAAACTCTTATGGTTAATAATACCACAAAACAACAGTCTTATGACTAAACGGCTGTTTAAATTAGCCGTTCAAGCGGATACCAAGTCGCGTCTATTAAATGCCCAGATTCCGGCCGCTAACATGACTAAAGTCAGTCCGATAAGGACAGCAAATGTGCTCCAGTCCGGTTTCGCCGCCGGAACGAGCGCCATATGTCTGAAAATGGAACTGTCGCCAAAATAATGGTTGAGTTTTAGGGCAGCCGCTAGTATGTCAATCGTGAACGACCAGCCAATCACGAGGTAAATTATGGCATTGGCATATCTGGGCAATAAGCCATAAAGCAATATACCCAGGCCCAATATAAACGCTACCGGGCCGAGAATGTTCAGACCGCTAAATACCAGGCTGTTGAATCCGACATCTATAGACTGAGCCTTAGCTAGCGCGTAGACGATTAAGCTGGATAAAACATATATGGACAATACAGCTAAAACAATAACGTTTAGACGAGCTGACAGCCACCGATAGCGTGTAATCCCGCCGGCTATAAAGTTGT
>JAJZOE010000036.1 GCA_021829145.1 bacterium | reverse complement strand
ACTGGACCGAGGCCACCACTGGGGCTGGGTGGGCTCAGAGATTCTCGCCTTTAGCGCTTAATTATAATAATGAAATTTGGGCGATGGGAGGAGGTAATGGTACATCCTACTTTGATGACGTTTGGTACACTACCATGCCGGCCATTGGCGTGGGAGCGGCTTTAGCCGCACAAAATACTACGGTGACGGCACCAAGCGATCAGCAGCCTTTCCGATTAAGGATGGATATTGCCATTACTGGAGGCAGCCTTGCTGCTAATCTAGCGAGTTATCAGCTTGAGTATGCCCTTTTATCTGGTGGAAGTTGTAGCGCCACACCATCTAGTAGTTATGTGCCAGTAACTAATAATTCGACAGTTCAATATTACAATAATCCTGGTGCGGCCAATGGCCAGTCACTAAATACGTCAAGTGGCGAGCCGACTGACGGCACTAACATCATCGTGCCTGAAGAATACTTAGGTTATGGTACGACAACCTTCTCCGACCCTACGGCCATACCGGCGGGAGAAGACGGCATGTGGGACTTTGCATTGACGACTTATCATGCGCTGTCTGGTCAACAGTATTGCTTTATGGTAGTGAACTCGGGCGGTGCGGCACTCAATACATATACTGATTATCCAGAAATTACTATACCAGCCAGTACGGTTAATCAATCGAGCTATCGGTTTTTCCAAAACCAGGATGCGGCAACTTCTGGTGCTAGTTGGACCGCAGCTACATCTACTCCGGGATGGGCGGCTCGTAGCGGCGCAGCTACTGTTGTCTTCAACAATGAAACGTGGATCATGGGTGGAGACAGTAGTTCTGGAACTGCTCTCAATGACGTCTGGTACTCCACTAATGGCACATCATGGACCGAAGCCACCGCTGCCGCTCCCTGGGCTGCCCGTTATGACGCTTCGGCGGTTGTTTATAACAATGAAATGTGGATCATGGGCGGATGGAACGGAACTACTTATTATAATGACGCCTGGTACTCCACTGATGGGATAAACTGGTATGAGGCCACAACTGCTGCTCCCTGGGCTGCCCGTAACAATGCGACGGCGGTTGTTTATAACAATCAAATGTGGCTCATGGGTGGATGGAATGGTAGCACATACTATAACGACGTCTGGTACTCTACAGACGGTTTTAACTGGACCGAAGCCACCGCCGCTGCTCCCTGGGCTGCCCGTTACGGGGCTACTACTGTTGTCTATAACGGCGAGATGTGGACCATGGGCGGAGAGAATAGTTCAGCGGCTGCTGTTAATGACGCCTGGTACTCCACTGACGGGATAAACTGGACCGAAGCCACCGCCGCTGCTCCCTGGGCTGCCCGTTACGGGGCTACTACTGTTGTCTATAATGGCGAGATGTGGACCATGGGCGGATGGAATGGTAGTACATACTATAACGACGTCTGGTATTCAGCTAATGGTTCTACGTGGACTGAATCAACTGCTGCTGCCGCCTGGCCTGCAGAATATGGACTTAGCTCTGTTGTTTATAATAACGAAATTTGGGAAATGGCCGGGATTTCGACTGCTGGAGCTAATGCCAATGTTTATGATTATGTATTGCCTAGCATAAACGTCGGTTTGCCACTAGCTAACCAAAGTACACCGGTTGATTTAAACGGTCCTGCCCTAAAGCAACCCTTCCGTTTACGTATGGACATAAATATTGCTAATACTATCGAGCCGGTTAACGGCTTAAGTTTGGATCTCCAATATGCTGAGCTTGGGGATTATGCTAGCTGTAGCGTTATCCCATCGGCCAATTTTACTAATGTTACTACCACCACGCCAATTCAGTTTTATACTAATGCGGTTGCTACTAACGGTATGCCATTAACGGCAAATGCCAATGATCCGACTGATGGCACCAATACGCTTGATTACCAATCGTATAATCAGGCTAATCCGTTTACGAACAACCAAAGCTCGGTTTATGTTGGCCAAGATGGTTTATGGGATTTTGCATTAGCTGTATCTTCCAGTATCTATAACCATGCTAGCTACTGCTTGAGAGCAGTTAATTCGTCTAATGGCTCAATATTAAGTGGTTACAATGATTACCCTCAGATAAACCTGGCGCCCACAATGAAGCAATTGATGAATAACCGCGCCTGGTGGAACAGTTCTGGCGTGCAACAGAATTTAGATATTTACCACGATTAAGGGTGATTTTGTTTGACTGAAATTGTTAGGAGCTGCTAATTTTATAACTAAAGTGTTCTAGGTACTACTCAATAAACTGATTAGTGTAAGTACCATGGCTTCGGACCATAGTAGAGGATTAGCTGGCCTGCCCCACTTATTTTCCCATTCCTGGTAACTGTCCGGGTGAAGCAGATGCTTAGAAGATTGTTCGGCTATCCAGCCGTTAGGTTGCATGAGGCTTAGGCTCCAATTTAATTTATCCCGGGCTGCATCATACCTGTTTGTTTTTAGGTAATACCAGCCGAGCATACAGGTAAGAACCGGCCATTCTCCCCCGCCAAAGTAGCTGTCATCCTTATAGCGGTAAACTCCTCCGTCCTCGCTGACAAGCTTCTCCTCGATAGCTGATATTACCGGGATAATTGTCTGACCGTTAGTTGCATCAAATAAGGCACAGATTAATAGGCTTGAATCTGTTCGTTCTTCACTCAAGTTTATTTCGGCTTGGACAGCGGCAGCCTCGGGATGACCGTAAGCGGCTAGTCCAGCGTAAATACAGGCCAGGCTGGCGGCGTGTACTGCTCGCCTTTCTTCCCACCAGTCAAAACAGGGCTCGTGCCAGTGGCTAGCCAGGTAATGCTGAATTAAACCGGCTGCTTCCTGATACTGGTCGATGCTACGGTCATGACGAATAGCGTGCTGTTTAATCGCCCAAAGTAGTGTTCCATAGCCGTCTAGTTGAAAATTGCCCCAGTCTTCGTTTGTCTCTTGGCCGTCGTAAGTGTACCTGGTATCTAGCAAACCCCCTTGCAGTATACGGTCTCTTCGCTTGACTATTAGTTCGGCGCACCAGTTAAAAAACCTTTCCGTCGATTCAATCTGGCCGGCCCGGCTCATAGCGTCAGCGATAAAGGAACCGTCCCTTATCCAACAGTATTCATAGGGTGTGAAATTGGGCGAAGCGGGATAGGCGCCGCTTGGTTGCTGGTAGGCATTGATTACGGAGATGCATTTGCTGGCGGCGTCGTTAATATCCGGCATATTTGTTTTACAGGTTTATGTTTTTGATTATAGCAAAACTAACAAAGGCTAATTGGGTGATGGATTGCTAGAACGGAAGTTTGCCACTGGGCCGACCTCCCATAAGAGCCTGAAGAATATGGAATGATCTTTCCAGCTCTTCGTTTTTCTCCGCTCCTTCCGGTTTGTTGATTAGTTTCTGATATCTGATGTAGATGTCCCGATCAGCTACTTGCTCGCCTCTTTCTTTGGCCTGCTCCCTAATTGTCCTGACTGCATTAATCACTCTTCTAACCGCTAAGCGGTCCTCGGTCTGTAGCCACTTATAGCCGTTGCCTCTGCTAACGGCGGCGGTAATAATACTTTCGATATCAGTTTCGCTATCTCTTACGGTATCTTTAGTTTTACTCTGCTGTTGATGGTTGTGCTGAGCCTCTGATTGACGGTTTCGGTCGCTGGCATTTTGCCGGTAGGCTTCTCTTGCTCTGGAGCTTAGATTAACAATAAAACCCATAGCCGTCCGTGCTTCCTGGCTGGAAGCGGCTCTTAACGTAGCAACTACTGAAGGGCTATTAACTCCTCTATTTACGGCATGAGATTGGACTTGTTGCCAAACAATCTTATCTAGGGCGGCTGTCATAGCCGATTTTGCCGTTACTGTTGTAGCGCTATCTATTACAGTTTTTAAGATATGGAGATTAGCTCCGTTACGGGCTGCTCTGTCTTTTGCCAAATCAAGCAAATGTGCATCATTGGGGGTTAAGCTGGCAGCAAACAACTCCGAAGCATTATGCAAGAGAATAGATAGAGCCGCTTCTCTATAAAGGTTCTCTTCGCTTACTTTTTCTTTGGTCTGGTCTAAAGTTACCTGAAATTCGGACGGAGTTATCAGCAACGGACTGAACAGCTGGTCACTATGCGTTTTTGCAATTGTTGCCGAAACTAGATCATGATTAAACGTTAATTGATCCAGCTGGTCATGGTATTCAGCCAGCATCTGTTCAACATTTGCAGCTCCGAATTCTGCTTGGTGAAATCGTTCTGCTCGTGGCAGCACGTTTTAAAGCTATTAAGAGCTTATCTTTCAGGTATGGAGCTTACTTGAATACCTAGAGGCAACGCAGTAGTTGGTTTGACCTCCTCGGTTATTATGCTATCTTGGCCCATGCCGTATTGCATTGAAATATTGTAGTGGTCAAATATCTGAGGACCGGTAGTTGACTTAACGGGCATTAGCCCGTCTTGCATCAGGCGATCGTTAGCATTAGCCGCAGTTTCGCCATTATAACTGCTTGGTACTAGACCTGTAGGATAAGGATATTGTTGCTTCCAGTCGTTGCTAAATGTTACCGAGACTGCTGAATTAATAGTTCCGTTAAGTCGGTTAAAGATAAGTTTATCCGTTGGCGCCAATTGCCACATAAAGCCACTAGCCATGGTAGTCGGCTTATCACCGCAGGTTGAAATAGTGGTTACTGATTCTGAGTTTGGGTCGCCGATTAGGAATCGGGCAACTTTTTGGATGCTTGTCGAATAAGGCTTCATTTCAAAAGTACTGGCACCGCCTTTGTTTGCGTCGCCGCTTTCCACTACCAAATTAAGGCAGTTCTTACCGGTTCTTAATACCAACCTGTCAGGAAATGCGCCGCCGTTTTTAGTTGTTACCAGCTCTTCAAATAGAAGCGGCCGGTGATGATTAATACTGCTAGCATTAGCAACAGTAGCATGAATAGCTGCCGGTGTACCAAGTGTCATAGCAGAAGCGAAAAGTTTCTCAAAGTTTCTCATAATAAGTTAAAACTCCTAAATTCAGCTATATTATATAATACGAACTGGTCTCAGTCAATAAGGCGTAAGGCGTATAAGGCCCTTACGTCTTAATCTAAATGCTTTGTACAGATGGAAAGGTTAGATCAACCCAGCAGAGTGCAAGAAGTAGCTATTTTTTAAGGAGTAGGGCGTGCTAAGGCAGGGTGTGCTTTGTCCAGTGAAGTTAAGATCGGTATAAAGACCTGATCTTCAGTGACAATACCGTGTGTGACATGGGTATACTTAGGGTCTACAACATGATGACGAGTTATAGCGTACTGGCTAGGATTATCATCTATAACACGATCAGCTGTAGCATACTGAAAGTGGCTTTCATTCAGTCCCAAATTCTGTATCTGTCTTTTGTCCTCTTTACAATGATCGGCAAAGTCGATTTGATCCGATGTGCCTAAGAGGCTAAGCTCTAAATGGCCATCATCATCCAGGTAGACTTGCCGGCCTTCAATATCAACAATGGTTGATTCACTGATAGTTAACAAAGCATTATATTCGTCTAGTATGTCCTGGCTCTTGCCGCCATCGTATTGCCTATTAAGCATGAACATAATCCGGTCATTTATAAGTGGTTCTATATCATCTAGTGCTGCTAAAATTCTCGAGGCAAACATGCCGTGGATACGTCCATAGAGGATGTTCTTAGTATAGATAAAGTGTTCAGACCACTTTTTGTTAGGGTTGTCTTGAACTTCCTCTTCAGTAAACACTACTGCGCCCAAAGCCAAGAAGCCTATCTTAGCTATCTCGAGAGTTTCCGTATCATTGGCTTGTAGTAAATATTCGGAGGGTGTATTGTCTCTGGCTGGTTGTTGTACGATAAACACTTCTTGCATAATAATACTAGGTTGTTACCTCTAGGCTCACTAGTCTGATCGCCTCTTTGGCAAGCTCTGACATGTTATTATGCGTCAGACACTCTTCCCGAGTAAAAGCAGTTATGCCTGTTATATCACTGTCTTCGGCAATAGAAAGCAAAGCATGCGGAACCAGTAGTGAGGCTCTAAAAACTTTCCAATAAGCCATTTCCCTTGACCGATTAGCAGGTGTAACTATGCCTTTGACTCTGCACACTTCTACTGGATCAGTCATCATTGAACTAAAGTTTTCTATCTCTTCATCTGCCTCTCTTAAGAAGGCGTCTTTATAAGATTCACCAGGATCAAGGCCTCCGCCCGGAAGATTCCACATGCCGCGCCTGCCGGCAACAAACACATATCTCTCATTGTCGTCACAGCTTATAAGGCCCTTTCCGGCATAACGTCGTCTAAGCTTTTCCGATCCAGGTTGTTTTTCCATAAGTATATAATAACATAAATGAGTATATAACGTCAAAGCACTTAAGCTAATTCGGTATAATCAGCTTTGGCTTATTGCCATACTTTACTAAGAGGAGCTTTTATTAGTCTAGCTATATGGCCGGTCATTTGAACCCTGTTATATACAGTTTCCCTGTCTCCAGGCTTAATGCCAGCTAGGATTCCGTGGTAGACGGTCGTAAGCCCGATTTCCTGAATTTTTCTTTGCAGGTTGGCTTTGCCGGGCGCTCCGAAGTTTGTCATCGGTATATTTAGTATCATTTCACCCAAATATTTAGCTCGTGGATGGTAATGCCAGGCCTGTGTGACCACTCCTAGTATTGACTCTCCGTTCAGCTCTTTTGTTTTAACATCTAAGATTTCGGCACTGTTATAGAAATTAGTAAGAGTGTTGTTTGATTCTTCTTCTGTTTCGATTAGCTGAGCGGGTATATCTGCTGCCATTAAAGTATCAGCTAGCAGCATAGCTTCAGTCTTAGAGTATGCATCAGAATCGCTAAGTCTGGTTGCTCCGCCGGTACAGACGATCACTGCTCCGGCTCGGTTAAAGGCGGCAGGATTGGACTTATAGAGCTCAATAGCTCGCTCTGCACGTGCTTGAGAGTTTGGCGTTAATATAGTATCACCTTGCGAAGTGACACCTAAACCACCACCAAGAACTAATGCTTGAGATGTAAGCTCGATCATTTGATAAATAAAATAACACCAAATCGTAATTAAATCAAATAAGCTTTAGATATGTATGATACCCGCTAATAAACAAGCCGTGACGCAGCAGATTAATAGCCAAAGGCTGGACAGGCTTAATACAAAAACAACAAGTGTCTGATTAAGTATATTAGTTAGATCGGGAATGGATGCTTGCTGACATGGGAGTAGGAGTGGGTAGATTTGGAATTGAATAATTCTGGCTGCAGGGTTTGGCGCCGGTTAGCTCTCCTGTCATCTTACTTATTAGAGTAGCGCCGATGGGTTGAATAATTGTTTCTTGCAGTCTGAGATTAGGCAGGGCATTATTAATTTTAATATTATTGAATGATTCGAACTTATTAACTGTAAGCGTAGTCTCGGTCCGGTTGGCCGATGAGTTCCAGGCAATTAGTTCGACAACCGTGCCGATTAGCTGACCATTTGCATTAAACGCCGGTCCGCCACTGGAACCCGGTCTGGTATGGCTGTCCTTAATAGCTGCCCCTTCGACCTGATATCCCTTGATACCGGTTAAGACTTCAATATCTCCGTTTTGCTGCTTGCCAATGACTACTCCGCCATATACGGCCGGAAGCGAAAGCTGATGGCTTAGGCTTAGTGGGTCCCGGATTGCGCCACTTGCTGTCGGCTCATAATTTGCAAAGTATAGCCGCTGTCCTTGTTTGATCTGAGATCTGTCTAGATGTACCGGACTATAGGGAAAGTTAAATGCAGACTCTAGCAATGCTACGTCAGGTAGGCGTGTTGTGCCTTCGTCTTTATAAGTCGCTATTTCTTTTGTTGGGTACTGTTCGCCGAATTTTGAGTCGATCTGCAGCGCAGCACAGTTGTCTATGCCCTTAATCGGCTTATTGTCGGGGCTATTTATGACATGGCCAGCCGTCAATACTCGGGTTTTACTTATCAGGATGCCGGAGCCGATGCCAGTGGTATAGCCGGGTAAATTAGTCTGGACGCTAACCAAATCGTCTATCTGTTTTAATACCGTAACCGGTAACTTGTTAGGAAATTGGGGTAGATTCAGCGTCAGTGAATGTTCACTGCTTTTAGGAGATAGATGGTTGACTACCACATAATCTGTTCCCGCGAAGCCCAGAAGTCCCAAGCCAATAGCTATATTTGCTAACTTGTGCCAGCTTTTTTTTGAGATGCTAATGCCATCGGTTTCAAAATCAAACACTTTGGTTTTTTCCATAAACAAAGACGCCTCAGCCTTAATTGCTTTATGTTGCAATAGTACAGCAAGGGAGTCAATGGTCAGTGAGTATGATTACAACATTTGTTGTTAGTTTCTAATAGAATTATGTTGTTAAGCATAGGAGGCTAACATGTTACTAACATTGGCAGCTATAGTATTTATTATTTGGGTTATTCTCTTTGCTACAGCCGTAGCCGGAGGTTTGATTCACTTACTTTTAGTCCTAGCGGCGTTATTGGTAATAGCGCATTTGCTGAGAGGAAGGTCTAATCGACACGTTTAATTAATAATTATGCCATAAGCTTATTTGGTTAGATACAACTTCGCTATAGCAGACATTTTAAGATTAATCCACAACAGTTACATCACGCCAAAAGGCGACATAATTAGAAAAGTCTTTGTTAACAGTATCAATAGCACTTGGTTTAGGCTCAGGATAACTCCAGGCATTGTCTTGACTTGTTTTACCGTCTTTGCCAACGTTAAAGTATTGACACACTCCTTTCCAAGGGCAGGTATAAGGTGTAGGGCTTTTGGTTAAATAATCCTTTTTAACTGAAGCAGGTGGAAAATACCAATTACCTTCTATATAGATAAGTTCATCTTTAGCTGCTTCGGCTATAATCTGATCGTGCCAAATTGCTTTCATTCAATCTCCTTTTTTACTGGCATGGCCTGTCTTAATGACGGCATATATAATGATTGCTACTTAGGATCAGGTAATATCTTGGTCAATTCTAGCGTCGGCAATCTGGGCTAGTATAACCTTACCGGTAAAACCTTGTGCTCGACAGTTTGACTTGGTCGCCTACTGCTTGAGCCAGTACTGTGCTGATACGGCCGATCATCCCCTTGTTATTAATTTTCACCCATAACTGTAACATATAATTAATGATATTCTAGATGGTTTGGCCGACTAATAATTATGTAAGTTTGGTGTATTTATTTGATCAGTCTCGTTCTAGAGATCTTCTTGACTTAGGCCAAGTCTTTCCGCTATTTGATGCATCTGATTATGGGCTTTAGCCAACAATCTAGAGACATGCATTTGAGATATGCCTAGCTCCTTAGCTATTTCTTGCTGGGTCTTGCACTCATAGTAGCGTAATCTAACGATCCTTTGGGCCCGATCATCTAATTGGCCTATAAGTTGAGAAACAATCAGGTTATCTTCTTTGACTTTATACTGTTCATTCTGATCAGGAAGTTGTTCATATAAGCATGGACTAGATTCGTCTAGATACCCATCTATTGATACAGCCCTATACGCCTCTTTAGCATTGTTCAATACTTCTCGTACTTCCTTAATGCCTAAGCCTAAAAAGCCGGAATAATCAGCTTCATTTGGTTCCCTGCCCAATTTTTGTGTTAATTCGGTTCTACTGTCTCTCATTAATAAGTATCTTTCTTGGATTGAACGGGGTGGTTTTATTTGCCAGCAATAATC
The DNA here is from genome assembly GCA_021829145.1 of bacterium. GTDB lineage: Bacteria > Patescibacteriota > Saccharimonadia > Saccharimonadales > UBA4665 > JAJZWH01. The sequence continues at coordinate 6,558 of JAJZOE010000036.1, read as the reverse complement.
CCTGAAATAGCGCTTGATCTCGCCATGAATAGTTTTTGAGGCAAAGGCGGCTAACTCAAAACCAAGTTCGGGGTTAAAGCATTTTACAGCTTTAATTAACCCTATATATGCGACCTGTTGTAAGTCTTCTTGCGGTACACCGCGCCTCATAAAACGTCGGTATAGAGTATTTGCCATAGGTATATTTTGTATAATTAGGTCTATCTGTTCCTCGGTAAGTTGAGTTTCGGTGTCGGCCTGACTGCTAGTGTTTGGATGCCTATCTGCTGCAGCGAATGGTTCAACAACTTCAGGCGAGACAAAGGCAATCATATCTTCTGGCGGCTGGTTAATGACCTGATACAAAGTGCCTACTAAAGAGTCGTATGACTGCTCGGCTTGTGTTATTTCAGGGTCTGCGCCAGTCGGCTTTCCGGCGTTTAAAACTGGTTCAAAATCAATTAGACTTTCTTTTCCCTGTTCTTTCACTTATATCTCCGCCATAAATTAAAATCCGAGTAAATATACCGTCTAAAAAGGAAAAAAGCAACCTAATGTTTTACACTATTATCCTATCTTAGAGTTACCGTGTCGCTGATTATTGATGAGAAACAAGTAACTTTTACTTAGCCCTAATCCTGCTATGCGGATTATCTTAATTCTTCCAGGGCACTTTCAATCGTTCTATTATGCGGTGGTTGATCATGTCCACGCTGAGCAATATAAGCATCCACGACTTCTGGCCAAGGACTTGCTATTGGAAGACCTAGCTCATGGGCCATAACTTGCCTTCTGTAATCTTGATGAAACCAGTCTACTTTATCGCCTGATAAGGCTAGTAAATACTTTATTTTGCTGGCAGCTTCTATTTGTCGTTCGTCATTAGGTAGTAATTGTATTTTTTCCATAAATGTCCCTTAATTTATTATATCCTTGTTTGCAAGCTGTAAAAGATAGAATGAGGACATTATAAACAATCTGTTTCAGCTGGTTCTCCTAGATCTAAGGTTTCGCATTTCTAAAAAATCCTTAAGTATCACGGCGTGATTAACAGTCGGGTCTTTAGCGGCGTATAAAAGTGTTATATTACCAGACTCGACAACTAACTGTTCTAGGAACGTGGTGGCCGGGTTGTGCGATAATTCATCAATATACTTGTGACTAAACTCTATAAATCGAGCCGGTTGGTGGTTAAACCAGCTGCGTAGATTGGTCGAAGGAGCGATTTCCTTAAGCCATACGTCTAGGGCTGCCTGTTCTTTGCTTACTCCTCTGGGCCATAGTCTGTCTATCAAAACGCGTATTCCGTCGCTTGACGCTGGTTGTTCGTAAATTCGCTTGATCAAAATCATAGCTTAATAATTATAAGATCCAGGTTGCGGATAAATCTAGCTGTGCTTAAGACATGTTTAATATCGGAATAAAAGACTATTTGGAAAGGGTTCATAGTTCTTAAATTAGAATTATAGTTTGGCACCGAAACGATTAATCATATAAAATTTGCCAACGTCTTGCGTTTCGGCATACCATTCAAGATGACTCATTTCCGATAATGTCATAAGATTTAACTTCTTGCCTTCGTTAAACAGCTTAACCCAATGCAAGTAGTATGCGCCAACTTCTCTTATGTTTGACTCGACTGTTTTACCTATGTCTATGCCGATAATAGAGAAAAACTGCCTTGTTCGGTTGTTTACGACAGGAATATCATCAAATTTACACCGGATAATCTCCGTCCAGAAACCGACATCAAGATTTTTAATCTTGAAGGATCCACTGCCAGTTAAGTCATTGATAACGTCAAAGCGATGCTTATGCGTAGTTTCATTCAGATGTATTACAGCCTGAGTAAATTCCGCTCTTTGACTTAACACAGCTGAATTGTCTTTTTTCCAATTACGAGAAGTAGGATTGATGTGATTGTAAATATCTCGAAAAGTTTCGATATATTGATTGTCGCTCAGTTTATGGAGCCTAGCAGTATCTAATAGGTTTTCGATAATCCACAACTTATTCTGAGCATTTTGTTTCCTAAAGTTAGGTTCTTCTGTATCTAGATATTCACTGTAGTAGCTAATTAAGTCTAAGATTTTATTGTCCAACTCTTGGTTCATATTACAGCTTCCAGGTTAATACAGCATGGTCGTATAGTGCGAGTGCCCTATCTTGTATAGCAGTCTCGTCCCAAGTTTTGCATGATAGATAATCGGAAGTTTCTAATCCGGATGCGTATGCACGTAACCCCTTGTGATTGCCCCTGCCATCAAGTTTTGTTTGCCAATCTGAATCATTAATTGTTGTATTTAGAGTCTGAGTAATCAACGCTAGATTACCTAGGGTTAGCAGTTTATGATTACGATAATCTTTGGCTTCCTGATCTGCTACTTCTCCCCATTTGTTCTCCCATTTTTTAGGCATTAAATGTTCAAGACTGTATTTTTTAAGAGCTAATAAATTATTGCTATGTCTTCTGTAGTCTCTCATTTCTGACTCTAGTAAATACAAAATTCCTCTGGCGTATCCATTTGTTAAGTGAGAATTATTAAAGCCATCGAGTAATTGCTCGTCGTTTGGCATATATAACAACTTATCCCCTCTAGTTTGCAGAAAGTCCCTGAAGCCTTCGGCTGTATGTATATCGTTAAGTATGAGCGATTCAGTAAAGAAATTATTGTATTGTTTTGTGTTTGCTCGTACTATTATGCGTCGAACCATATATGTTTCTACCGCTTTTAGAATACGCGAAAGAGCTTGGCTATCGTCTTTAGTTTTGCCGGCAACAAACAATACGTATGGAATTAAAACGGAGGAGTCCAGACCGAATATTACATTATTGATACGGCTAATCGAATTATCTGCCTCTATTGGTTGGTTTACGCTGCCCGGATCAAAAGTCGAGCGAAATAAGATTGCATAATGCTTCATTTCCCCTAAGAACTTTTTAGTCTCGATACGCTTTGTAAAATGTTTGTATGATTCGAATAATCTCTCGACTTTGGCGTAAAGTAGCTTGTCTTTAGTATCAATTGCTAGTGCTCTGTCTTGGACTTTTATCTGCAAAAATGCATAGAAGAAAAGGTCTGCGATTGTACGCTTGAGACGGCCGGTTGTTATCTCTTGTTCCCAATATTGTACAGACTCCTTATCCTTCTCGAAGACTTCCTCCCAATAAAACTTGTAAGACTCGATGTCGTTATCTTTGAAGAAATGGTTCTTAAGGAGTTCAGCGGTTGTCAGCTTAACTCCTAGTGAGTTAATCGTATCAAATATCTGTTGTTCATCTTCTTCATAGTCCAAATTTATGGCAACAAAAAGCAGGTTTTTAAGTATTTCATCAAAGTCCAATTTTTCTGGGTCTAAATTCCTTATAAAGTAGTTAAAACATTTGGTAATATTATCGCTACCTTCAAGCTCTTCTGCAGTTACAGTATCTAAGGCGCGCCTAAATGCATCTGAGTCACGGTACGAATGCTTTATGGCTAGTTCCTCGTCTTCTAAGCGAAAGCGACGGTCGAATTTACCCATTGTTTTATGCTTAAGAGCAAGAACTTTGAAAAAAAGGCTAAGCGTAGTTAACCGTTGTTGGCCATCTATAATGGTGCGTTTATGGAGTTGGCCGATGCTAGTTGGGCGCTGTTTAAGGATGATAGAACCAATAAAATAACTTCTACCCGATATTGTTAAGTACTCCATATCTTCAAGCAGGCGACTCCATTGGTCCTCGCGCCATACATAGCCCCTCTGGTAGAATGGAACTTCTAATATCTCATCGCCGGTTAGAATTTTGCTGAGGGTGGCTTTATCGACATTCATATGTTATATCGGACGGTAGCACTTCGTTAATGTATGTAATATAACATCGTTCATTACGAGTTAGCTAGGCTATAAGGACGATAGACTTGCTGCGGTTGCCTTTTGCTACATTAGTTTTTGCCGATTTAGGCTGGTTCTTACTAATATTGTCGATACTCTGACCAAGTTAATAACACTCGGTCGCAAAACATCATAGAGATTTTAATATGTCATTTATGCTCTATATCTGGGTATGCTTTGATGTATTCACCGTTAATCGATTGTTTAGTATGCAAAGGTTGTCTGCTGTATTTAGCAAGGATTATCGGGTAAACATTGCTTATATTTTATTTATATAAGGAATCCGCGCACATTGGTACATCTGTATTAACAGCCAGAGTAGAGGTAGGCCCGCCATTCATGAAAGTATTTGATGCAACATAGGGGTGGGCGGCATACTGAGGATCCGCCAAAACATACCAAGTAGCTTTACCTGGGAATTGTGGGTCAGTTGCTGCGCTAGGAGCTACTGCGCCTGGGCCAACTTCAAAGCATTTGATCTTAAACCAAGTGTTTGCTGGAAGTCGTGGACCAGTACCAGAAGCATTAATGTAATCAGAAAAAGTCGTAGGGCTTGCTTGAGTTTCTTCACTCGGATATTGAGGAGCTTGTGGTTGTGGTTGTGGTTGTATATTGTTTGTCGTAGTCTCAGGAACGGGACAATTTGGTACGGCAGGGTCAACTACTGGCCAAAACCTACGAGGTCCTTTATCTGTCTTTGAACGCATACTTGCTGCCGGAACATAGTATCCACCATAACCTTGTTTTGGTTGTTCGACATGATACCACCAAGTGTTTTCGTTTGATTGCATTACCCCAGCAGGGCCTTTTATAGCACAGTCGACAATAACTTTAGCACCTTTTCTTAAATATGGACCCTCGCCAGCTTGAGCATTAGATGGGTTTACATATGTAGGAGTTAGGTTCAATGCCCGCTCGGCGTGATGAGATCCAGCCAATAAAATATCTGGACCTGGTGCGGGATACTTAGAAGCGTGATGTTCTTGGGCGGATACATTACCACTAGAAATAGCTAATATTGATCCTGCTAAAGCAAGACCAACAGACATACGACTTAATGGACCTCTTGAAATGTTTTTTGCTCTTTCACCATTATTTTCAATAGACATAAAAGCTCTTCCTTATTAAACTGAACTATATTTCCGCAATATACCAAACTATGTAATAATATACAAACTTTTTTACATTTTATGCTTATCTTGCAAGCATTTATGTTGCCTAAATCTTATACTCGTCTTACTTTAGCTCGCCTCTGTTAATCGTCAAGATTTCGGATATATTTTATGAGTGATATGTATTGTAATAAGAGCAAGAAAAATAGCAGAGTTATTAATGTAAATGAAAACAGCCCAGAGTTCCTGCTTGAGTTGGAGCGACGCATTGAACTTGCTAAAAATCCTAAAAAACGTATACCACTAAGCATAGCCAAGAAAGATATTCTAACAAAATATCAGAAGCTTTATGGTGCAAAAGTATAGCGTCAATCTTACAGAAGATGCCGAGAACGATATTGCTAGCTAATGGCCTTTTATAAGAACTGGTAGATACTGAATCTGCCGTGAAGTTTTTTGATGAAGCTATGGAAACTATAGCGAACTTGGAAAACTTGCCCAGAGCCAATTCCGTATTCAAAGACAATCCGGATGTGCGCAAAGTTCAAATGGAAAATCATAAAGTGGCGATTGTGTATCTTGTTGATGATGATTGTTTTGAGGTGATTGCTGTTCGCGCCTATCACCAGATGCAAAACCCTGCACAATATCAAGAATCGGTTCGCGAACGTATACGAAAACTGCACAGTCAGAACAATTAGCTATATACAGTTGGCATGGCAAAAGTACTAGCAATTGGTGATGTCCTTACAAAAACTGGATTATCGAAAAAAGTTTCTAAAGTCATTAACGATTACGATAAGGTTATTTTCTGTGGTGATTATGCGGATGATTTTAATGCCAGCCCACAGGGTACTATAAAAACATGGTAGTCATTGAGAGTTCTACAGATTTAATATAAGATTAAAATTAACTTAGTACTCGGCAACCATGACTACATCTATGTTTTTGAAACCCCTTCAACGCAAACTGGATATAACCCAATAACACACACTTTATTAAATGCGCCCGAAAATAAAAATCTTAAGGAGTGGCTTGCTAGCTTACCTATTATTATTGAAATCGATAATGTTTCGTATTCCCATGCTGGTATAGCAGGAGAATGGTCTGGTGCTGAAGACGTTAATGGTTTATGGAATGACACTAGTCCTATTTCCCGGAATTCTCTCTCTAATATGTTAGTGGACCTTATGGAACGCCACCTATCTCTTGGAAACTGAAAGTAGGTCAAACAATACTCAAAGTTATGTTTTAGAGAATTCATGGCTTTCTCTTCCTGGACATACCATTTCTTGGTACTGTATGTATGAAGCAATAATAGAAAGCTCGTTTATTACTAATAAACAGTCATATATTCCTCTACCTATATTTATAAAACTAAAGAAAAGAGGCGTAAGAGTAATAGTTAATACTAAAGACCCACTAGAACAAAACAATAACTATACGAGTAGTGAAACTTCAGAGTCTATACCTAACCTTCACCACTCAGGCATACAAGTAATCTTCACCGAAGGACATCATAGAAAACTGGCAATAATAGACAGGACTGTTCTATGGAAATGAAGCCTTAACATACTATCTCAAAGCAACAGTA